>JADZDA010000158.1 GCA_020851255.1 Burkholderiales bacterium | reverse complement strand
TCTCCATCTGCTCGGCGAGCCACTTGCGCGCGCGCGGGTCGGCCATCGACAGGCGGTTCTCGTTGACGAGCATCGTCTGGTGGCGCAGCCACTGCTGCCACGCCTCCCTGGAGACGCTCTCGTAGATCCGCTTGCCGAGTTCGCCCGGATAGGGGGCGAAATCGAGACCTTCGGCCTCGCGGCCGAGCTTTACGCACTTCACCGTACGTGCCATGGACAGTCCTCGGTATCGCTAGAGCGGCTTGCGGTACACCTGCGACTTGCGCTGGTAATTGTAGAGCGCCTGCTTCTGGCGCGGCAGGTCGGCGACGGCGGCCGGCCTGAAGCCGCGTTCCAGGAACCAGCCGGCCGTGCGGGTCGTCAGGACGAACAGCGCGGCGAGCTTGAGTTTGCGCGCGCGCGATTCGATCTCCTGGAGCAGCGCCTCGCCGTAGCCCTCGCGCCGGAAATCCGGGTGGACGGCCAGCGCGGCGAGTTCGCCGACGCGCTCGTCGGGGAACGCGTAGAGCGCCGCGCAGCCGATGATCTGGTTGTCGTACTCGGCGACGACGAAGCGCTCGATCTCGGTCTCGAGGCGCTCCCGCGAGCGGCGGACGAGGACGCCCTGCTCCTCGAGCGGCTCGATGATCTGGAGGATGCCGAGCACGTCGTCGATCGTCGCGCTGCGCATGTGCGCGAGCGGCGCGGACGACACCATCGTGCCGACGCCGTCGCGCGTGAAGAGCTCGAGCAGCAGCGCGCCGTCGGTATGTCGCGACAGCAGATGCGCCCGCTTGACGCCGTTGTCGCACGCGCGCACCGCGCAGGGCAGGTAGTGGCGGACGTCGGGCGCGAGGCGTTCGGGCCGCGCGAGCAGCGCCTCGGCGTCGCGTGTCGACAGGTCGGTCAGCAACTGCTTGCGGCCGTTGCGCACGCCGTCGTTCTCCATGAGGAAGAGCAGCTTGTGCGCGGTGAGCCGCACGGCCACCTGCATCGCGACCTCCTCGACGGCGAGGTTGAAGATCTCCCCGGTCGGCGAGTAGCCGAGCGGCGAGATCAGCACGATGTCGGCGTCGTCGAGCCGCTGCTGGATCGCCTGCGTGTCGATGCGTCGGACCTCGCCGGTCAGCATCATGTCGACGCCGTCGACGATGCCGATCGGCTTGGCCGTGATGTAGTTCCCGCTGGACACGCGGTTGTAGGCGCCGGCCATCGGGGAGTTGGCCATGCCCAGCGACAGCATCGCCTCGATCCGGCTGCGCGCCTGGCCCGCGGCCTCGAGCACGCAGTCCATCGTCTCCGCGTCGGTGACCCGGAGCCCGGCGTGATAGCGGCTCGGGATGTCCTGCTGCGCGAGGATCGCCTCGATCTGCGGGCGCATGCCGTGGACGACGACCAGCCGGATGCCGAGGCTGTGCAGCAGGTTGAGGTCGTGGATGACGCCGAGGAACGAGTCGTCGGCGACGACCTCGCCGCCGAAGGCGATGACGAAGGTCTTGCCGCGGAACGCGTGGACGTACGGCGCCGCGGCGCGGATCCACTGCACGAAGCCGCGCATCGCGGCGGAGCGCGCGTCGGGCGGGGCGGATGGTTCGCGTGGCATCGGCTTGCTTTCGACGCGCGATTATAGCCTCCGACCGGAGCGGTCCGAGGACCTGCGCGCCGGTCGCCTATAATCGGCGCCGCCGCCCGCGCGACGTCGCGGGCGATCCGCGCCCGGTACGCCGGCCCGTCGTCCTCTCCGCCCATGGCCCCGCCGCTCCTCGACCACCTGAACCCGCAACAGCTCGAGGCGGTCACGCTGCCGCACGGGTCGGCGCTCGTGCTCGCCGGCGCCGGCAGCGGCAAGACCCGGGTGCTGACGACGCGGATCGCGTGGCTCCTCGCGACCGGCCAGGCGTCCGTCCTGTCGGTGCTCGCGGTGACGTTCACGAACAAGGCCGCGCGCGAGATGCTGACCAGGCTCTCGGCGCTCACGCCCCTGTCGGTGCGCGGCATGTGGATCGGCACGTTCCACGGCCTGTGCAACCGGATGCTGCGCGCGCACCATCGCGACGCCGACCTGCCGCCGCTGTTCGGCATCCTCGACACCGCCGACCAGCTCGCGCTGATCAAGCGGCTCTACAAGGCGCACGGCCTGGACGACGACCGCTTCCCGCCCAGGCAGCTCGCCTCGTTCATCGCGTCGGCGAAGGAGGCGGGCTTGCGGCCTTCGGCGGTCGAGGCCGGCGACGAGTTCGCGCGGCGCCAGGTCGAGCACTACGCGCTCTACGAGGCGATGTGCCGGCGCGAGGGCGTCGTCGACTTCGCCGAGCTCCTGCTGCGGAGCTACGAGCTGCTCGCCGGAAACGAGCCGATCCGCGGTCATTACCAGCGGCGCTACTCGCACCTGCTCGTCGACGAGTTCCAGGACACGAACCTGCTGCAGTACCGGTGGCTGCGTCTGCTCGCCGGACCGAAGGCGACGGTCTTCGCCGTCGGCGACGACGACCAGTCGATCTACGCGTTCCGCGGCGCGAACGCCGCGAACATGCAGCATTTCGAGCGTGATTTCGGGGGCGCCGAGCATCCGGTGCGCCTGATCAAGCTCGAGCAGAACTACCGGTCGCACGGCCACATCCTCGATGCCGCCAACGCGCTGATCCGCCACAATCGCTCCCGCCTGGGCAAGGAACTGTGGACCAGCGAGGGCGCGGGCGAGCCGGTGCGTGCGTTCGCCGCCCCCTCCGATCTCGACGAGGCGGCGTTCGTCGTCGATGCGATCAAGGGCATCGCCGACGAGGGCGTGCCGCTCTCCGAGATCGCGCTGCTGTACCGGTCGAACGCGCAGTCGCGCGTGCTCGAGCACGCGCTGTTCGGCGCGGGCCTGCCGTACCGGGTCTACGGCGGGATGCGGTTCTTCGAGCGCGCCGAGGTCAAGAACGCGCTCGCTTACCTGAGACTCGTCGCCGAGCCCGGCGACGACGGCGCGCTGCTGCGGGTGGTGAATTTCCCGCCGCGCGGCATCGGCGCCCGATCGCTCGAGCAGCTCCAGGACGCCGCCCGCGGGCGCGGGACCACGCTCTGGCAGGCCGCGTGCAGCGGCGCGGTCGGCGGCAAGGCCGGCGCGAATCTCGCCGCGTTCGTCGCATCGGTCGAGAGGATGCGCGCCGACGCGGCGTCGCTGCCGCTGCCCGAGGCCGTCGAGCACGTGATCGCCGCCGCGGGCCTGAAGGCGCACTACGCGGCGGAGAAGGACGGCGACGACCGGGTCGAGAACCTCGAGGAACTCGTCAACGCCGCCCAGTCGTTCGTCCGCGAGGCGGAGTACGCCGCCGACGCGCCGATGCTCCCTGGCAGCGCGGCGCCGGACGCCGAACCGGCCGGAGGCGGCGCGGGCGGCGGCGTGTCCGATCCGCTGGCCGCGTTCCTCGCGCACGCGGCGCTGGAGGCCGGCGAGACGCAGGCGGCCGAGGGACGCCCGGCGCTGCAGCTGATGACCGTGCACTCGGCGAAGGGACTCGAATTCCACACGGTGTTCGTCACCGGTCTCGAGGAAGGGCTGTTCCCGCACGAGAACAGCCTGAACGAACGGGACGGGACCGAGGAGGAACGCCGGCTGATGTACGTCGCGCTGACGCGCGCGCGGCGGCGGCTCTATCTCACGCACGCGCAGTCGCGGATGCTGCACGGCCAGACGCGCTGGCACATCGCGAGCCGCTTCTTCGACGAGATCCCGCGCGAGCTCGTGTCGTGGCTGTCGCCGCCGCGGCGGCGCTACGGCGCGATCGACGTCGACCGGTCCGAGTGGGGCGGCCTCGAGTCGCCGGCGCCGGAGCGCCCGGCATCGACGCCCCGGGGCCCCGAATGGCGGGTCGGCCAGAGCGTGCGCCACGCGAAGTTCGGCGTCGGCGTGATCGTCGGCGCCGAGGGACGCGGCAGCGACGCCCGTGTCCAGGTCAACTTCCGCGAGTCCGGCGTGAAGTGGCTGGCGCTCGAGTACGCGCGACTGGAACCGGTCTCCTCCTGACCCCTGCGCGCCTTCGCGCGGAGCTTCCGCGTCCGCGGCCACGCGGTCGTCCGCAGTCCCGGCGGCGCGGCGGCGCCGGCCGCGCCCGGCGTTTCAGCGCGATCCGTCACTGTCCCGCAGGAAGTCGTCGACCGCCGCCGACGCCGACGGGAAGAAGCGTTCCGCGCCGGCGCGGCGCCCGGCGAGCATGCGCTCGATCTGCTCGCGCAGCGGCCGGTTCGCGCGGGCGTAGCGCAGGTCGACGCCGCGCTCCTCCAGCCGGTCGTGCAGGTCGGCGAGCACGTCGATCGCCGTGACGTCGATGTGCGAGACCGCCTGGAGGTCGAGCACGACCAGCCGGGCTGGCGATTCGCCGTCGGTCGCGAGCGCGTCAACGCGGCCGGCGACGTGGCGGGCGTTCGCGAACACGAGCGGTGCGTACAGGCGGTAGACGACCACGCCGGGCGGCGAGGTGCCGGGCTGGTCGTCGTCGAGGTCGTGGAAGCGCCCGTCGGCGCGCTGCCTGCGCAGCACCGCGTCGCGCGGCCGGGCGACGTCGACCAGGAGCTCGGCGAGCGCGAGGCCGATGCCGATCAGCATGCCGGGCAGCACGCCCAGCACGAGCACGCCGACGGTGACCGCGTTGGCGAGCCAGAAGGCGTGGCGGTCCAGCCGCACGAGCGCACGCGCCCCCGCCACGTCCAGCATGTGGACGGCGGCCACGATCAGGATCGCGGAGAGTGCGACACGCGGCAGGTGGCCGAGCCATGGCGCGAGCCAGAAGACGAAGACGAGCAGGAGCGCCAGCGCGACGACCTGCGCGCGCTGCGAGCGGGCGCCCGCGGCGTCGGCGGTGATCGACCGCGAGCCGCTCGCGCCGACGTTGAATCCGCCGAGGAGCCCGGCGCCGATGTTCGCGGCCCCGAGCGCCTCGAGCTCGTTGCCCGCGTCGACGCTCTCGCGCTGCCGGTCGGCGAGCGTGCGCGCGAGCAGCAGTCCCTCGGCGAAGACGAGGAACGCGAGCGCGATCGTTCCTGGCACCAGCGCGCGGATGTCGGCGAAGCGGATATCCGGCAATCCGGGAACGGGCAGTCCGGCCGGCGGCGAGGCGAGCGTGACCACGCCCCGGCCGGCGAGGTCGAACACGTGCAGCGCGGCGATCGCCGCCGCGCAGGCGACCAGCGGGCCGGGAACGACCGGCGCGTAGCGGCGCAGGCCGAGCATCAGCGCGATCAGGGCGACGCCGGTGGCGAGCGTGGGACCGTGGGCGTACGGGATCGCCGTGATCGCGCCGGTGATGCGCTGGAAGAAGCCTTCGCCCGGCAAGGGCACGCCGATCAGCGTGGCGAGCTGCGAATCGATCAGCACGAGCGCCGCGCCGTTCGCGTACCCGACGAGCACCGGGCGCGCGAGCACGTCGGCCGCCTGGCCCAGTCCGAGCCGTGAAGCGGCGAGCAGCACGGCGCCGGTCATCAGCGCGAGCGTCGCGGCGAGCGCCGCGGTCCGGGCCGGGTCGCCGCCGGCGAGCGGCAGGACGATGCTCGCGGCGAGCAGGGCGACCGTCGTGTCCGGCCCGACGATCACGCGGCGCGAGCGGGCGAACGTCGCGTAGACGGCCATCGCGCCGACCGCGGCGTACAGGCCGGCGGACGGGGCGAGTCCGACGAGCTCGGCGTAGGCGAGCACCGACGGGATCATGACCACCGCGATCGCGAGGCCGGCGGCGAGGTCGCCGCGCCAGCCGTCGGACGACACGATCTGCGCGACGCCGGGGAACAGCGCCCGCCAGCCGGCCGGCGGTTCGGTACGCATCGGCACGACCGGGCCCTGACTCAGCCGCCGGCGCGCGAGCGGGACGGCTGGAGCGGCGCGAGGGTCTCGCCCGCGTGGAACACGTCGCGGTAGGCGACGTAGTCGGACACGTGCAGCGTGGCGGCGAAGAAGAACACGTAGGGGAGCAGGACGGCGAGCGCCAGCACGGTCGCGACCGACGGCGGCACGAGCATCGCGAGCAGCGCGACCGCCACGCCCGGCACGAGGCCGCCGAAAACGAGGACGCCGACGCCGTAGAGCGCGAGGGCCCTCCAGTTCGCGAACGACGCGCGCAGCGACCAGACGAGCGCCTGGCGCGCCGGCAGATCCTGGAACACGACCAGGCCCGGCGCGAACCAGACCGCGGCGAGCGCCGGGACGGCGACCAGCACGGCGAAGACCATCGCGAACTGGGTGCGCGGATCGGCGAGCGTCGCCGACAGGGTCGCAGCCCAGGCGTCGCGCTCGGCGGCGGTCGCGGGCGCCGGGGCGGTCAGCGTGTCCAGCAGGCGGCCGCCATCGACCAGCGCGGTCGACAGCACGGCGGCCGTGATCCCCAGCACGAACACGAAGCCGATCGCGAGCAGCGCGTGCAGATTGGAGCGGAATCCCTGGAACAGGTCGCGCACGCGCGGCGAGCCGCCGCGTTCCTGCGTCCATGCCGCGGCGAGGAAGCCGACCGCGAAGACCGGCTTGATCAGCGGCACCGCGAGTTGTCCGACCAGCGGGACGACGTCGACCCCCATCATCACGAGGTAATAGGTCGCCAGCAGCAGCACCCACGGCAGGCGCGCCCGGGAGAACAGCGCCCAGGCCTGCACGAGCCAGGCGAGGCCCTTGCGGGTCTCGTGCACCGTGTAGACGACGTCGCGCGGGGTGTCCAATTCGCGTCAGGCCGCGCGCATGTCGGGCAGCCGCGGCGTGGCGGCGACGCGCGATGCGAGGATGCGCTCGAACACGCCCGGATCGTGCGCGTGGACGAGTTCGCCCGCGCGGGGCAGGTGGAAATCGTGCAGCCGCGACAGCCAGAAGCGCAGCGCGGCGGCGCGCAGCAGCGCCGGCCATTGCTCGCGTTCGACGGGTTCGAGGGGCCGGCGCGACTGGTAGGCGCCGACGAACGCGTCGAGCCGCTCCGGGTCGAGGCTGCCGTCGTCGTTCACGCACCAGTCGTTGACCGCGATCGCGAGATCGTAGGCCACGAAATCGGAGGCGGCGAACCCGAAATCGATCACGCCGGCGACCCGCCCGTCGGTGAAGAGCACGTTGTCCCGGAAGTAGTCGCCGTGGATCGCCGTGCGCGGCATCCGCGCACGGTCGTAGCCGGCCTGGAATGCGAGCTCGGAGGCGAGCAGCTCGGCCTGCGCGCGATCGAGGTAGGGCGTCACCGCGCGCGCCGTCTGCCGCCACCACGCCGGTCCCCGGCGGTTGGCGAGCCGGGCGCGGTAATCCCCCGCGGCGACGTGCATCCGCGCGAGCGCCTCGCCGGCGGCCGCGCACTCGCCGCCGCCGGGGTTCGCGCGGGCGGCGCCGTCGACACGCGCGATCAGGCCGGCCGGCTTTCCGCACAGGATCGAGAAATACGCGCCGGTGCGGTCCGGTTCCGGCGCCGGCACCGGCGCACCGGCCCGCGCCAGGTGCGCCATCAGGTTGAGGTAGAACGGCAGCTCGTCGGCCGGCAGGCGCTCGTAGAGGGTGAGGACGTACCGGCCGCGCGCGGTCGTCAGGAAGTAGTTGGTGTTCTCGATGCCCGACTCGATCGGCTCGTGCGCGACCCTCGCGCCCACCGCGTAGCGGGTGAGCCAGGCGTCGAGATCCTCGGCCGAGACGGTCGTGTAGACGGACATGCGGAAGCGGGGAGATCCGCCGGTACGGCGCGGGGGCGGCGTCAGGCGCGCGCGGGCGCGATCACCAGGAGAACAGGATCCACATCGGCACCTTGAGCGACGTGTCGAGGCTGTCGCGGCGCTGGAAGGTGAGTCCGTTCGCGTCCGGCACGAGGTAGTACGGACGACCGTGCAGCGGTGTCACCTTGATGAACTTGAGCTCCCCGCCGATACGCACCTCCTCGCGCGTTTCGTCGGCGCGCCGGACGATCGTGACCTGCGGTTCGAGGTCGGGATCGCCGGCGGCGCTTGCCGCGAGCGGCACCTCGGCACCGGGCGGCGGCGGCGGAGGGGGCGCAGGCGCGATCTGCGCGAGCACCGGGCCGGCGACGAACGCGCCCGCGAGCGCGAGCGCCGCCAGGCCGCGGTGCGCGGAACCGGTCGCCGTCGGTCGGTCGAGAGCGTGCATACGGCGATTTTATCAGGACGCCGGTCCGGGTACGCGGGCCGACGGTGCGTCGCGGGCGCGGGTCACGGGGTCACAGGTTGAGCATCCGCTGGCGCTCCTCGAGCGTGGGCTGGAAGCCGCGCCCTTCGTAGAAGCGGAAGATCGACTCGACCACCGCGTCGGCGTCGTCGGTGACCGTGAGGAGATCGAGGTCGCGCTCCCCGATCATGCCCTCGCCGACGAGCCGCTCGCCCATCCAGTCGACGAGGCCCCGCCAGAACGAACTGCCCACGAGGAGGATCGGAATGCGCCGGCTCTTGCCGGTCTGGACGAGCGTCAGGCACTCGGACAGTTCGTCCAGCGTGCCGAAGCCGCCGGGCAGGACGACGTACGCCGACGCGTAGCGGACGAACATCATCTTGCGCGTGAAAAAGTAGCGGAAGTCGACCGAGATGTCCTGGGATGCGCGGTCGCCGTGCTCGTGGGGGATCTGGATGTTGAGGCCGATCGACGGACCGCGCCCGCCGTGCGCGCCGCGGTTGGCCGCCTCCATCAGGCCCGGGCCGCCGCCGGAGACGACCGCGAAGCCGGCGTCGGAGAGGCGCCGCGCGATGTCGCGCGTCAGCGTGTAGTACGGGTGTCCTTCGCGGATGCGCGCGCTGCCGAACATCGACACGGCCGGCCGGATGCCGCGCAGCTTCTCGGTCGCGGCGACGAACTCTGCCATAATGCCGAGCACCCGCCACGCTTCCTGGCCGTTGCTCGTGTAGTGCGCCTGGGGATCGACCAGGCCCGGGATCTTCGGCGTCGTCTGCGGCATGCCCACGCTCGTACTCGTCGACGGTTCGTCGTACCTCTACCGGGCGTTCCATGCGCTGCCCGACCTGCGCGCGCCCGGCGGCGAACCCACGGGTGCGCTGCGCGGAGTGCTTTCGATGTTGCGCCGTTTGTTCGAGGACGGCAAGCCGGACTATTTCGCCGTCGTGCTCGACGCGCCGGGCCCGACGTTCCGCGACGCGCTCTATCCCGATTACAAGGCGAACCGGCCGCCGATGCCCGCCGACCTCGCGGCGCAGATCGAGCCGATCAAGGCGCTGGTCCGCGCGCACGGCTGGCCGCTCCTCGTCGTCGACGGTGTCGAGGCCGACGACGTGATCGGCACGCTGGCCCGGCGTGCCCGCGCCGCCGGCATCGACGTGACGATCTCGTCGTCGGACAAGGATCTCGCGCAGCTCGTCCAGCCGGGCGTGACGATCGTCAACACCATGAGCAACGAGACGCTCGACGAAGCCGGTGTCGTCGCAAAGTTCGGCGTGCGCGCCGACCAGGTGCTCGACCTGCTGACGCTGACCGGCGACGCGGTCGACAACGTGCCCGGCGTCGACAAGGTCGGGCCGAAGACGGCGGCGAAGTGGCTCGCGCAGTACGGGTCGCTCGACGGCGTCGTCGCCCACGCGGCCGGGATCGGCGGCAAGGCGGGCGAGAATCTCCGCGCGGCGCTCGACTGGCTGCCGCGCGGCCGCGAGCTCCTCACGGTGAAGACCGACTGCGAGCTCCCGCTCGGTCCCGAGGCGCTCGCGCCCGGACCGCCCGACGGCGAGACCTTGCGTACGCTCTACGAGCGCTACGGGTTCCGGAGCTGGCTGCGGGAAGCCGCCGGCGGGCGCGCGGCCGGCGCGCCGCCGGACGCGATCGGCGCGATCGCGCGCGAGGCGGCCCGGGACGACGTGCGCCGGTACTCGGCGGACGACGAACCGGAACGCCACGCCGCGGCGGGCAAGCCGTTGAACCTCGCCTACGAGTGCGTGCTCGACCAGGCCGCGTACGCGCGCTGGATGCGCGAGATCGCGCACGCGCCGCTGGTCGCGTTCGACACCGAGACCACGAGCCTCGAGCCGATGCGGGCCGAGATCGTCGGACTGTCGTTCGCGGTAGCGCCGGGGCGCGCGTGCTACATCCCGCTCGCCCACCGCTACGCCGGAGCGCCCGATCAGCTCGACCGCGACCGGGTGCTCGCCGAGCTCGCCCCGTGGTTCGCGGACGCGCGCCGCGCCAAGCTGGGCCAGAACGTCAAGTACGACGAGCACGTGCTCGCCAACCACGGGATCGCGCTCGCCGGCGTCGCCCACGACACGCTGCTCGAGTCCTACGTGCTGGAGGCGCACCGGCCGCACGACCTGGACAGCCTCGCGTGGCGCCATCTCGACTGGAAGACGCTGACCTACGACGAGGTCACCGGCAAGGGCGCGGCGCGGATCGGCTTCGACCAGGTGGGCGTCGAGCGGGCGGCCGAGTACTCCGGCGAGGACGCCGACGTCACGCTGAGGCTGCACGGCGTGATGGCGCCGAAGCTCGCGCACGACCCGAGGCTGCGACACGTCTACGAGGCGATCGAGCTGCCGGTCCGCGCGATCCTGTTCCGGATGGAGCGCACCGGCGTGCTGATCGACGCCGACCTGCTGCGGACCCACGGGCGGACGCTGGGCGAGCGGGTCGTCGCGCTCGAGCAGCAGGCCTACGCGCTGGCGGGCGGACCCTTCAACCTCGCCTCGCCGCGGCAGCTGGGCGAGGTGCTGTTCGAACGGATGAAGCTGCCCGTGGCGCGCAAGACCGCCACGGGCCAGCCCTCGACCGACGAAGAGGTGCTGGAGGCGCTGGCCGCGGACTATCCTTTGCCCAGGGTGATCCTCGAGCACCGCGCGCTCGCCAAGCTCAAGTCGACCTACGCCGACAAGCTGCCCCAGATGGTCAATCCGCGTACCGGGCGCGTCCACACCACGTTCTCGCAGGCGACGGCGGTGACCGGCCGGCTCGCGTCGTCGGACCCGAACCTGCAGAACATCCCGGTGCGCACCGACGAGGGCCGGCGCATCCGCGAGGCGTTCGTCGCGCCGCCCGGCCACGTGCTCGTGTCGGCCGACTATTCGCAGATCGAGTTGCGGATCATGGCGCACCTGTCCGGCGACGCGGCGCTGGTGCGCGCGTTCCATGCCGGCGAGGACATCCACCGCGCGACGGCGGCCGAGGTGTTCGGCGTCGCGCCCTCCGAAGTGACCGGCGACCAGCGCCGGATGATCAAGGCGGTCAACTTCGGACTGATCTACGGCATGGGCGCGTTCGGCCTCGCCCAGCAGCTCGGCATCGAGCGGGGCGCCGCCCAGCAGTTCATCGACCGCTACTTCCAGCGCTATCCGGGCGTGGCCGAGTACATGCAGCGCACGCGCGAACTCGCGCGCGAGCAGGGCTACGTCGAGACGGTGTTCGGACGGCGGCTGTGGCTCACCGACATCAAGGCCGGCGGCGGGCCGCGGCGGGCCGCCGCCGAGCGGCAGGCGATCAACGCGCCGATGCAGGGCACCGCCGCGGACCTGGTCAAGCTCGCGATGATCGCGGTCGCCGGCTGGCTGGATTCCGCCGGGCTCGCCACCCGCCTCGTGCTGCAGGTCCACGACGAACTGGTCCTCGAGGTCCCGGACGCGGAGCTCGAGCGCGTGACGCGCGAACTCCCGCACCGCATGACCGGCGTCGCGGCGCTGTCGGTGCCGCTCGCGGTCGACGTCGGCGCCGGCCCCAACTGGGAGCGCGCGCATTGAACGCGGATTCCGCTCCGGTGCCGCGTTTCGACGTGGCCGTCGTGGTCGTCGCCCGGCGGCCCGGCGCGCTGGCGGCCGCGCTGCGCTCGGTGACCGCGCAGTCCTATTCCGGCCGCGTCCAGATCGTCGTCGGTGTGGACGGGCCCGGCGTCGAACGGGCCGCGATCGAGCGCGCGGTCGCCGACGCCCCCGCGACGATGTCGCTCACGGTCGTCGACCCCGGCTACTCGACGTCGCGCTCGCAGGGCGGCGTCCATGCGCCGACGGAGGGCGGGTCGCTCCGCGCGGCGCTCACGCTGCTCGCCGACGCGCGGCATGTCGCCTACCTGTCCGAGCGCGTCCGCTACGCGCCGGAACACCTCGACTCGCTCAAGCGCGCGATCGGCGACCGCGCCTGGGCGCATGCGCAGCGCTGGTTCGTCGACGCCGGCAGCGGGCGCGTGCTCTGCCGCGACGAGTGGGACTCGGTCGGTCCGGGTCGGGGCATCTACGCGCAGAGCGAAGGCGGTTACGCCGCGCCGGACACGCTGCTCGTCGACAAGCTCGCCTGCCTCGCGGCGATTCCGGCGTGGGCGCAGGCGGATGCCGGCGGTCGCGGCGAGGATCGCCGCTTCTTCCGGGCCGTTCGCGGACTGCCGTACGCGGCGACCGGCGAGCCGTCGGTCTACCAGCCGGTGCGGCTGGATCGCCTGCACCCGTTCCTGATCGCGCAGTTCCGGCTGCACGGCGTGCGCGTCGAGAGCTACGTCACGCTGGCGCCCGAGGTGCTCGGCGAGGTCGAGCGCGCCGAGGAGGCGATCCGGGCGCAGGCGCGTTCGGCGCGCGACACCCTGTCGGTGCAGGGCGTCGACTTCGCGGTCCGGGGCGCGGCGCGCGGCGATCCGCCGCGCTGAGCGCGCGGGCACTCCCGCGTCAGGCGTCGAAGGTCTCGCGCCAGCTCGCGTACCAGCTGCCGGCCAGCACCGGCGCGAGCACGATCCAGCCCAGTCCGAACGGCAGCGACGCGACGATCGACAGCGCGATGAACACGAGGCCGTAGATCAGCATCGCGCCCATGTTGCGCCAGCAGGCGCGGAAGCTCTTTTTCATCGCCTCGATCGGTTCCTCGCCGTTCAGCACCACGAGCGCCGGCGCGTACCAGTACGCCATCGCGATCAGCGCGAACCCGATCATCGCGATCGGCACGAACACCAGCGCGGCGACGCCGACCGACGCGAGCACGTGCGCCCAGCCGTTCGCGCCGCCCGACGTGAGCGCCGAGAAGAGTCCGGCGCCGCCGGCCATGCCGAGCACCAGGACGATGAACACGAGCCAGAAGACGAACGCGGCCGCGAGGTAGAAGAGCCCGACGATCACGAGCGGCAGGAAGCGGCCGGCGCTGAAGCCTTCGAACAGGTGCCCGACCGTCAGCGGCTTCCCCCGGGCGAGCGCATGCGCGCCCAGGGCTATGCCGCCGGCGAACACCGGTGCGAGCACGGACTGGGCGATCGTCCCGAGGATCGGAACGAACGCCATGGCGACGACGATCACGAACATCAGCAGGACCAGGCCGATCCAGGTGCCGGGAGCCGCCATGAAGACCTGCCAGCCTTCGGTCCACCAGGCGGTTCCCCGGCTGCCGGACAGTTCGCGCGGCTCGCGGCGACCGGGGCCGTCGGCCGCAGGCGGCGGCGAGGCCGGGGTCGGGGATACCTGTGACGATGGCAGGGGCTTCGCGGGACCGGGCAGCGTGATTTCGTCCATGGCGTTCTCCGACGACGGCTTTTCGTACGGTAGCACGGTGCCGCCCGGGAGACGAACCATGCCCGACCGCGGGCCGCACTCCCCGCGCGGGCGCGATTCCGGCCCGTCGCCGGCCCGTCGAGCTGCGGGAACGACCCTTGCATGCCGATGTTCGAACATTCCGCGCTTTCTTGACCCGGCCTTGTCCGAGCATCGGGGTGGTAGGCTCGTCGCCACGCGACGAGACCGGCCGGCGCCGGGGTTCGCGGGCGAGCGTCCCGACCAATCGGGGTTAGCGGCAACATGACGTCCAGCCCAGAAGAGTCCGGCTTTGCCGCCCCGGGTCCCGACGCCGGGCGCCCGGGTGCGGTCGCGCGGGCGCTGGCGGTGTTCGTGGTGTACGCCGCCGCCGGGTGGGCGTGCATGGCGATGCCGACGCTTGGCACGGACGCAGCGCTGATCTGGCTGCCCAACGGGGTCGCGCTCGCCGCCGTGGCCCGCTGGGGGCGCTTGCAGGCGCTGTGGGCCGCCGCCGCCGCGCTGGCGGTCATGTTGGTGACCAGCGAGGTGTCGACCGCCGAGGCCGTCGGCATCGCGGGGGGCTCCGGGGCCGGGCCGCTCGCGGGTGCCGCGGTCCTCGCTCGCGCCCGCTTCGATCGACGTTTCGGCCGCAAACGCGACCTGGCGGTCTTCCTCGCCGGATGCCTGGTCGCGGCGATGACCACCGCCGCGATCGGCGTTCTCTCTACCTTGTTTTTCGGCTCGTTCGGACCGGGCGGGATCGCCTGGAACGTGGCGATCTGGTGGCTGGGAGACCTGATCGGCTTCCTGCTTCCCGGATCGCTGCTCCTCGCCGTCGATCCGGGGCTGGCCGCGGATGCGCGCCGGAAGACGCTGGAATTCGCCGCCGCGCTCGCGGCGACCGCGGTGACCTGCTGGATCGTGTTCCTCGGCGGCCTGGGCGGAGCGCTGCCGGCGGCGTTCCTCGTCCTCGCGCCACTCACCTGGCTCGCGCTGCGCTTCGGCATCGTCGGGGCGACGGCGGGTGCGCTGCTGATCGGATTCTGCTCGTCCTGGGGAACCGCCGCCGGCGTGTCGCAATTCGTCCGGCCCCAGGCGACCGAGAGCCTGCTGCTCCTCTGGACGTTCGTCCTGACGGTCGCGCTGGTCGCGCTGACGATCACCGTCGTGCAGGCGGAGCGCGTGCGTGCGGAGGGAACGCTGTCGGAGAGCGATCGCCTGCTGCGGCAGACGTTCGAGAACAGTTCGGAGGCCCAGCTCGTCTCGTCGTCCGACGGGTCGATCACGGCGGCGAACGCCTCGGCGCTCGCACTGTTCGGCTACGACGCGGCGTCGATCGCGGGGCTCGAGTGGTCGCGGCTGGTCGACCAGGGGGACCCCGGTTTAGAGGACGCGCTCGCCACGGTGCGTCGCACCGGCGTCTACGCCGGTCCGTTGCGCTGCGTCCGCGCGGACGGTACGGTGTTCCCGGCCGAGGCCGTCGCCTCGATCGTCGTCACGCCGGAGGGCCGGCGCGTGGCGCACGCCCGCGTGCGGGACGTGACCTCCCAGCTCGTCGCGGAGCGCCAACTGCGCGATTCGCGCGATCAGCTCGCGGCTGCCGAACGCCTCGCGGGCAGCGGATACTGGCGGTGGTGGCCGTCCACCGGGCGCGTCGACTGCTCCGACGGGCATCTGCGCAATCTGGGCCTGGCCGCCGGGACGTTCGGCGGGACGCTGGCCGAGTGGCTGTCCTGCGTCCACGACGACGACCGCGACCGTGTCGCGGCGTCGCTCGAACGCGCCGCGCGAGAACGGGCGGCGCAGCGTTTCTCGTTCCGCGTGGTTCCGCCGGGGCGGGCCGCCCGGCAGCTGCTGACCACCGTCGATCCCGCCAGGGGGTCGGACGGGGTCGAGTTCCTGTTCGGCACGTCCGTCGACCTGAGCGAGACGGTCCGTGTCGAGAACGCGCTGCGGGAGAGCGAGGCGCGCTATCGCAGTCTCACCGACAGCGTCCCGGTCGGGGTCTTCCGGGCGCGCGCGGTCGCGGACGGGCCGGTGCTCTACGACTTCACCAGCACGCGATTCCTGTCGATGCTGGGCATCGAGGACGCGGACCCCGGGACCGTGCGCGCGCGCATGATCGACGCCGTGCATCCGCTCGACCGCGCCGACCTGCTCGCGACGAGCGACGCGGCGCGCCGCATGAGCCAGGCGCTCGAATGGGAGGGTCGAGTCCGCGTGCGCGGCGAGACCCGCTGGATCCGCATCGACGCCTCGAAGGCCGTCGCTCGTGGCGAAGAGCGCTCGTGGGTCGGCGTCGTCATGGACATCACCGACCGGCACCGGGACGAGGAGCGGCGCCGCTTCGAGCGCACGGTACTCGAGGCGCTCGCGCAGGGGCACCCGCTGCCCGACGTGCTCGAGCGCCTCGTCGCGGGATTCGAGACGCTCTTCGACGGGATGATCGGCTCGGTGATGCTGCTCGACGCCGACGGCCGTCGATTGCGGAACGCCGCCGCGCCGCATCTCCCCGACGAGTGGGTGCGTGCCATCGACGGCATGGAGATCGGCCCGAACTCGGGGTCCTGCGGCACGGCCGCCTGGACGCGGCGACCGGTGATCGTCCTCGACGTCGCCACCGACCCGCTGTGGAACGACTGGCGCGATCCCGCGCTCGCGCAGGGACTGCGCGCCTGCTGGTCGTTTCCGGTCCTGTCGTCGACGTCCGCGGTGCTGGGAACGCTCGCCTTCTACGCGCGCGAGCCGCGCGGCGTCACCCCGGAGGAGCTCGCCACGGCCGAGCGCGGCGCCTGGCTCGCGGCGCTCGCGATCGAGCGCGACCGCGTGATGCGCGCGCTGACCGACAGCGAGGCGCGCTTCCGGATGCTGTACAACCGGACTCCGGCGATGCTGATGTCGATCGGCGTCGACGGCACGGTCGAGCGCGTCAGCGATTTCTGGCTCGCCAAGATGGGTTACGGGCGCGACGAGGTCATCGGGCGGCCGCTGGACGCCTTCCTCGCGCCGGACGCGAGGCGACATTTCCGCTCGGTCGCGCTCCCGGAGTTCCTCGCCGCCGGCGAGCGGTTCAACACGGAGGCGCAGTACCTGCGCAAGGACGGCGGCGTCCTCGACGCGCTGGTCTCGTCGGTCGCGGTCCGGGGCGGCGACGGCCGCGTCCAACACTCGCTGTCGATCGTCGTCGACATCTCCGAGCGCAAGCGGGCGGAGCGCTTCCGTGAAGCGGAGCAGGACGTCCTCGAAGGGCTCGCCCGCGGCGAGCCGATCGACCGCGTGCTCGGGCGCCTGATGACGAGCTACGAGCGGCTGTTCCCGGGCATGCGCTGCGCGATGCTGCGGGTCACCGACGACGGCCAGCGCCTGGGCGGCGGCATCGCCCCCAGTCTGCCGCCCGACTACGTCGCCGCCGTCGACGGCATCGAGATCCGGGACGGGAATTGCGCGTGCGGCACGTCGTCGGCGACGAAACAGCCGGTGGTCTGCCGCGATATCGCGACCGATCCGCGCTGGGTCGGCGCGCGGGACCTCGCGCTCGCCGCCGGCCTGCGCTCCTGCTGGTCGTTTCCGCTCGTCTCGTCGCGCGGCGACGTGCTCGGCACGTTCTCGCAGTACTACGGCGAGCCGCGCGAACCGACACCGGAGGAGGTCGCTATGATCCAGCGGGGCGCGTCGATCGCGACGCTCGCCGTCGAGCGCGACCGCACGATCGAGGCGCTGCGGTCGGGCGAGGCGCGGTTCCGCGCGCTCTACAACCGCACGCCCGCGATGCAGCACGTCACCGATTCGAGCAGCGCGATCCTGCAGGTCAGCGACTACTGGCTCGAGGTCACCGGCTACGCGCGCGACGAAGTCCTCGGCCGCTCGATCGACGAGTTCCTCACGCCGGAGTCGCGCCGCTACCGGCACGAGGTCGTGGTTCCCGGCTCCCGCAGGACCGGCTTCGTCAAGGACGTGGAGTACCGGATCGTCCGCAAGGACGGCACGGTGATGGACGTCGTGTCGTCGACGACCGCCGAGCGGGACGGTGGCGGCGAGATCGTACGCTGGTACACGGTGTTTCGCGACATCACCGACCGCAAGCGCGCCGAGGCCGCGGTCGTCGAGAACCAGCGGCGGCTCGCGGGAATCGTCGACTCGGCGATGGATGCGATCATCACCGTCGCCGACGACCAGCGCATCCTCGTGTTCAACGCGGCGGCCGAGGCGATGTTCGGCTGCGAGGCCGGCGCGGCCATCGGCACCTCGCTCGATCGTTTCATCCCGGTGGCGTCGCGTGCGGCCCACGCGACCCAGATCCGCCGCTTCGGCGAGCGCGGCGAGGCGCGCAGGCCGATGGCGGGCGCGCGGCGCGTCACCGCCCTGCGGGCGGACGGCGAGGAGTTCCCGATCGAGGCGTCGATCTCCGCCGTCACCGTCGAGGGCAGGCCCCTCTACACGGTCATCCTCCGCGACGTCACCGAGAGGCTGCGCGCCGAGGCGACGCGCACCCGCCTCGAGGCACAGCTCCGCGAGGCTCAGAAGATGGAGGCGATCGGCACGCTCGCCGGCGGGATCGCGCACGACTTCAACAACATCATCGGCGCGATCGTGGGCAACGTCGACCTCGCCCGCCAGGACCTGCCCGCCGGTCATCCGGCCGCGCAGAGCCTCGAGGAGATCGCGAAATCCTCGCACCGCGCGCGCGACGTCATCGAGCAGATCCTGACGTTCAGCCGGCGCGAGGAACCGCAGCGCCGCGCGCTCGACGTGCGCCAGTCCGTCGAGGACGCGTTCAAGCTGCTCCGGGCGACGCTGCCGGCGAACGTGCGGATCGCGACGCGGCTGCCGGCGCGACCGGCGTGCGCGATGGGCGATCCCACGCAGGTCCATCAGCTCCTCATCAACCTGGGCACCAACGCCTGGCACGCGCTCGACGGCAAGCCGGGCGACATCGAGATCGCGGTCGACGAGGTCGAACTCGACGCCGCGGGCGCCCGCGAAGCCGGCGCGCGCGCGCCGGGCCGCCAAGTGCACGGCTCGGTACGGGACAACGGCGTGGGCATGGACGCCGAGACGCAGTCGCGGATCTTCGAGCCGTTCTTCACGACCAAGCCCGCGGGCAAGGGCACCGGCCTGGGTCTCGCGGTCGTCCACGGCATCGTGCGCGGCCATGGCGGAGGCATCGTGTGCCGCAGCTCGCCCGGCGCGGGGTCGACGTTCCACGTCTACCTGCCGTCGTCGGACGTGCCGGCCGCCGCCGCCGCCGCCGTGTCGTCGGCGCTCTCGCCGGGAGGCTCCGGACAGCACGTGATCTACGTCGACGACGACGAGGCGCTCGTGTTCCTCGCGCAGCGCCTGCTCTCGCGGGCGGGCTACCGGGTGAGCGGCTACACCGACCCCGTGGACGCGCTCGCGGCGATCCGCGCGGAGCCGTCCGCGTACCGGCTGGTCGTGAGCGACTACAGCATGCCGTCGATGTCCGGCGTCGACCTGGCGCGTGCGATCCGCGCGACCCGCGCGGACCTGCCGGTGGTGATCACCACCGGCTACGTGACCGACGAACTGCGCCGGCTGGCCGACGAGGTCGGCGTCCGCGAGATCGTCTACAAGCCGGACTCCGCCGCGCAGCTCGTGGGCGCGGTCGAGCGCCTGCTGCGGGAGTTCGACGAGGCCGCGTAACGCGGCGGCGGGCGGCGGCGGCTCAGTGCACCCGGCCGCGGACCGGGGGGCGCACGGATCGCCGGGGTTCGGGCTGCGGCGGCGCGACGCGCACGAACCAGGTCTCCCGATCGGTCTCGCGCGTCGCGGTGAAACCGTGTTCGGCGAGCAGGTGCGCGATCGCGCCGGCGGAGCGCGCGGCGCGACGGACACGCATGACGCGCGTGCGGCGGCCGGTGGGAGTCTGGAACAGCGCGTTCAGCATCGCGCGGCCGTGTCCCTTGCCGCGCAACGACGCCTCGAGCCCGGTGAGCCACAGTTCGTAGCCGTCGTCGACGGCGCGGAATAGGCCGAAGCCGACCGGCGGCTCGCTGCCGGCGGTCTCGTCCGCCCAGTAGACGTAGCCCGGTACGGCGACCGTGCGCACGGTTCCCGACGACGGGTCCTCGACGACGAAGTAGCCGGTCTTGAGCGCCTGGCGCAGCTCGCCGAAGAACCGCTCTGCCGCGGGCGAGTCCCACGCGAGCGCCGGATCGAACGCGCCGTCGCGCGCGGCGTCCCGGATCAGCGACCGCAGGAGCGCGAGGTGTCCGATGTGGGCGGGTCGCAGCATGGCGGTGGGATCCTCGGGGCCGGCGTGCGCCGGGCAGGGATGGCAACGCTAGCGCGGATGGACGTCCGGCGCGAGCCCGGCTTACGAAATGGCCGATTCGGCGGACAGGCGGCGGGCCCAGGAGTCGCGGGGGGTCGGTTCGCCGGAACCGCCGTGCCCCGGGTCCCGGTCCCGGACGAACGGCGATACCGGTGGGACCGGTTGAAATTGCCCGCCGAAACGGCGATAATTAGCACTCGTTTCCCGCGAGTGCTAACAATCCGGGCTGGCGATCACGGCCCTACGCCTTGGCAAACGGCGAATGGTGGAATACAAGTGATTGAATCTCAACGACTCTTTCAAGGAGTGAGTCCTTACTATGAAGCTTCGTCCCTTGCATGACCGGATCATCGTCAAGCGGCTGGAAGAAGAACGCAAGTCGGCCGGCGGCATCGTGATCCCCGATACCGCGGCCGAGAAGCCTTCGATGGGCGAGGTCGTCGCGGCCGGCCCCGGCAAGACCGACGACAACGGCAAGCTCGTCGCCATGGGCGTCAAGGTCGGCGAAAAGATCCTCTTCGGCAAGTACTCCGGCCAGGAATTCAAGATGGACGGCGTCGACTACCTGCACATGCGGGAAGACGACGTGATCGGCGTCGTCGCCTGATCCGCACGAACACTCAAAGCTCTTCCAGGAGAATCCCGCTATGGCAGCCAAGGATGTCCGCTTCGGCGAACACGTCCGCAACAAGATGGTGAACGGCGTCAACGTCCTGTCGAACGCCGTCAAGGTGACGCTCGGTCCCAAGGGCCGCAACGTGGTGCTCGAGCGCAGCTTCGGCGCGCCGACGATCACCAAGGACGGCGTCTCGGTCGCGAAGGAGATCGAGCTCAAGGACAAGTTCGAGAACATGGGCGCGCAGATGGTCAAGGAAGTCGCGTCCAAGACCTCGGACGTCGCCGGCGACGGCACGACGACCGCGACGGTGCTCGCGCAGTCGATCCTCGCCGAAGGCATGAAGTACGTCGCGGCCGGCATGAACCCGATGGACCTGAAGCGCGGCATCGACAAGGCCGTGGTCTCGGTCGTCGAGGAATTGAAGAAGATCAGCAAGCCCTGCTCGACGTCCAAG
>JADZDA010000157.1 GCA_020851255.1 Burkholderiales bacterium | reverse complement strand
CGGCGACGCGCCCCTGCGGGTGTTCGAGCATCGTCCGCTCGGCGTTCGCATAGGCGATGGCCTGCTTGGCGGCGTCGTTCTTGAGCGTCTTGCCGGCGCTCTCCATCGCCTTCGCGACGGCAAGCGCCGCGGCGCCTTCGGCCTGCGCCGGGCCCATCGTGCGGGCGTAGTCGGCCTTCGACCGGGTGTAGAGATCGAGCGCCTCCCCGGCGACCTTCTTGTCGATCGTGCCGGCGGCGACGAGTTTGGCGATGCATTCGGCGACACTCACGCGGCGGCCTCCTGTTGCGGCGTGGCGCACGCGGCAATCTCTTTCGCTGCGGCGAGTTGGCGGTCGGCCTCGTCCATCATGTCGTCGAGGCTGCGGAACACCGGGGTCTTGACGCCGTCCTGCTCGGCGACGCCGACCGGAACCTGGACGTCCTTCGTCGCCCGCAGCCGGTCGGCCTCGGCGACCGCTGCTTCGTCGGTCAGCGGATCGACGCGCAGTTCGGCGACGCGGGCCGGCGTCGTCTCGTCGGCCAGCGCGCGGAGTTGTTCGGGCGTGGCGTTCTCGATGGTGACGCGCTTGCCGTTGACCCGCTCGGCTTCCGGCTTCGCGGCCGGGATGTCGCGCGCCCCGACCGTCCCGGGCAGCGGTTCGTTGATGGTGCGCGGCCGCAGCATGAACTCGTCGAGGATGGCGAGCGCCTCGTCGTCCGACGCCTTGACAAGGCGCGCGGCAAGCGCGGCGGCTTCCTCGCGCGGAATTTCGTAGCCGACTTCGCGGGCTAGCGCCGTCACGGCTTTGCGGGTCTGTTCGGTGTGATATTCGGCGCGGCGCGCCTGCCGCTCCCCGGCGACGGTCGTGACACCCTGCGCCTGCCGGGCGGCGTGCGCGCGCTCGACCAGTTCGGCGGTGACGCCGCGCAGCACGTCGGCGGCTTCGGCGTCGGTCGCCGCGAGGATGCGATCGGCAATCGCCTGCGCGTCATCGCGCGGCAGTTTCAGCCCGTAACCTTCGTCCGCGAGCGCCGAGACGGACTTGCGCATTTCCGTCAGCACGACATCGCGTTGCGACTCGGCGCGGCTGGCCGCGAGATCGCGCGTCGTGACGACCTTCCGCTCGGCGGCGGCGAGCCGTTCCGTGGTGCGGGCGACAGACGCCTCGGTTTTCGCGACGCCGCGCTCGGCGCGCGCCAGCGCCTTTTCGAGGCCGCGGATTTCCTGCTGCAGCGACGCGATCAGCCGGCGATCACCGGCTGAGGTCTTGGCGAGCGTCTCGGTGATGCTGGCGCGCTCGGCTTCGAGCAGCGCCCGCGCATCCGGCCCGGCGGCCCGGGCGAGATCGGCGTCGATCGCGTCGAGCCGCGCCTGTGTCGCCTCGTCCGCGGGCGGGCGGGCCTGGCCGAGCCGCTGCTGGCGGTCGGCGAGATCGGCCCTGATCTGCTCGATTTCGGCGCGCTGGCCTTCGATCCCGGCCTGCCGCGCCGTCACGCCTTCGCGCTCGGCGGCGATGCCGGCGGCCTGCCGGTCGAGCCGCGCCGTCGTCTCGCCGAGCCCGGTCTCGACCCGGGCAAGCGTCTGGCGCACCTCGTCGAGTTGCACCTCCGACAGCCGCTCCATCGTCGCCGGCAGCCGGGCCGCTTCGCGTTCCAGGGCGAGCCCGCGCTCGCCGGCTGTGCGCGCCGCGCCGCGCGCCTGCATCACCGGCGCAAGCCGCTGTTCGTAGGCGGCCAGGATCGACGGCGTGACGACGTTGTCGACCTCGACGGGACGGCCCGACACCAACTGGTCGATCGACTGCTGCAGGGCGGTGCGGTGCGCGACCTCGCCTTCCGCGCCCGGGAACAGGTTGGTGTCGGCGATGCTCGCTTCGGAATCGACGATGTTGCCGGCGTCGCGCACGGAGCGCGGCCAGGCCCCGGTCTTGACCCGCGTCCACAGGTTCGCGACCCCGCGCAGACCGCCGCCGAGCACGCCGGCAAAGGCCCCGGCCTCGGCGATGTTAGCGGCCATTTCTCCGGACTGCTGGTAGCCGGGCTGCACGCGCTCGCGGAAGCCCGCCCCGGCGACCTCGATCGCGGCCTGAGACCCTGCGCCGATCGCGCCCCAGGCCAGCGTCGTGCCGACGATGCCGAGCGCCTCCGGCGCAGCGATGGGGAACAGCACGAGGTTCACCGGGTCGGTGACGCCGGCCGCCGCCGAGCCGGCGAGCAGGCCGAGAGAGCCGCCGAGCGTGCGCTCGCGCTGCATCGCCGTCGCAAGGTCGATGCGCGCCTTCTTCGCGGCGTCCACCGCCATGCGGTCGACATCCTCGTCGGTGAGCGCCTTCAAGCCGAGGTGCGGGTACTGCGTCGCCAGCTTTTCGACGGCGGCGTTGTACTCGCCAAGCCCGTCCTGGCCGATGGCGGCGAGTTCCGGATTCGGCAGCGACACGCCGGTGCGCTTGTAGATGTCGCCGAGGTGGTCCTCCATCGCGGCATAGCGCGCGTTCGATCGCGCAACCGATTGGCCGAACAGCAGCCCGACAGTCCAGGCGGGCTCGAACGTGTCGGAGAACGTCGCCGGGAGGTCGTTGGCGAGGCTGCGCTGCGCTCGCGCTGTCGCCGTGCGCACGTCCTCCTGGAAAAGGTCGAGGCTCATTCGAGCGGCCCGATCGGCCCGGCTCCGGCCCGCGCCGCCTCCCGCATCCGAGTAAGCGAGCCTTGCCGCGGCGTCTGACCGGGCGCGCGGTCGCGCAGGTCGATGATGAACGCGGCCGGAAAGCCGGTCTCGGCGCCGTAGACGGCATATTGCGGCCGCGCCGGATCGTTGCCGACTTGCACGAGATAGCGGCCGTCGGCGACGCTTTCGAGCCGCGCATTTGTCCGCAGATAGGCCGCGGTAATCGGCGTCCCGGACAGCGTGGTGACGCCAGGCAGGTCGCTGTCCTTGATCCCGGCCATGATCGCGTCGAATTGGACCTGCGTCATGCCGGGCCGCGGCGCGACCAGCGCGCCGCCGTTGTGCTTGACGACGCCGCCGGTGACGTCGGTCACGGCCTGCTGCAGCCGGGTTTCCGAGAACTCCTTCGAGCCGGATGGGTCGCGCGCCGTGAGGTCGGCATAGCG
>JADZDA010000156.1 GCA_020851255.1 Burkholderiales bacterium | reverse complement strand
GGGGTCAGACTCGAATTTCGCCTGCTGGCGAAATTCGAGTCTGACCCCAATTACTGCGGCCGAAATTCGAGTCTGA
This sequence comes from Burkholderiales bacterium, assembly GCA_020851255.1. Taxonomy (GTDB): domain Bacteria; phylum Pseudomonadota; class Gammaproteobacteria; order Burkholderiales; family Casimicrobiaceae; genus VBCG01. The sequence goes on along the minus strand of JADZDA010000156.1, from coordinate 15,418 downwards.
CCCCAATTAATATTCGAGTCTGACCCCAATTCACCAATTCACCCCAATCAAGCCCATTCCTACAGTCCGAGCACGGTCCCCGACAGGCCCGGCTCGCCGGTCGCCCAGATCTCCTCGAAGCGCGAAACCAGCGGCCGAGCCGCGAGCGGAGCGTCGAAGGCGAGGGCCGCACGAGCGCCGTCCACGTGGAATCGGCGCAGGAAGTGGCGGTCGTCGGCGATGACCAGCGGGTCCATCGCCAGCCGGGCCTCGCGGCCGGTCCGGTAGACGACCAGCGCGTGGCCGTATTGCCGCAGGAGCGAGATCAGTCGCGGGCACGAGCGTTCGAGGAATGCGGTGTCGTGCACGATGACCTCGCAGCGCGCGTCTCGCGTCCGGCGCAGGAAAGCCGTGAGCCGCTCGGCACGGGCGGCGCTCGCCCATCCCCCCTGCGACAGATCGACGTCGAACACGCGCAGGCGTCCGGCGGCACGGTCGATCAGCGCGTCGATCGCCTCGACCTGTTCGGCGATCGAGGCGAGCAGCCGTTCCTGCGGCAGGGGCGTCGGCCCGGCGTCAGCGTCCGAGATGGAGCCAGCCATGGCGATACCAGTCGTGGACCCGTGCGAGCGCGGCGGACGGCAGTCGCGCGCAGGCGCCTGCGTCGAGGCGCCGGCGGTCGGCGAGCGCCGCGAGGGCGCTGCGCGCAGCGCCCCGTACCGCGCAGCGCTCGCCGTTCACGTACACCGCGCGCGCGTCATGGAGCGCCAGCGTGGCGAGATCGAGTTCGACGCCCGACCGGGCCGCGGCACGCGCGAACGGTCCGGACGCGAGCGGACGGCCGGGCGGCGCGTACACGACGTGCGGCTTGGGCTCGGTCAACCATTGGCCGACGAAGGCCTCGACATCACGTGGCGTCACGCGGAGCTTCGCGATCAGCGCCCGGTAGCGCTCGATCATGTCGGGCGCGATGCGCGCGGTCGAACGCGGGGCGGTGATGCCCGGGTCGGCGTAGCGTCCGCGCAGGTCGACGCGGTCGGCGAGGAAACCCAGGAACGCCGTGACCACTTCGTTGGCGAGCGGTGCGCGGACGCCGATCGAATAGGTCGTGCACTCGTCGACGGCGACACCGTCGTGCGCTGCCTGCGGCGGCAGATAGAGCATGTCGCCGGGCCAGAGCACCTCGTCGCGCGCGGGCGCGAAGTTCGCGAGGATCTTCACCGGCAGATCGGGCACGAGTGTCAGATCGCGCTGCGCGCCCCAGCGCCAGCGCCGCCGGCCCAGGCCCTGCAGCAGGAAGACGTCGTAGGAGTCGAAGTGCGGCCCGACGCCGCCGCCGGGCGCTGCGTAGCTCACCATCAGGTCGTCCAGGCGCGCGGTCGGCACGAAGTCGAAGCGGCGCATCAGCGCGTCGGCGCGTTCGTCGACCAGGTTCACGCCCTGGACGAGCAGCGTCCAGTCGCGCGAGGGCAGGCCGCGGAAATCGGCGTGCCGGAACGGGCCGTGCGCGAGCGTCCAGCGTCCGCGGGCGCGCACGAGGAGCCGCGACTCGACATCGTCGCGGCAGGCGAGCGCGATCAGGTCCGCGCGGGTGTGCAGGCCGGCGAATCCGGGCAACGCCCGGCGGAAGAGCCGCGCGCGTCGCTGCCAGTGCGACCGCAGGAACGCGGCAGCCGGCATCGAGCCCAGCGGGGCGGTCGTGAACGGCGGCCGCGAGCGGCTGACGGCGGTGCGCAGAGAGGACCGGGACATGGCGAGAGGAAATGTCGGGGACTTCCGGACGCGCCGCCGATTATAGGCGCGGCCCTGGCCCCCGCCCCGGACCGCGTAGAATGCGCGCTTTCCTCCCTCGCGCGCCGGGCGGCGCGCCGACTCGAAGGATTCTCGATGAACGTCTTCGCGAACACCGTCGTCTCGCTCGTGTTCAAGCTGCTCGACGACCGCAACCAGGTGATCGAGGAAGCCGGCGAGCCGGTGACCTACCTGCACGGCGGCTACTCCGGCATATTCCCGCGGGTCGAGGCGGCCCTCGCGCACAAGAAGGTCGGCGACTCGGTGTCGGTGTCGCTGGAGCCGGGCGACGCCTTCGGCGATTACGACCCGGCGCTCGTGCGGATGGAGCCGGTCGAATCGCTGCCGCCCGACATCGCCGTGGGCGGCTTTCTCGTCTCCGAGAACAACGGGGAGGAGACGGTGTGGCGGGTCACCGACATCGCCGAAGGCAAGGCGGTGCTCGACGGCAACCACGAGCTCGCCGGCCAGCGCCTGCGATTCGACGCGACGGTCGTCGACGTCCGGCCGGCGACACCCGAGGAAGTCCAGCACGGCCACGTGCACGGGGCGCACGGGCACCACCACTGAGCGCCGCGGCCGGGTGTTCGCCGCGCGCGGGGCGCGTCACGCGCCGCCGTCGGCGGCGATCCGCCTGATCTCGTAGAGCGCCGCCAGCGCCTCGCGCGGCGACATCGCGTCGGGATCCAGCGCGGCGACCCGCTCGACGACGGCGCGGGCGCGCGCCGCGACGTCGTCCGCGGGCGGCGGGGCGTCCGCGGCGAACAGGTCGCGCTGGCCGGCGCTGTTCGCGTACGCATCGAGCCTCGCGAGATAACCGCGCGCCTGGCGCACGGTGTCCGCGGGCACGCCGGCGAGCTTCGCCACCGCGAGGCCGAAGCTCTTGGACGCGGGTCCGTCCTCGACCGCGTGGAGGAACACGACGCCGTCCTTCGGCGTCTCGACCGCGTCGAAGTGCACGTTCGCGCAGCCGGGGATCTCGGCGGCGAGCGCGGTCAGCTCGAAGTAGTGCGTCGCGAAGAGCGTCAACGAACGATTGGTCTCGGCCAGCCGGTGCGCGATCGCCCACGCGAGCGCGAGACCGTCGTAGGTCGACGTGCCGCGCCCGATCTCGTCGACCAGCACGAGACTCGACGCCGTCGCGCGGTGCAGGATCGACGCCGCCTCGGTCATCTCGACCATGAAGGTCGAACGCCCGCCGGCCAGGTCGTCGGAGGCGCCGATCCGCGTGTGGATGCCGTCCAGCGGTCCGATCGTCGCCTCGGCGGCCGGAACGTACGAGCCGGCGTACGCGAGCAGCGCGATGACCGCGGTCTGCCGCATGTACGTCGACTTGCCGCCCATGTTCGGCCCGGTCACGACGAGCAGCCGCCGGTCGGGACCCAGCTCGACGTCGTTGGGGATGTAGTGCTCGACCTGGCGCTCGACGACCGGATGGCGGCCGCCGCGGATCGCGATCCGCCGTTCGCCGGTGAACGTGGGCCGGACGAAGTCGTACGCGTGCGCGCGGACGGCGAGTCCCGCGAGCACGTCGAGCGTCGCGAGCGCGGAGGCCGCGCGTTGCAGCGCGGGGACCGCGGCGGCGAGTTCGCCGACCAGCCGTTCGTAGAGCAGCTTCTCGCGCGCGAGCGCACGCTCCTGCGCCGACAGCGCCTTGTCCTCGAAAGTCTTGAGTTCCGGCGTCACGTAGCGCTCGGCGTTCTTGAGCGTCTGGCGGCGCCGGTAGTCGGCCGGGATCTTGTCGACGTGCGCGTGCGTCACCTCGATGTAGAACCCGTGGACCTTGTTGTACTCGACCTTGAGCGACGGGATCGACGTGCGCTCGCGCTCGCGGCGTTCCAGGTCGGCGAGGAACGACCCGCAGTCGCGGTCGATCGCGCGCAGCTCGTCGAGTTCCGGGTCGTGGCCGTCGGCGATGACACCGCCGTCGCGGACCTGCGCGGCCGGTTCCGGGGCGATCGCCGCGACGATCGCGGCCGTCCAGCGCCGGTCGACCGCCAGCGCGACGCGTGCCTCGCCGAGCGCGTGCGACGGTGCCGATGCGAGCGTCTCGCCCAGCGCCGGCAGCAGCGCGAGCGTCGCGCCCAGCGCGGCCAGTTCGCGCGGGCGCACCTGGCCGAGCGCGATCCGGGTCGCGATCCGCTCGACGTCGGAGGTCCGGCGCAACGTGTCGGTGACCGACTTCCGCACGGACGGGCTCGCGAGCAGATCGGCGATCGCGTCGTGGCGTGACGCGGCGATCGAGGCGTCGCGCGGCGGCTCGGTCAGCCACTCGCGCAGCAGCCGTGTGCCGGCCGACGTCGCGCAGGCGTCCAGCGTCGACAGCAGCGTCGGTTCGGTCTCCCCGGCGAGCGTGCGGACGATCTCCAGGTTCCGACGCGTGGCGGAGTCGAGCAGCACGCGCGCGTCCGTCGTCTCGACCGCGATCGTCGCGATGTGGGCTAGCGGCGCCTGCTGCGTCGACTGCGCGTACGCGAGCAACGCCCCGGCCGCGCCGACGGCGATCGGCGCGTCATCGACGCGGAACGCCGCGAGATCCTGCGTGCCGAGCTGCTTCGCCAGCGCGCGCGCGCCGGCGGCGGCGTCGAACCGCCAGTCGGCGAGCGTGCGCACCGGCACGCCGGCCCGCGCCGGCACCGTCGAGTCGTCGGCGACGACGATCTCGGCCGGTTCGAGCCGGTCGAGCGTCGCGGCGAGTTCGGCAGCGGGCACGTCGGTGAGCGACAGTCGGCCGGCGGCGAGATCGAGCCAGGCGACACCGGCACGCTTGCCTGCGATCGCGCACGCGGCGAGCAGGCAGCGGGCGCGCGCATCGAGCAGTAGCGCATCGGTGACCGTGCCCGGCGTGACGATCCGCGACACGCGCCGCTCGACCGGCCCCTTCGCGGCGGCCGGATCGCCGAACTGCTCGACCACGACGACCGACTCGCCGGATTTCATCAGCCGCGCGAGGTGCTGCTCGATCGCGTGGAACGGCACGCCGGCCATCGGGATCGGCGCGCCGGCGGACTGGCCGCGCGCGGTCAGCGTGATGTCGAGCAGCCGCGACGCTCGCCCGGCGTCGTCGTAGAAGAGCTCGTAGAAGTCGCCCATCCGGTAGAACACGAGCTTGTCCGGATGCTCGGCCTTGACGCGCAGGTACTGCTGCATCATCGGCGTATGGGCGGCGAACGGGTCGTCCCGCCGGTCGGGCTGCGTCGTCATCCCGCGCATTGTAGAACCCCTGCGCCGGAGCCGGTCGCGGCGGTCAACGCGCGAGGACCGCGGTGACTTCGGCGGCGACGCGCGCGCCGTTGCGGCTGCCGTCCGCGAGCCATTCGGCCATCGGCCGAAGGCCCCGTTCACGGCGCAATGCGGCGAAGATCTGCGGCGACTCCGGTTCGTGCCGCGATCGCGGGAAGACCTGGGGGTGCAGACCCCGGGCCTCGAGGACGGCGTTGATCGCGTAACGCAGCGTGCGGCCGTTGGCCTCCTGGAACGGGTGTATCGACGCGATCGCGTACATGACGAAGGCGGCGCGTGCACCGCCGGCGGGCACGCGCGGCGCGAGGTTCCCCAGCGCGTGACTCAACGTGGCGGTCACCTCGGACGGCGGCGTGCGCCGGGGTCGTTCGTCCCGGGGCACCTCGTTGGCGACCGGCTTGAAGTGTCCGGGCAGGCATTCGGGCCGGTGGCCGGTCAGCTCGGCGTGGACGTACCGCAACCATGCGACGCAGCCGGGTCCGTCGCCGATCGGCAGCGGCAGGGTCGACCGGCGCGCGACCAGCGCGGCGTATCGGTGGAAGTCCTCGCGCTCGGGTCCGGAGAGTGGCGTCCCTCCGCGGACGCTCGCGACCACGGCGGCGAGGTCCTCGCCGGCGCGGAGATTGAAATGCGCTTCGATCGACGGCCATCGTTCGTCGAGCGCGTCCAGCGCGGCGTACCCCGCGTCGGCGTCGGCCGGGGCACCGGCGGCGAGCGCCGCCAGCTCGTCGACCAGCGCGCGGTCGACGGAGGTGCCGGCGCCCCGCGCGTCGAGCGCACGCCGCAGGACCGCGGGATCGGCGGCGGCGACCGACGCCGCGATCGCCGCGTCCAGCGCCGACTCCTCGAGCAGCCTTTCGGTGATCGACAGGGCTTCGGTCCGCGCGTCGGTACGCACCGCCGGGTCGGCGAGCGCCGCCGCGAGCCGGCCGCGCGCGGCGTCGAGCCGGCCCGCGAGCACATCGACGCTCGCCCGGTTGACGCGAGCCTCCGGATGTCGGGGATCGGCGGCGAGCGCACGGTCGAGCAGCGCGCGCGCTTCGTCGAGCCGGTAGGCGTTGCGCTCGGCCACGCCGAGCTTGTTGAGGCCATCCGGGTTCGCCGGTGCGAGATCGACGGCACGCCGGTACGCGGCGCGCGCGGCCTCGGAGCGCCCGGCGACCCGCAGGACGTCGCCCTGGCCCAGATGAACACCCGCCAGCTGCGGTGCGAGCGTGCAGGCCCGCTCGCCGGCGGCGATCGCCGCGTCGTGGCGCCCCAGCGTCGCGCGGGCCACGCCGAGCGCGAGCCAGGCGCCCGCGTCGCCGGGAGCGAGTGCGACGGCGCGTTCGAGCACCGGATCGGCGTCGGAGGCGCGCCCGGCCCGCAGCAGCGCCTGGCCCAGGCCGACGCGTGCCGGTGCCCAGGCGGGATCGGCCCCCGCGGCTGCGGTCCAGGCGTCGATCGCAGCGTTCGTGTCGCCGCGCGACTCGGCGGCGCTCGCCGCGCGCGCGTGTCCGACGGCAGCGCGGCGCGCGACGGATTCGATTCGCGACATGGCGAGATTATAGGGAGTCGCGCTCAAGTTACCCGGAATCGTGCCGATACCAGCGGAAGCAGCATCGGACGGGGACCGGCGCGAGAGCGCCAGCACGACCCCGGCGCGCACGCGCCGGACGTGAGGAGAGCGTCATGAAGATCGACTCCGCCGCCGTCTCGCAGTCCTCGTCGCACGCCGCGAGCGCACGCCGCACGGTCGAACAGACCGTGCGTGCATGGACCGGCGACCGGCCGCCCGACACGGGTCGCGCGGGCGCGGTTGCCGTCGCTGCGCCTTCCGCGGTGGTCGCCTTGTCGGTCGCCGCGAACCCCGCGGACGGCGCGGCCGTCGCCGACGCGACGCCCGGTGCCGCCGAGGCCGCCGCGATCGAGGACGCCGCGAAGGCCGCGCGTGAATCGCCGCAGATGCGGCTCATCCGGGCGATCGTCGAATTCCTGACCGGACACAGGATCGACGGCGTCGACCTGACCTCGCTGGGTTCGGACATCCGCGCGGCGCAGCTCGAAGCACCGGCCCGCCCGTCACCGCCGGGCGACCCGGGCTGGGGCGTCGAGGTCGAACGGCGCGAAGTCCTGGACGAATCCGAGGCGACCGCCTACGCCGCATCCGGGGTCGTGCGCACCGCGGACGGCCGCGAGATCGCGTTCACCGTGGCGCTGACCATGACGCGGACCTGGCACGAGGAGTCGGCGACGGCGCTGCAGGCCGGCAACGCGCGGCGGCGCGACCCGCTGGTCGTCGAGTTCGACGGACGCGCGGCCGAGCTGTCGTCAACGCGCTTCCGCTTCGACCTCGACGCCGACGGGAACACCGAGGACGTCCCGCTGCTCGTTGGCGGCAGCGGCTATCTCGCGCTCGACCGGGGCGGCGACGGTCGCATCGACTCCGGCGCCGAACTGTTCGGCCCGAACCAGGGCGACGGCTACGCCGAACTGTCGGCGCACGACACCGACCGCAACGGCTGGATCGACGAGCGCGACGGCGTGTACCGGCTGCTGCGGATCTGGACGCCGGACGCCGGCGGCGGCACGTTGGCCACGCTCGCCGAGCGCGGCGTCGGCGCGATCCACCTGGGACGGGTCGCGACGCCGTTCGAACTGCGCTCGCCGACCAACGAATCGCTGGGTGCCGTCCGCACGACCGGCGTGTGGATCGGCGAGGACGGCGGCGCCGGAACCGTCCAGCAGATCGATCTTTCCGTCTGACCGGCGGGCCGGGCGTCACGCGCCACCGGATCGGCGTCCGCGCTCAGTCCGCCTTCGCTCCGCCGCGGAACCAGGCGTCGACCGTCAGGCGCTCGGCATCGGTCATCTGCGTGAGGTTGCCGATCGGCATAGCGCGCAGCACGACCGCCTGCTGATGGACGCTCGCCGCCTGGCGGAGGATGTGCGCAGGCGAGTCGAGCCGCACGTCCTTCGGGGCGGAGGCGAATCCGGCGTAGGTCGGCTTCTCCGCGTGGCATCCGGCGCAGCGCTGCTCGACGATCGCCCGGACATCGGCGAACGCGGCCGGCCGCGGATCCGACGGTCCGGTGCGCGGCGCGAGCGCGACGAACACGGCCGCGAGCAACGCGACGGCGATCGCCCAGAACGACGGCCTGACCGTGCCCCGGTGGCGGAACGTGAAGAACAGCCGGATGAACACGCCGGCGAGCGCGATCGCGATCAGCGCGGCCCAAGCGTGCCGCGCCTGGGTGAACAGCGCGTAGTGGTTGCTGATCATCACGAACAGCACCGGCAGCGTGAAATAGGTGTTGTGGACGCTGCGCTGCTTGCCGCGGGCGGCGTACGACGGATCGGGGACGCGGCCCTCGACCTTGGCGCGCACCATCTCGCGCTGGCCGGGCATGATGACGAAGTACACGTTCGCCGCCATGATCGTGCCCAGCATCGCGCCGAAGTGGATGTACGCGCCGCGACCCGAGTACAACTGCGTGAGCGCGTACGCGGCGGCGGCGCAGAGCGCGAGCATGACCCCGGCGAGCAACGGTTCACGCGCGCCCAGCGGCGAACGGCACAGGAGGTCGTAGACGATCCAGCCGCCGGCGAGGAACGCGAGGCCGATGCCGATCGCCGCGGGCTTCGAGAGCGCGGCGACCGACCGGTCGATCAGATAGACCTCGGCGCCGGCGTAGTAGATCAGCGCGAGGAGGAAGAAGCCCGACAGCCAGGTCGAGTAGGCCTCCCACTTGAACCAGTGCAGCGGCTCGGGCAGCTCCGGCGGCGCGACGGCGAACTTCTGCGCGCGGTAGAACCCGCCCCCGTGCAGCGCCCAGACCTCGCCGCCGATGCCCAGCCGCGCGGCCTCGTCGGCGTAGCGGGGCGGTCTCAGGTGCGAATCGAGCCAGATGAAGTAGAACGACGCGCCGATCCACGCGATGCCGGCGACGAGGTGGAATCCCCGGCCCAGGAAACCGAGCCACTCGAGGACGTAGGCTTCCATCGGCCGGCGTCGTTGCGCGTCGTTGCGGGTCGTTCTGCGGCGGGCGGGCGAGGGTTCAGCTTCCCCGGTACGTCGAGTAGCTCCACGGCGTGCAGACGAGCGGCACGTGGTAGCTGCCGCCGTCCTCCCCGATGCCGAACTCGACCGGGACGATGTCGACGAACGGCGGCTCGGCGAGCGCGACCCCGCACGCCCGGAAATGCTCGCCGACGTGGAACACCAGCCGGTAGCGGCCGCGCTTCACGGCGTCGCCCTCCAGCAGCGGTCGCTCGGTGCGCCCGTCGGCGTTCGTGTGCGTCGCGGCGAGCAGCCGCGCGCCGGTGGTCTCCAGCGCGTAGAGCTCGATGCGCACGCCGGCCGCCGGCTTCCCGGCGTGGGTGTCGAGGACGTGGGTCGAGAGCCTGGCCATGGCGTCGGTCTCAGCGGACGAGGTCTTCGAGGCGCAGCCGCGCGATCTCGCCGATCTGCGCGATCGCGTTGGCGATCTCCTGGTCGCGCGTGTTCGCGAGGCGCGCGCGCAGCGTGCCGAAGATCGCGTCCTTGCGGTTCAACCGCGCGCAGATCACGAACGGGAAGCCGAACTTCGCCGCGTAATCGGCGTTCAGGCGCCCGAGGTCCGCGAACTCCTCGGGCGTCAGCGCCGACAGGCCCGCCTGCGCCTGCTCGCGCGTCGAGGCGTCGGTCAGCGCACCGGCCTGCGCCTCCCTGCCGGCGAGCTCGGGATGCGCGCGGATCAGCGCGACCTGCTCGGCCTCGGAAGCGGTCCGCACGACGCCGTAGAGGGCCAGGTGCAGGTCGGCCCGCGACGCGAACGGTCGGCGCGCATACGCGCGCTCGGCGATCCACGGCGAGTGCTCGTAGACCGGGCCGAACGCGGCCGAGAACCGGGCGGGCGTGTATCCATTGAGCTCGGCTAGCGTGGGCATCGGCGCGGGGAGGTCGGGCGGTCGTGTTGCCGTTCGGGCAGGCGGTCGTGGTGACGCTCGCGACGGTGCCCGGTCGGTCCGGCCGGCGTTCGGGGCCGGATTCGAAACCGGGTGCGTGCCGGCGACGGCCGGACTCGCCGACCCCGTCGGGTCGCGATACCCGGGTGCGGGTCCGTCGCGACCGGGCGTCGCCGCGGCGAACGACGTTACGCCTTGCCAAAACCCCAGTCAATAGCTAAGCTGAAATGTCAGTTGTGCAGGCGCGATTGCCGGTCCCGCGGTCCGGACGCCGGGACGGGCGCCGCACCAACCTCCCGGAACCGATGAGCGCCCGAGCCCGAGCCGCACCTTCTGCCCGGCCGCCACGCCGCCCTGGCGTGCCCGGCGCGGTCGCGGGCGGCGGCGCGCGCGAGCGCCCGCGCCTGAAGTCCGAGGAGGCGCACGCGCGCCTGCACGCGCTGCTCGTCGGCGGAGAGATCCGTGCCGGCGCGTTCGTGTCGCAGCAGGATCTGGTGGCGGCGATCGGCCTGCCGATGGCGCCGGTGCGCGACGCGGTCAAGCGCGCCGCCGCCGACGGACTGGTGGAGGTGCTGCCGCAGCGGGGTGTGCGCGTCGTCGACGCGAGCGCGCGCCGGATCCTCGATGCGTTCGGACTGCGGCTCCTCGTCGACCGCGAGGGTGCGCGCAAGCTCGCGCGGCGCGGCGGCAACGCCGCGACCGCCGCCGTCCGCGCGGCGCACGAGACCCTGATCGCCCGATTGCGGCGGCGGCTGACCGAGGCCGCGATCGCGAAGTGCCACGAGGTCGACTGGGCACTGCACTCGGCGCTCGCGGACGCCATCGACAACGCGCTCGTCGCCGAGATCTACGCGAAGAACCGCGACCGGCTCGTGATCCTGCAGCGGACGCGGCCGATGCTCCCCGACCGGGTCCTGCCCTCGCTGACCGAGCACGTCGCGATCCTCGCGGCGATCGGTGCGCGCGACCCTGAAGCCGCCGATGCCGCGGTCGCGGCCCACGCCCGCCAGACGTTGCGCTGGTGGGGATTCCTCAACCCGCCGTTCGACTGAACGGCGCGACGGAGGCGACCGATGCGATTCGGCGACGACATACTCGCGCAGGCGGACGCGCTCGCCGCGTTCACCGAGGCGCCGCCCGGCATCACGCGCGCCTATCTCACGCCGCAGCACCGGCGCGCGGGAGATCTCCTGCTCGCGCTGATGCGCGAGGCGGGCATGCGCGCGGACTACGACGCGCTCGGCAATGTCGTCGGCCGCTACGACGCGGCGCGCGCCGGCGCGCCGGTATTGATGTCGGGGTCGCACATGGACAGCGTGCGCAACGCCGGGCGCTACGACGGGTTGTTCGGCATCCTGACCGCGATCGCCTGCGTCCGTGACCTGCACGGACGGGGCGTGCGGCTGCCGTACGCGCTGGAAGTGGTCGCGTTCGGCGACGAGGAGGGCGTCCGGTTCGGCGTGACGCTGATCGGCAGCAAGGCGATGGCCGGGTCGTTCGACCCCGCCTGGCTCGACACGAAGGACGCGGACGGCATCTCGCTGCGACAGGCTCTGGTCGCGTTCGGCGCCGATCCGGACGGCTGGCGTGCGCTCGATCGCCGCGGGAAGGACGTGGTCGCCTACGTCGAGTCGCACATCGAGCAGGGACCGGTGTTGCTGAACGAGGGGCTGCCGGTCGGCGTCGTGACCGCGATCGCCGGCGTGAGCCGGATGCGCGTCGCGGTGACCGGACTCGCCGGACACGCCGGCACGGTGCCGATGGGCTCGCGACGCGATGCGCTCGCGGCCGCCGCCGAGATGACGCTCGCGGTCGAGCGGGTCGCCGTCGACGCGCCGGCCGGAGAAGCGGTGGTCGCGACCGTCGGCACGATGGACGTCGAGCCGGGCGCGATCAACGTGATCGCGCAGGACGTCGTGTTCAGCGTCGACGTGCGCTCCGCGACGGATGCCGCGCGGCGGCGCGCGGTCGAGGCGATCCGCGCGCGGTGCGCGGCGATCGCGGCGCGGCGCCGGGTCGGCGTCGCCGCCGACGTCTACTACGAGCTCGCGGCCGCGGCGTGCGACGCCGCGCTGCAGGACGCGCTGGCCGCGTCCGTCGCACGGCGGGGCGTCCCGGTCCGCAGGCTGCCCTCGGGCGCCGGCCACGATGCGATGGTCTTCCCGCCGGTCTGCCCGATCGCGATGCTGTTCGTCCGCTGCGGTGCGGGCGGCATCAGCCACCACCCGGACGAGACGATGACCGCCGCCGACGCCGAGATCGCGACGGAGGTCCTGCTCGACTTCCTGCAGACCTGGACCCCCCGATGACGCCCGAACAGCACGCGCGGATCGCCGCGCACGTCGATGCGAGGCACGCCGAGCAGGTCGGATTCCTGCGCGAGATCGTGCGCGTTCCGTCGGACACGCCGCCCGGCGACAACGCACCGGCGGCGGCGGTGGCCGCCACGCTGCTCGAGCGCCTGGGATACGCGGTCGAGCGCCATCCGGTGCCCGGCGCGTTCGTGCACGAGCTCGGCATGAAGAGCGTCACCAACCTGATCGTCCGCCACCGTTTCGGCGAGGGCGGGCCGACGATCGCGCTCAACGCCCACGGCGATGTCGTGCCGCCGGGCGAGGGGTGGACGAGGCCGCCGTACGACGGCGTCGTCGAGAACGGCCGGATGTACGGGCGCGGCGTCGCGGTGTCGAAATCCGACATCGCCACCTACACCTACGCGCTGGAGGCGCTCAGGTCCGCGGCACGCGAGGGCGCGAGCCTGCGCGGCTGCGTGGAACTCCACTTCACCTACGACGAGGAGTTCGGCGGTCTCGCCGGCCCCGGGTGGCTGCTCGACCGGGGACTGACCCGGCCCGACTGCGCGATCGCCGCGAGCTTCTCGTACGCGATCGTCACCGCGCACAACGGCTGCCTGCAGCTCGAGGCGACCGTGCACGGCAAGGCGACCCACGGCGCGATTCCCAGGACCGGCCACGACGCGCTGCGGGCGGCGAACGCGATCCTGACGGCGATCTACGCCGAGGCCGGGCGCCTCGAATCGGTGAAGTCGAAGGTCGCGGGCATCGACACGCCGACGTTCATCGTCGGCACCATCGCCGGCGGCATCAACACCAATGTCGTCCCCGACCGGATCGTGCTGCGGATGGACCGCCGGATGATCCCCGAGGAGGATCCGGTCGAGGTCGAGGCCCGGGTGCGCGCGCTGATCGAGGCGGCGGTCCACGGTCACGCGGGCATCCGCGTCGAGGTGCGCCGTCTGCTGCTCGCGCGGTCGTTGAAGCCGCTGCCCGGCCACGAGCGGCTCGTCGCCGCGTTGCAGCGGCATGCGGAGCGCGTGTTCGGCGTGCCGATCCCGGCGGTCGGCGTGCCGCTGTACGCCGACGCGCGGCTCTACGGCGAGCATGGCGTGCCGATCGTCATGTACGGTGCCGGCCCCCGGACGATCCTCGAGGCCAACGCCAAGCGCGCCGACGAGAATCTCCTGCTCGACGACCTGCGACGCGCGACCCAGGTGGTCGCCGGCGCGGTGGGCGACCTGCTGAGCGGCGGTTGAGCGCCGCGGGCGGGAACCGGCAGGGCGCGACGCCGCGTCCACGACGAGTGCGCCGGCGCGGCACGGACGAAAACGCCGCAGCGGTCGCCCGCTGCGGCGTCTGTCGAGCCATCGACGATTCGTTGGTCGGGGTGAGAGGATTCGAACCTCCGGCCTCTACGTCCCGAACGTAGCGCTCTACCAGGCTAAGCTACACCCCGAGGCCGTCGCGCCGGTCCGCCCGCCGGGAGCCGAAGCCCCCTAGTACGTGCGGTCCGCCGCGAAAGTCGCCAATTGTAGCAGAGTCGCGACGTCCGGGTGCGCGTCGACGCCGGCGAGCGCGTCGCGCGCGCGGCGGGCCTCGTCGGCGGCCCGCTCGCGGGCGTAGGCGATCGCGCCGGTGCGCTCGAGCGCCGCGCGCACCGGGGCGAAATCCTCGAGCCGTCCGCCGCCGTCGATCGCATGGCGGATCACCGTGCGCTCCGCGTCGCCGCCGACCGCGAGCGCGCGGATCAGCGGCAGTGTCATCTTGCCCTCGGCCAGGTCGTCGCCCAGGTTCTTGCCGATCTCGCCGGCCTCGCCGGTGTAGTCGAGCACGTCGTCCATGATCTGGAACGCGCTGCCCAGGTGCATCCCGTAGCTCGCGTAGGCGTCCTCGCGCACGCGGTCGGGGTCCGCGAGCACCGCGCCCAGCCGGGCCGAGGCCTCGAAGAGCTTCGCGGTCTTGCGGCGGATGACCTCGACGTAGCCGTCCTCGGTCAGCGTGGCGTCGCCGGCGTGCATCAGTTGCAGCACCTCGCCCTCGGCGATCACGTTGGTCGCCTCCGAGAGGATCTCGAGCACGCGCATCCGGCCGGTGCCGACCATCATCTGGAACGCGCGCGAATAGAGGAAGTCGCCGACCAGCACCGACGCGGCGTTGCCGAAGGTCGCGTTCGCCGTGGCGCGTCCGCGTCGCTGCGACGACTCGTCGACCACGTCGTCGTGCAGCAGCGTGGCGGTATGGATCATCTCGACGACCGCGGCGAGAGGGTAGCGGTGGCCTCCGGCGTCGCCGCAGGCGCGTGCGACCAGCAGCAGGAGCGCGGGGCGCAGGCGCTTGCCGCCTCCGCCGACGATGTAGTCCGCGATCCGGCGGATCAGCGCGACGTCGGAGTCGAGGCTGCCCCGGAGCACGGCGTCGACACGCTTCAGGTCGTCGCCGATCGCGGCGTGGAGGAAGGCGAGGGTCACGGGATCGGGAGTACGTCGGTCCGGCGGAACTCGGGCCGGCCGCCGGCGCTGGCCGCGCGGGGCGGGCGATTCGCCGGCGGCGACTCCCGACCGGGGCGCCCCGGCGACGCCCGCGATTGTAGCCGACCCGGCCGGCGCGGGCGGGACGCCCGGTGCAAGCCCCCGGGCTTGGTGGCCGGAGTTGACGATCAGGGCGGAAACGCGCTATTATTCAAAGCTTTCCGCAATCGACGTCGACCAGTGGCCGGCGGCAGCTCGCGGCCCGACAACCCACCCGGAGTCCCACCATGTACGCGGTCGTAAAAACCGGCGGCAAGCAGTACCGTGTCGTCGCCGGCGAAAAACTCAAGATAGAACAGATACCGGCGGACGTGGGCGCGCAAGTAATCCTCGACCAGGTGTTGATGGTCGGCGAAGGCGAGAGCGTCCGTCTCGGCAAACCCCTGGTCGCCGGCGCGACCGTGAAGGCGACGGTCGTCGCACACGGACGCGGCGAGAAGGTGAAGATCTTCAAGATGCGCCGGCGCAAGCACTACCAGAAGCATCAGGGGCATCGTCAGGGCTACACCGAGATCACCATCGACGCGATCGACGGCTGAGGAGAACCCACCATGGCACACAAGACGGCGGGCGGCAGCTCCCGCAACGGCCGCGACTCGAACCCGAAGATGCTCGGCACCAAGGTGTACGGCGGCGAGACGATTCGCGCCGGGG
>JADZDA010000155.1 GCA_020851255.1 Burkholderiales bacterium | reverse complement strand
TTCTGGGGCCCGGGCGGGAAGCCCGACGACGGCGTCTCGATGGAGGACGGCATCGCCGAGTCGCTGAAACTCGGTCTCGGCGACGCGCTCACTTTCGACATCGCCGGCACCCGCGTGACCGCCCGGATCACCAGCCTGCGCAAGGTCGACTGGGACAGCTTCCGGCCGAACTTCTTCACGCTGTTCCCGCCCGGCGCGCTCGACGGCATGCCGACTTCGTACCTCGGTGCGCTCAGGCTGCCCGAGGGCGCGGCGTCGGGCGCCTGGGTGTCGTCGCTGCTGCAGCGTTATCCGAACGTGCTCGCGATCGACGTCGGCGACGTGATCCGTCAGGTCCAGTCGATCATGGACCAGGTGTCGCGCGCGGTCGAGTTCGTGTTCCTGTTCACGCTGCTGGGCGGCCTGCTCGTGCTGCAGGCCGCGATCGCGGCGACGCAGGACGAGCGCAGCTTCGACGCCGCGATCCTGCGCACGATCGGCGCGTCGCGCTCGCAGCTCTCCGCCGCGCAGGTCGCCGAGTTCCTCGTGCTGGGGGCGCTCGCCGGCGTGCTCGCCGCGGGCGGCGCGACCGCGATCGGCTGGGTGCTCGCCGACCAGGTCTTCCGGATCCCGTACGCCGCGAGCGGCGGGGTGTGGCTGTGGGGCGTGGCCGGGGGCGCGCTCGTGGTCACGCTGTCCGGGTGGCTCGGCACGCGGCGCACCGCGAACCAGCCGCCGCTCGCGGTCATCCGCCAGTTCGGATGACGCGCGCAGGCCCGACTCTCGCGGTGCCCGTCCCGCGCCTCGAGGCACCCGGTCCGGACACGCCCGCCCGATGAGCGACGCGGCGCGACCCGACGCTCCGACCGGACCGACGCCTTACGAGCGGCTCGGCGGCGAGACCGGCGTGCGCGCACTGGTCGACGCGTTCTACGACCGGATGGACCTCGAGGAATCGTTCGCCGGCATCCGCGCGCTGCACGCGCCCTCGCTCGCACCGGCGCGCGACAAGCTCCACTGGTACCTGTCCGGCTGGCTCGGCGGCCCGTCGCTCTATGTCGATCGTTTCGGCCATCCGCGGCTGCGCGCCCGCCACCTGCCGTTTCCGATCGCCTCGTCCGAGCGCGATCAGTGGCTCGCCTGCATGCGCCTCGCGCTCGACGACGTGAACGCGCCCGCCGAACTCGTCGAGCCGCTGATGCAGGCGTTCTTCGGCACCGCCGACTGGATGCGCAACCGGCCGGGCTGACGAGCGCGTCCGCGCTACTTGCCGGCGACCAGCGCTTCGTGCGAGAACCGCCGCGCGACCGCGGCCAGCGCGAGCGCGACCAGGATCGCCGGCACGACGCAGGAGAGCGCGAATTCGAGCGGCGCGATGGCCTCGCCGCGCAGCGCGCGTGACAGGAGCAGGTACTGGCCGGATACCGGCACCGCCGGCAGCCACTCCGGCTCGCGCCGCTGCAGGAACATCTGCGCGACCGGGATGATCGACACCACGAACACCAGCAGCGAGATGTTGGTCTGCGCCTCCTTGATCGTGCGGCCGCGGCTGCCCAGCCACAGCAGCAGCGCGGGCATCAGGGCGACCAGCGGCAGCAGGATCACGACGAACCGCCCGAACTCGCGCGCGCCGAAGAGGAACGGGATGCCGACCGGCGGCAACGGCGCGTAGGCGAGCGTGAGTTGGAAGCCGGAAAGGGTCACCACCACGACCAGGCCGGCGAACGCGGCGACCGCCAGCCACTTGCCGGCGACGATCTCGAACGGCGTGGCCGGCGTCGCGAGCAGCGGCTCGAGCGACTGGCGCTCGCGCTCGCCGGCGGTCGCGTCGAGCGCGAGCGGCATGCCGCCCATCAGCGTCGCGAACAGTCCGTAGTAGGCGACGAGGAACAGCACCAGCGCACCCGCCTGCTGCGGCGTGGCGAGGTCGACGACCTCGACCTCCAGCGGGGACGCGACCGACGGCGCCACGCCGCGCGCGATCAGCCGCTGCGCGCCCCAGCCCCGGCCGTAGGCGCGCAGGAGACTCTCCGCCTGCTCGATCGACGCGCGCGCGCGGTCGCGCGAACGGTCGTAGACGAGCCGGACCTTCGCCGGCTTGCCGTCGGCGACCTGCTGCGCGTAATCCGGATCGACGACGAGCACGACGTCGAGGTCGCCGGCGCGGATCCTCTCCTCGTGGTCGGCCGGCAGCGGCAGGATCCGGGTCCCTTCGCGCTCGAGGAACGCGACCAGCGCCGGCGCGTGCCCGGCGCCGCCGACCGGCAGCGCGAGCGTGCGTGCCCGTTCGCCCTGCGAGGCGATCAGGTTGAAGATCAGCATCAGGAACAGCGGACCGGCGAGCGCGGCGGTCGCGAACGTCATCGCGATCGTCCGCCGGTCGCGGAAGGTCTCGACGATCTCCTTCGCGGCGACGACGAGGGTGCGGTTCATCGTGTCGGCCCCCGCCCGGTTCAGGCCGCGAGGCCCTCGCCGCTGCCGAGCAGCGCGACGAAGGCGTCCTCGAGCGACGCCGCGCCCGATCGCGAGATGAGTTCGGCGGCGCTGCCCTCGGCGACGACGCGGCCGCGGCCCAGGATCACGATCCGGTCGCAGAGCGCGGCGACCTCCTGCATGACGTGCGAGGAGAAGAGCAGCGTCTTGCCGGCGGCCCGGAGCCCGCGCAGCTCTTCGCGCAGCGCGCGCACGCTCATGATGTCGAGCCCGTTGGTCGGTTCGTCCAGCAGGATCACCTCCGGATCGTGGACGAGCGCGCGCGCGATCGCGACCTTCATCCGCTCGCCCTGCGAGTAACCCTGCGCGCGGCGGTCGGCGACCTCCGCGACGCCCAGGCGCCGGACGAGCGCGTCGACGCGCTCGTCGCGGTCGCGGCCGGCGAGGCCGTGCAGCGACGCGTAGTACGCGATGTTCTCGCGGCCGGTGAGGCGCGGGTACAGGCCGCGCGCGTCCGAGAGCACGCCGAGGCGCCGGCGCACCGCGGCGCGGTCGGTGACGACGTCGAGTCCGCCGATCGACGCGCTGCCGGCGTCGGGGACGATCAGCGTCGCGAGCATCCGCAGCAGCGTCGTCTTGCCGGCGCCGTTGGGGCCGAGGAGCCCGGTGATCTCCCCGGGCGGCGCGCGCAGGCTCACGCCGTCCACGGCGCGGACGGCGCCGTCCCTGCCGAACGACTTGACGATCGAATCGACGGCGATCATGGCGCGTCGGGGCCGAGCAGTCCGGTCCAGAGCGCGGGCGCCTTCGAGCCTTCGAGGAGCTTCACGCAATCGCCGGGCAGGGTCGAGAATCCGGCCTCGTCGACGAAGGCGGAGATCAGCCGCGGGCCGCCCGCGGGCGGCGAGACGATGTGGCCGTAGCCCGGCGCGACGATGTGCCGGTGGTTCGAGAGTGTCCGGGCGACCGTTTCGCCGTAGGCGGGCGACGTGACCGGGTCGAGGCCGCCGGAGAGGATGAGCGCCGGCGTCGCGCTCTCGACCGCCGCCGCGTGATCGGCCGGCGGCGTTCCGCGGGGCCAGACGTCGCACACCGCCAGGACCGCGCGCACCAGCGATCCCGTACGCGGGCTGGCGTAGGCGCTGGCGCGCTCGTCGGCGCGGATCCGCGGCACGTCCTCGGCGCAGGTCACCGAATAGTGCAGCGGCGTGTTCATCGTCTCGGCGATGTTCGAGGCGAACGCGCCGGTCGCGGCGACGAGCGGCGCCAGGTCGCCCGCGCCGGCGCGGGCGATGAGCGACGGGATCAGCGACGCGGTCTCCGGCGAATAGAGCAGCGGTTGCAGCAGCGCGACGACCCCGTCGCGAGACGCTGGCACGCGCTCGATCGCGCCGGTCGCGGGATTCGCGAACGTGATCGTCCGGTCGACGCCGGCGTGGCGCTCGATCGCCCGGTCGAGCGCTGCGCCGGGATCGGGCAGCGCCCGGGCGCAGGCGGGCGCCGCGCGGCAACGGTCGAACAACGCGGCCAGCGCGCGCTCGCGCGTCATCCACACGTCGAGGCTCACCTTCAGGTCCGGCGGCGCGACGCCGTCCAGCACCACCGTGCGGACGCGGTCCGGGTGGCGGCGCAGGTAGTCGAGCGCGACGCGCGTCCCGTAGCTTCCGCCCCAGAGGTTCCAGCGCGGCACGCCCAGCGCTACGCGCACCGCCTCGAGATCGGCGACGAACGCGGCGGTCGTGTACTGGGCGGCGTCGACGCCCTGGCTCGCGATCTCCCGAGCGCAGCGCGTCGCGCGCGGCAGCGGATCGGTCTCGAGCGCGGCTTTCTCGAGTTCCGCGTCCGAGTAGGCGTCGCAGCGCAGCGGCGAGCTGCGACCGGTGCCGCGCTGGTCGACCAGGACCACGTCGCGGGTGCGCCGCAGTTCCGTCAGTCGGGCGCCGAAGGGGGCGAGCGTGCTGGCGGCCTGCCCGGGGCCGCCGGCGAGCACCAGCAGCGGATCGGCCCTGGGCGAGAGCGTGTTCGCCGGCAGCACCGCGACGTGGATGTCGATGCGGCGGGCGTCCGGCCGGGTCCGGTCCTCGGGAACCGGAACGGACCCGCATTGCGCCGCGACCGCGAGCCTGGGCAGCCGGCAGGATTCGAGCGCGATCTCGCGTCGATCCGCGGGCGACTCCGCGCAGCCGGCGAGCGCCGCCAGCATCGCGACGGCGGCGAACGCATGCAACGGGTTCGTCGCGGTGAGCGGGGAGCGCGCCATGGCCGCGGATGGTAGCAAACAGCCCGCGACCGGCGCCCGGCGCCGACGACCGAACCCCGGACTCGTGGGACAGGCGGGCCCTAGCTGGCGCGACTCGTCTGGCCGCCTAACCGTTAGCGCGTCCGCGCCACGTGCGTACGACGAGCCGGGGAAGCAGCAGCAACGCCATCGCGGCGAACGAGATGGCCACGATCGGTGCGAGTCGCTGGGGCCACGGACCGAGCAGGTCGACGATCGTCGGCACCGCCGGCTTCGAGGGTCCGACGAACCCGTAGTTCCACCCGGTCGCGAGGTCGATCGGGAGGACGATGGTGACGTATCCGATCGCGGCCGCGCAGGCGATACCGAAGTCGCGCAGGCCCGGCCGGAACCCGCGCGCGGCGATGTCGTACACGGGAACCGCGACGATCATCGCGTGCGTCGCCCAGAAGAACCAGAACGGCCACTCGCCCGGTCCCTCGACGAGGCTCGGCGTGACCAGCGCCTGCGTGCACAGCGCGATCCCGCAGAAGTAGGCGACCGAGCGCAGTGCACGTACCGGTCGGACGAGCGCGATCGCGTCCAGCGCGGCGATCCAGTGGCACATCTGCAGCGGCCAGGTGGTCGGCGGGTCGTGTTTCGGACCGGTGTTGAGCCAGACGAAGGTGCCGACCCACATCGCGAGATAGCCGTAAGCGACGAACCGTTCTCCCGGTCCGGTGTCCTCGGCCGGGCGGCGGCGCCGGACGCCGATCGCGATCCCGGTCGCGAGCGCGATCAGGAGCAGCATCGCGATGTGCAACGCACCATGGTTGCGAAACGACTCCATGGGATGGCAGTGTAGCCGAGTCGCCCCGCCGCCGCGTCTTCGCTATCATGGCTGCGTCGTTCATCGACATCGCCTCGACCGCCATGCCGGATCACCGCGACGTTCCGGACCCGTTCGCGCCCGGACGTTCGATCGGCCGCAACGAGCGCTGTCCGTGCGGCAGTGGCCGCCGCCACAAGACCTGTTGCGGGCGGGACGCGAAAGTGGTCGCACGGATGCAGGCGGCGATGCTCGCGCAGCGCGCCGGTGCGCTCGACGAGGCGCGAGCCCTCTACGGCGAGGTGCTCGCCCGGGCGCCGGAACTGCCCGACGCGCTGCACATGCTCGGCCTGATCGACCTGACTTGCGGCGATCTCGACTCCGCGCTGCCCCGGCTGCTCGCCTCGGCGCGCCGGTTCGGCGATGCCTGGCTGCCGGCGCGGCAGAGCCTGGGCACCGCGGTCGCCGCGGCGCACGGGGTGCGCGCGATGCAGCAGACACGATCGCGATGGTTCGACGCGCGCTTGGCGAGCGCGCACGGCGGCGCGCCCGGCGGCGCGCCACCTGTGGCCGGCGGGAGCATCAGCGTCGTCATCCCCAGTTACAACCACGCCCGGTACCTGGGCGAGGCGATCGCGTCGGTCGTCGCGCAGACCCGTCCGGCCGACGAGGTCATCGTCATCGACGACGGGTCGACCGACGGGTCGGCCGATGTCCTGGCTTCGCACGTTCGCGAACGCCCCGGCGCGATTCGACTGATCACACGGGAGAACCGGGGCGCGGCCGCGACGATCAACGAAGCGATCGGACTGGCGGGCGGCGAGTGGATCAACATCCTCAATTCCGACGACCGGTTTCCGCCGCATCGGCTCGCGACGATGCACGCGGCGATCGCGGGGACGGGCGCCGACTGGGGATACTCGCGAGTCGATTTCGTCGACGACGCCGGGCGTGCGATCGCACCGGGGACTTCGGACTGGGTCGACGCGCACCGGCGATTGATCGACGGGGTCGGCGCCTGCGACAGCGTCGGGCTCGCCTTCCTCGAAGGCAACCGGGCGATCAGCAGCGGCGCACTGTACTTCCGCCGGTCGCTGTGGCAGGCGCTCGGCGGATTCGCCGATCTGCGCTACAACCACGACTGGGACTTCTGCCTGCGCGCGACGCGGCTCTCGGAGCCGCGTTTCGTCGCGACGCCCTCGTACGACTACCGCTGCCACGGACGCAACACCATCCTGGAGTCGCGCGAACGGGCGCGGGCCGAGTGTGACGCGATGTTCCGCCGCTGGTACGGCGCCGATCGGGAGTCCGGGCGGCCCGGGAGTCCGCTCGCCCCGTCCTCCGCGGTCTGGGGCGATCTCTACGCCGTCCGCGCGATCGGCGCCGGCCACGCGGCGCTGCTGCCGCCGGGCACGATCGAGCGGCTGGCCGAACGCGCGATCGCCGGAGCGCATCCTTGAGGCCGCAGATCTCCCCCGACGCGGTCGCGAGCGTCATCGTGGCGGTCAATCCGCACGAGCACGACCTGGGTGCGGTCATGGAAGCCTGGGCCGCGCAGCGCGACGCCGGCCGCTACGAAGTCCTGGTCGCGAACAACGGGAGCCGCCCGGGGCTCGCGGCCGCGCATGCGGCGCACCGCTGGCGGAATCCGCGCACGCCGGTCAGGCTGATACCGGTCGCCCGCTCCGGCCGCGCCGCGATGAACAACGCCGGTGTCGGTGCGTCGTCCGGCGAGCTCGTCCTCTTCGTCGCCGACGATCTCGTCCCGACCGAGGGCGTCATCGCGGCCCACCGGGCGTTCCACGAGGCGCTGGTCTCGCCCGCCGCCGGCGTGGGCTCGGCGTACTTCCCGCCGGCGCTGCGCGCCGACCCGTTCCGCCGCTGGCTCGAGGACAGCGGCAGGCTCTACGGCGCGCCGCTCACCCGCTGCCCGGCGGCGTGGCCGGCCGACTTCTTCTTCGTCGGGCACGCGTCGATGACCCGCGAGACGTTCGAGCGCATCGGCCGTTTCGACGAGTCGTTCGTCTACGATCTCTTCGACGACGACGACTACGGCCGCCGCCTGAGGGCGCTGGGCCTGCACACGCATTTCCTGCCGCGCGCGCTGGCCTGGCACGATCACCCGGTCACGCTCGACGAGCGGATCACCGCGATCGAGCGCCTGGGCGAGGCGTCGCGTCGCTACGAGGAGCGCTGCGCGCCGCCGCATTCGTGGACCGGGCTCGCACAGGCCCCGCTCCACGAGCTGGAGGCGCGCCGGGAGGAGCTGCGCGCGAGCCGGCCGGCGGCCGGGCCGGTCACGGGCTTCGAGGCCTGGTGGATGGCCGAGCTCGACTGCGCGTTCCTGCGCGGTTACCGGCATGCCGATGCCGACATCGCGGTTTCGTCCCGCCAGGCGGGCGCCGGCGGTTGACCGCGTTTCGAGCGCGGCGTCAGGCGCCGGCGGTCTTGATGATCGTCCGGACGATGACGAGCAGCGTCGCGACGAAGACGGCGGCGAGCAGCACGCCGACGAGGATCACCTGGTGCGGCCGGATCCGGACTTCGTCGCTGCGCATCGCGTTGCCCTTGCGCACGCCGAAGAAACTCCAGAAGACTGCGCCGACGACCTGGCCGAATGACGCGGGCGGGGGCTGGGCCCTTCCGGACGCGCCGTCGGGTCCGGCGGCGGGATCGGGAACCGGCCGGTCCGGAGGGGGCGGCGGGGGAGTTTCGGGCATCGCGGGTCCATCGCGGGGACGAAACCGGATTCTACCGGCCCCGATTCCCGGGAAGCCCTTGAAACGGCGCGGGCTTTCCCCATCTGCGGACCAACAGCGGCGCCCGGGCGGCGCCCGCCCGGAGATCCCATGCGCTTCGACAAGCTGACGACCAAGTTCCAGCAGGCCTTCGCCGACGCCCAGAGCCTCGCGCTCGGCAACGACAACGGATTCATCGAACCCCAGCATCTCCTGTCCGCCCTGCTCGCGCAGCAGGACGGCGGGACCGCCTCGATCCTCGCCCGGGCCGGCGTGGCGCTGCCCAAGCTCCAGACCGCGCTCAAGGCCTCGATCGGGCGGCTGCCCAAGGTCGAGGGCGCCGGCGGCGAGATCGGCGTCTCCCGCGACCTGAACAACCTGCTCAACCTGACGGACAAGGAAGCCACCAAGCGCGGCGACCAGTTCATCGCGAGCGAGCTGTTCCTGTTCGCGCTCGCCGACGACAAGGGCGACACCGGCCGGATGCTCAAGGACGCCGGCCTCACGAAGAAGTCGCTCGAAGGTGCGATCGAGGCGGTCCGCGGCGGCGCCGGCGTCGCCTCGGCCGAGGCGGAAGGCCAGCGCGAGGCGCTGAAGAAGTACACGATCGACCTCACCGAGCGTGCGCGCGAGGGCAAGCTCGACCCGGTGATCGGTCGCGACGACGAGATCCGCCGCACGATCCAGATCCTCCAGCGCCGGACCAAGAACAACCCGGTGCTGATCGGCGAGCCGGGCGTGGGCAAGACCGCGATCGTCGAAGGCCTCGCGCAGCGCATCGTGAACGGCGAGGTGCCCGAGACGCTCAAGGACAAGCGCGTGCTGTCGCTCGACATGGCGGCGCTGCTCGCCGGCACCAAGTACCGCGGCGAGTTCGAGGAGCGCCTGAAGGCGGTGCTG
>JADZDA010000154.1 GCA_020851255.1 Burkholderiales bacterium | reverse complement strand
CCCTTCGACGGTCTCGAGGAAGACCTCGAGCGCCTCCGGCGGGTTGTACAGGTCGGTGGGCAGCGCGTCGCGCGGCTCGCCGTAGACGCGCGCGACCGGCCGGGGCGCCGGCGACGGGTGCTCGAGGTCGAGGGAGGCTTCGATCGACACGGCGCGCGGCCTCAGGTGTACTTGAGGCCCATCGCCTCGCGGACGTCTTCCATCGTCTGCTCGGCCAGCTCGCGCGCGCGCTCGCAGCCGTCGGCGACGATGTTGCGCAGGAGCTGCGGATCGTCGAGATACTTCTGCGCCCGCTCGTGCATCGGCGCCTGTTCCCTCAGGATCCCGTCGATCACCGGTTGCTTGCATTCCAGACAGCCGATGCCCGCGCTCGTGCACCCCTTGACGACCCAGTCGCGCGTCGGCGCGTCCGAGTAGATCGCGTGCAGCGGCCAGACCGGGCATATGTCGGGATTGCCCGGGTCGCCGCGGCGCATCCGCGCCGGGTCGGTCTGCATCGTGCGGATCTTGCGCGTGACCTCCGCCGGATCCTCCCGCATGAGGATCGCGTTGCCGTAGGACTTCGACATCTTCTGGCCGTCGAGCCCGGGCACCTTCGGCGTCTCGGTCAGGAGCGCCTGCGGTTCGGGCAGGATGACCCGGCGCGATCCTTCGAGCCAGCCGAACAGCCGCTCGCGATCGCCGAGCGAGAGGTTCTGCGTGTCCTCGAGGAGTTCGCGCGCCGCCGCGAGCGACGGCTCGTCGCCCTGCTCCTGGAAGGCGGTGCGGAGCTCGTTGTAGCGCTTCGCCTTCTTGGAACCGAGCTTCTTCACCGCCGCCTTGGCCTTATCCTCGAAGCCGGGCTCCCGGCCGTAGATGTGGTTGAACCGGCGCGCGAGCTCGCGGACGAGCTCGAGGTGCGAAACCTGGTCCTCGCCCACCGGCACCATGTTCGCGCGGTAGATGAGGATGTCCGCGCCCTGCATCACCGGGTAGCCGAGGAATCCCCAGGTCGCGAGGTCGCGGTCCTTGAGCTTCTCCTGCTGGTCCTTGTACGTGGGCACGCGTTCGAGCCAGCCGACCGGCGTGATCATGCCGAGCAGCAGCGTGAGCTCCGCGTGCTCGGGAACGCGAGACTGGATGAACAGCGTCGCCCGATTCGGATCGAGGCCGGCGGCGAGCCAGTCGATCAGCATGTCCCAGACGCTGCGCTCGATGTCCTCGGGCGTCTCGTAGTGGGTCGTCAGCGCGTGCCAGTCGGCCACGAAGAACAGGCATTCGTGCTCCTCCTGCAGCCGCACCCAGTTGCGCAACGCGCCGTGGTAGTGGCCGATGTGCATGCGTCCGGTCGGACGCATGCCGGAGAGCACGCGGTCGGTGAACATGGCGGAACGGGTCAGTAGGGCAGGCGCACGCCCGTGATCGCGCCCACCGCGCCCAGCGCGAGCCGGTACAGCGGGCCCAGCACGACGCCGAGCGCGCCGGTCACGATCAGGACGATGACGACGATGAATCCGAACCGCTCGGTGTTCGAATAGGGAATCGCGAGCGCGCGCGGCAGCAGGCTCACGGCGATGCGCCCGCCGTCGAGCGGCAGGATCGGCAGCAGGTTCAGGACCATGAGCGACACGTTGATCGCGACTCCGACGAAACTCATGTACCGCAGCGCGGCGCTCTCGAACGCACCGCCGGCCGACGCGAACCCGAACAGCACGGCCCAGACGAGCGCCATCGCGAAGTTCGAACCCGGCCCCGCGGCCGCGACCCAGAGCATGTCGCGCTTCGGATGGCGCAGGTTGCCGAAGTTCACCGGCACCGGCTTCGCCCAGCCGAACAGGAACCCGCCGAGCAGATGCGTGGCGAGCGGCACGAGCACGGTCCCGACCGGGTCGATGTGCTTCAGGGGGTTCAGCGTGACGCGGCCCAGCATCCAGGCCGTCCCGTCGCCGAACATCCGCGCCACGTAACCGTGCGCCGCCTCGTGCACCGTGATCGCCAGGACGATCGGGATGGCCGCCAGGGCGATCCGCTCGATCGTCAGGTGATCCATGGCTCGCGCATTCTACCGCACATCGCGCTTCCGGCCGAATCCGGTCAAAGGCCCAGCGCGGCCGGGTCCCCCAGCCCGAGACGCACGATGCGGCCGGGCGGTTCGGTCAGATCGACGACCGTCGACGGCACCGCCGCCCGGGGGCCGCCGTCGACGAGCGCGCCGATCCGCCGGCCCAGCGCTGCGGCGATCGCGTCGGGGTCGGCGAGCGGTGTGTCCGATCCGGCGAGGATCAGCGACGAGGACAGCATCGGGCCGCCCAGTTCGGCGAGGATCGCGAGCGCGGCCGCGTCGGACGGCACCCGCACGCCGATCGTGGCGTGTCGCGACGGCCGCACGCGCCTGGGGACTTCGCGCGTGGCCGGGAGCAGGAACGTGAACGGCCCGGGGGTCCCCTGCCGCACGACGCGGAACTGCCAGTTGTCGAGTTTCGCGTAGCGGCCGACCTGCGCCAGATCGGCGCACGCGAGCGCGAGCGGGTGGCGCTCGTCGATGCCGCGCAGGACGCGGATCGCCGCCGCCGCCTCCGGCCTGTCGAGCGAGCCGCCGAGCGCGTAGCAGCCGTCGGTCGGATACGCGATCAGCCCCCCGTCGCGCACGATCGCCGCGGCGAGCCGCAGCAGCCGCGGCTGCGGGTGGGTCGGGTGGATGGCGTAGCGCTGCATGCGGGCGTGGCCGGCGACGGCGCCTGCTGGCGTACGTCCGGCCCGCCGGCCGCCCCGGCGGCGCGTCCATTGTAGACTCCCGGTCCATTCCCAGCCGCCGCCTCCGCCGTGCGCCGCCACGCGCCGGCGCGCGCCGACGTGAACCTCCCGCCACTTCGCTGCCTCCGCGCGGCCGCCGACCGCGGCATCGACCTGCCCGACGCCGCCCCGGTCGCCGGGCGATCGTGGACCGCCGCGGCGCACGCGCCGCGCGAGCGTCGCGCCTGTGCCGGCACGGTGTCGCGCCCGGAGACGCCGGCGTGAACCCCGGCATGTCCGGGACCCCGGCGCGGCGTTCGTGGTCGCTCGCCGCGCTGCTCGCGGCGCTGGTGATGCTCGGCCCGTTCTCGATCGACATGTACCTGCCGGCGTTCCCGGCGATCGGCGCCGACCTCGCCGCGCCGCCGGTCGCGCTGCAGGCGACGCTGTCGGCCTACCTGTTCGCCTACGCGTTCATGATGCTCTGGCACGGCGCGCTCTCCGACGCGCTGGGGCGCCGTCCGGTCGTGCTCGCCGGACTCGTCGTCTACGCGATCGCCACGCTCGGCTGCGCGGTCGCCGGCAACATCGAGTCGATGTGGCTCGCCCGCGCGCTGCAGGGCCTGTCGGCCGGCGCCGGAGTGGTCGTGGGCCGCGCGCTGATCCGCGACCGGTTCCATGGTGCCGAAGCGCAGAAACTCATGTCGCAGGTCACGCTGGTGTTCTCGATCGCGCCGGCCGTCGCGCCGATCGCCGGCGGCCTGCTGCTCGAGGCGTTCGGCTGGCGATCGATCTTCCACGCGCTGTTCGCGTTCACCGTGCTCCTGGGCGTCTGGACCGCGCGCGCGCTGCCGGAGACGCATCCGCCGTCGGCGCGGACCCCGCTGGACGCGCGCACGATGGCGCATAACTACCGCCGGGTGCTCGGTCACGCCGATTTCCTGCTGCTCGCGGCCGTCCCCGCGTTCAACTTCTGCGCGTTCTTCCTCTACATCGCGGCGGCCCCGGCGTTCCTGGTCCGCCACCTGGGGGTGTCGACGACCGGGTTCGGCTGGCTGTTCATTCCGCTGATCGCCGGCGTGATGATCGGTGCGGCGACCTCCGGCCGCGTCGCCGGGCGCCTCGCGCCGCTGGCCACCGTGCGTCTGGGATTCACGTTCATGGGCGCCGCCTCGCTCGCCACGCTCGCGGTCGCGGGCTGGGCACCGCCCATCGTCGCCATCCACGTGTTCCCGATCTTCGTCTACATGATCGGATCGTCGATCGTCCAGCCGACGGTGACGGTGCTGATGCTCGACCTGTTCCCGGCGACACGGGGACTCGCCTCGTCGCTGCAGGGCTTCGGGCAGTTCATGCTGGGCGGTGTCGTCGCCGGCACGCTGGCACCGCTGCTCGACACGACGCTGCCGGGCCTCGCCGCGGGACTGGCCGGATTCACGGCGCTGTCGTTCGCCGCATGGACGCTGTACGCGCGCCGCGCTCGCGGTATCCTCGCGCGATGAAACCCACGACAGTCCCCCTGATCCGCGCGATCGTGGCCGCCGGCGTCATCGGCGTGTCGGTCGCGCCGGTGCTCGGCCAGGGAATCGCCGGGCAGGCGCAGACGCTGCCGACGATTCGGATCGGCGTCGGCGGCCATGCGGTGACCGCCGAAGTCGCGAAGACGCCGGCCGAGCGGCAGACCGGCCTCATGTACCGGTTCAGCCTCGCGCCGGATCGCGGCATGCTCTTCGTCTTCGCCGAGTCGGAAGCGCGCGGATTCTGGATGAAGAACACGTACATCCCGCTGTCGATCGCATTCATCGACGCGGGCGGGCGCATCGCCAACATCGAGGACATGGCACCGCACGACGAAGCCACGCACCAGTCGCGCGGCCCGGCCCTCTACGCGCTCGAGATGCGCAAGGGATGGTTCGCGGAGCGCGGCATCGCCGCCGGCGCGCGGGTCACGGGACTGCCCCCGGCCGCGGCCCGCTGACGCGTCCGCTCGCGGCCCGCCACGGCGGCCGAACCCACGGGCTCTTCCTGCATCGTCATGCCATTGGCATGGCGGCGCCGGCCTGCCGGCACGACGCATCCGCGCCGAGCCCGGAGGATGCGCTGCAGCAGCGCCGTTCGTCGCCTGCCTGTACACGACAGAGCGCGCGGTTCTACGATGTGCCGTCCGCCCCGGATCGCCCTCGCTCCCCGCCGATGTCTCCCTCCCGCGCCTCCGCCACGCACTCCCGTCCGCATCCGGTCCACGACCGCGATCCGTCGATTTCGTTGCTCGTACCCGGCGCCGATGCGATGGCGTCGGCCGATCCGCGGGCGACGGTCGCCGACTGGGTCCGCCGAGCCGGCTTCGACGGGCTCACCTGTTTCACCGATGCGGACGCTGCGACCAGCCGCGGTGCCGACATGTGGTGCACATGGGGCGACGACTGGGTCGCGCGCTGGAAGTCGAGGAGCTACGCGGCGGTCGATCCGCGGATCGTCGGCACCGCGCACCAGACGCTGCCGTGCCTGTGGGACGGCGGCTGGATCGTCGGACGCGGGGCGCTGTCGCGCTTCCTCGTCGACGCCGGCCGCGTCGGCATCGCGAGCGGCGTCGCGGTGACGCTGCGCTCGGGACTGGGCCGATCGGTCGTCGCGTTCGATTCGTCGATCACGCCGGTCGACAAGGCGCGGGAGGCGGCGATCGTCGCGGTGCTGCGCGACCTCCTCTGGATCGCGCATGCAGTGCACGCCTGGAGGCATTTGCGTCTCGCGAGCGGCGCGCCGGCGCGGCTGCGCCTCACCGAGCGCGAGCACGCGTGCCTCGCGATGTCCGCGCGCGGACTGACGAGCCGCGACATCGGCATCAAGCTCGGCATCACCGGCCGCACCGTCGACTTCCACGTGCACAAGGTGCTCGGGAAGCTCGGCGCCCTCAATCGCCACGAAGCGATCGCCAAGGCCGCCGCGCGCGGCTGGCTGTGACCGGGGCGCGCACGCCGCGCGCCGCGCCGGACGATCCGCTCAGCGCAGCCGCGCCCCGCCGAATCCGACGGCCCCGAGCGTGGCGAGCACCTGGCGGCCGGCCGCCGCGCCCAGGCGCCGCGCGAACCGGTTGGCGAGGTCCTCCTTCGGCGTGAAGTCGATCACCTGCTCGGCGCCGATGACGTCGCGCGCGACCGATTCGACGGTACCGACCGCGTCGGCGAGACCCAGTTCGACCGCCCGTTCGCCGTTCCAGACCAGGCCGGAGTAGGTCTCCGGCGTCTCCCTGAGCCGTGCGCCGCGCCCGGCGCGCACCGCGTCGATGAACTGCCGGTGGATGTCGGCGAGCATGGTCTGCGCGTAATCGCGGTGCCGATCCGACAGCGGCGCGAACGGATCGAGGAACGCCTTGTTCTCTCCGGCGGAGAGCACGCGCCGCTCGACGCCCAGCTTGTCCAGCGTGCCGACGAAGCCGAAGCCGTCCATGATGACGCCGATCGAGCCCACCAGGCTCGCCTTGTCGACGTAGACCTTCTCGGCCGCCGCCGCGATGTAATAGCCGCCCGACGCCGCCATCTCCTCGACGACCGCGTGGATCGACGTCCCCGGGTGGAGCTTGCGGAGGCGCACGACCTCGTCGTGGATCTGCCCGGCCTGCACCGGGCTGCCGCCGGGGCTGTTGATCCGCAGGACCACGCCCCGGGTGCCCGGGTGATCGAGGGCCGCGCGCAGCCCCCCGATCACGATTTCGGCGCTCGCGCGGCCGTCGCGGTCGATCTCGCCGTCGACGTCGACCAGAGCCGTGCACCGGTCGAGACAGATCGCGCCGTGCTTGCCGGGAATGCCCAGCAGCCCCAGCGCGATCACGGCCACGACCGCGAGCGTCGCGAGCCGGAAGAAGATCGACCAGCGACGCGCGCGCCGCCGTTCGACCACGATGTCGTTGGCCAGCGCTTCGAGCGCCCGCCGTTCCCACCCTTCTTCCGCCATGTCCGCGTCCCCGCGTCGATCGATGCCGCCAGTCTAGAACCTATCTCACCATCATGCGCGTGATGCGTTGCCGCCAGAAAGGCCGGCGGCCAGGCGCGAGGCGGTGTAGCGACCCCCACACAACGACCAGCATCACCGTCGCCGGCCTTTTCCGGCCGGCAACCCGGAGGGACGGGCGCCCGCGGGCGCGTTTCGTTGTTGCTCGTCGCCTGTTCGGATCAACCAAACGGCGCTCCTCGTGCCTGGGACTGCGCCCGCGGGCATCCCGTCGCACACGTGCATGATGGCGGAACAGGTTCTTATCGTGGCGCCCGGCGGCGCCGTCAGCCGTTGTCCGCCAGCCAGGCGGCGAGTTCACCGACCGAGTGCACGGTGGCGAGCGGTCCGCGGAGCGCGAGTCCTTCCGGATCGTGGGCGCCCCAGGCGACGGCGAGCGCCTGCGTGCCGGCGTTGCGGGCGAGATCGAGGTCGTGTGTGGTATCGCCGATCATCAGCGTGCGCGACGGCTCGGCCGCGAGCCGGTCCATCAGCGTGAGCAACATGTCCGGATGCGGCTTGGGGTAGCCCTCGTCGGCGCAACGCGTCGCATGGAACCGTCGCTCGAGCCCGTGGCGCGCGAGCGCGCGGTCGAGTCCGGCGCGCGACTTGCCGGTGGCGACCGCGAGACGGTAACCCGCGTCCTCGAGGCCGGCCAGCAACGCCGCCGCGCCGTCGAACAGCGGCACGTCGTGTTCGCGGGCGAGGAAGTGATGGCGGTAGCGCTCGGCGAGCGCGCGCCGGCCGTCGGCCGCGAGCGCCGGCGCGACGTGCGCGAGCGCGTCGGCGAGCCCCAGTCCGATCACGTAGCGGGCGTGGCGCTCCGAGGGCATGGGCTGGCCGACATCGTCGCACGCGGCGCGGATCGACGCGGCGATCAGCGCCGTCGAATCGGACAGCGTGCCGTCCCAGTCGAAGACGATCAGGTCGTAGCGTCGCGGCGCGAAATCAGGCATCGGCCGTCCCCGCGCGCGGCGCGCCCAGCGACCGCAGGAACGCCTCGAGATCGTCCGGGCGCCGCGAGCGCAGGTCCAGCCGGTCGCCGGTGCGCGGGTGCGCGAAGCCCAGGCTCGCGGCGTGGAGGTACATCCGCCTGAGGCCCGACTTCGCGAGCACCCGGTTCCACGCGTAATCGCCGTACTTGTCGTCGCCGGCCAGCGGAAACCCGACGTGCGTCAGGTGGACGCGGATCTGGTGGGTCCGACCGGTCGCGAGTTCCGCCTCGAGCAGCGCGAGCGGCGGGTCGTGGTCCGGCCAGGCCGCGATCCGGCGGAATGTGGTTTGCGCATGCTGGCCCTCCTCGTCGATGCGCACGCGCCGTTCGCCATCGCCGGTCAGGTAGCGCCGGACCGGCAGGCGCACCGTGCGCTTCGCATCGCGCCAGCGCCCGCGCACGAGCACCTCGTAGTGCTTGTCGACGCCTCCGGCCCGCCAGGCCGCGTGCATCGCGGTCAGCGCGCTGCGCTTCTTGGCGACCAGGAGCACGCCGGAGGTGTCCCGGTCGAGCCGGTGGACGAGCTCCAGGAAACGCGCGTCCGGCCGCGCGGCGCGCAGCCGCTCGATGACACCATGGGCGATGCCGCTGCCGCCGTGGACGGCCACGCCGGCCGGCTTGTCGACGGCGACCAGGTCGTCGTCCTCGTGGAGGATCGCCAGTCGCTCGCCCGCACGCGCCGCCTCCCGCGCCGGCGCGCGATGCGTGGCCGGGAGGGCCGTGCGAACCGGTGGAACCCTTACGCGATCTCCCGGCTCGAGCCTCGTATCGGCCTGCGCCCGTCCCCCGTTCACCCGCACTTCGCCCGACCGGACGATCCGGTAGACGTGGCTGCGCGGCACGCCCTTCAGCACCCGGACGAGGAAATTGTCGAGGCGCTGGCCGGCGGACTCTTCGCCGATCGCGAGCTCCCGAACCGGGTTGTTGCGTAACTCGTTCATTCGCCTATAATTGTGCGGTCAGCCGCGCCCGGAATGCGCCGGCGACGGTCCGAGCCCCGTACGCCCGAGAGGTGCGAGCAGGTCGGACGTCCGCCGGTACCGCGCGAGGCGCCGTCCCCTGAGGTGGGGACGGCCAAAGCCGGGGTGTCGCTCGCCGGTCGGCCATCGAGCCGAACAAAGAGTGATATTAAGGCATTAGCGCAGTCCCGCGCCCTCCCGGCCAGTGCCCGGGGCACATTGCGGCCAGGCTGTGCGGCGAACGATCACGATCCTCCGGGTCCCGGCAGGCGGTGCGGCACGATGGCCCCGTCGCACATGTACCCCGAGGTTCCCGACGATCCCCGAGGAATTCGAGCTTCCCGACGCAGTGAGAACGGTCGACGGCGGTGTCCGGCAGCGGACACTGCGGCGACACGCGGCGACGACATCCCGATGACATCCGGCCAGGCCCGCCCCGTTCCCCACGATCCGCAGCACCGCAGCGGACGCGTCCCTGCTCCACCCTCCGCCGCCCGCCCCTGAACGCGGACGGCGGCGAACAGTCGCCGCCCCGCGCCGCATACGCCCCGCGCCTTCCGGACCGGTCCCGCGGACCGCGCTCGAAGGAATCCGCATGAAGCGCATGTTGTTCAATGCCACCCAGGCCGAAGAGCTGCGGGTGGCGATCGTCGACGGCCAGAAGCTCGTCGACCTCGATATCGAATCCGCCGCGAAGGAACAGCGCAAGTCGAACATCTACAAGGCGGTCGTCACGCGCGTCGAGCCCTCGCTCGAGGCGTGCTTCGTCGACTACGGAACCGACCGCCACGGCTTCCTGCCGTTCAAGGAGATCGCGCGCCAGTTCCTCAAGGGCGGCCGGCGCGGCGACGACGACGGCGAAGGCGAAGGCGGCAGGAGCCGCGTCGCCGACCAGATCCGCGAGGGGATGGAGCTCATCGTCCAGGTCGACAAGGACGAGCGCGGCAACAAGGGCGCGGCGCTCACGACCTACATCTCGCTCGCCGGGCGCTACCTGGTGCTGATGCCGAACAACCCGCGCGGCGGCGGCGTGTCGCGCCGCGTCGAAGGCGAGGACCGCAACGAGCTGCGCGACGCGGTCGCCCAGCTCGACGTGCCGCCCGGGATGAGCGTCATCGCGCGCACCGCCGGCATCGGCCGCGCGGCCGAGGAACTGCAGTGGGACCTCAACTACCTGCTGCAGCTGT
>JADZDA010000153.1 GCA_020851255.1 Burkholderiales bacterium | reverse complement strand
CGCCCGAGTCGTAGCCTACGCCCGGCCGCGCGCGCTGGCAAACGCAGGTGCGGACTGGGGCCATGCGCCGCGCGCCTGGCCTGCGCGAGGAGGGACCGATGGGAAGACGGCTGCCGTCGATGAGCGAACTGAGGGCGTTCGACCTGGTGGCGAGGCACGCGAGTTTCACCCGCGCGGCGGCCGAACTTCACCTCACGCAGAGCGCGGTGAGCCGGCAGGTCGCGTCGCTCGAGTCGGCGCTGGGCGCGCGGCTGTTGCGGCGCCCGGGCGGACGCTTCGAGCTGACCGAGGTCGGCGCGGAATACCTGGTCGCGGCACGCGACGCGCTGGCGCGGCTCGAAGCAGCGGCGGCGCGGATCCGCGACCGGTCGCCGGTCGCGCAGCGCGTCAATGTCGCCGCCGCGCCGACGTTCGCGACGCAATGGTTGCTGCCGCGCCTGCGGCGATTCCGCGAAGTGCACCCGGCGGTGGAGGTGAGCTTCGCTCCGTACGCTCCGTCGATCGATTTCGCCGCGTCCGGCGAGATCGATTGCGCGATTTTGTTCGGCGAGGGGCGCGTTCCGCACGCCGATGCCCGCTACCTGATCGGGCGCGACGTCGTGCCGATCGGCCATCCGGCGCTGGTCGATGCGATCGCGGCGCGTTCGGCCGCGGACCTGGCCCATGCGACCTTGTTGCAGCACGGCGAGGTACCGGGGGCGTGGGCGGAGTGGTTCGCGCAGTTCGGCGTCGAGCGGGCGGACGCCGCGGCGGGGCCGCGATACCCGCAGTACGCGATGATCGTCCGCGCCGCCGCCGAAGGGCAGGGCCTCGGACTGCTTCCGCGTTGCCTGATCGAGGAGCCGCTCGCGCGCGGCGAGGTCGCGATCGCGCTCGACGTCAGGGCCACGGCGCGACACGGTCACTGGCTCTGCGTGCCGCGCGACCGCGAACCGACGCGCGCGCTCGGGTCCTTCTCGAACTGGCTCGCCGACGAGGCGCGCGCCTCGACCTGAGCGCGATTCAGCGCGATGCGGGCGGGTCGCCCGGCATTCGCGCGGCCCCGGGCGACACCGCGGCGAGGATCCCGCGCAACAGAGCCACCGGCGTCGGCGGACAGCCGGGAACGGTCACGTCGACCGGGATCACGCTCGCGACGGCGCCCAGGCTCGCGTAGCTCTCCCCGAAGATGCCGCCGGTGCAGCCGCAATCTCCGACGGCGACGACCAGCTTGGGATCGGGCGCCGCGTCGTAGGTGCGCCTCAGCGCGACCGCCATGTGTTTCGCCACCGGCCCGGTGACGAGCAGCAGGTCGGCGTGCCTCGGGCTCGCGACGAACTTGATGCCCAGCCCCTCGAGGTTGTAGACCGGGTTGCCCAGCGCGTGGATCTCGAGCTCGCAGCCGTTGCACGAACCCGCGTCGACCTGGCGGATCGCTAGGGCACGGCCGAGCGTGCGCAGGATCTCCTCGTGCAGGTGCCGCGCGACGATTCCGTCGTCGGCGGGCGGCGGGACCGGCTCGGTCACCACGCCGGTGCGGACGATCTTGCGCAGGATCGGGATCATGGCCGGGCCGCTGTCGTTGGACTCAGAGATCGTGCCCGCTGTAGGACAGGTTGAACGACTTGTTGATCAGCGGGAAGTCCGGGACGATGTTCCCGATCACCGCGTGTTCGAGCACCGGCCAGTTCGCCCACGACGGGTCGTGCGGATGGCAGCGGCGGATCGTACCGCCCGGTCCGCTGTCCAGCGCGACGAGCACCGGCCCGCGCCAGCCCTCGACGCCGCCCAGGCCGGTGCGGTACGCGGGGACTTCCGGCAACGCGGTGCGCACGCCGCCGTCGGGCAGCGCCGCGGCGATCTCGCGGACGAGCCGCAACGACTCGGCGACCTCGTCGAAGCGGACGGCGACGCGCGCGGCGACGTCGCCGTCGGTCCGTCCGGCGACGCGCACGTCGAGCGTGTCGTAGGGCGCGACCGGCCGGTCGCGGCGCAGGTCGTGCGCCTGCCCGCTCGCGCGGCCGGCGAGGCCGCACAGGCCGAGCGCGCGGGCGAGCTCGGGGGTCGCGCGGCCGCAGGCGCGGAAGCGGTCCTGCAGGCCGTCGTGCTCGTCGTAGATGCCGCGCAGCGTGGTGAGCTCGCGCGCGAGCGCCGCGCATTCGCCGTCGAGCGCGCGCAACGTCGCGGCGTCGACATCGCGGGCGACGCCGCCGGGGACGACGTAGTCCATGGCCAGCCGGTGGCCGAAGAGCGACGCGTTGGTCCGCAGCAGCGATTCCTTCAGGCGCGAGAACTGCGACAGGCCGAACGCGAAGCCGCCGTCGTTGCCGAGATAGCCCAGGTCGCCCAGATGGTTCGCGATCCGCTCGCGTTCGAGCGCGAGCGCGCGCAGCCACGCCGCCCGGGGCGGCGGCGGCTCACCGGCGATCGCCTCGAGCGCCTGCGCGTAGGCCCAGGCGTAGGCGACCGTGCTGTCGCCGGACACCCGGCCGGCCAGTCGGTGACCCTCGGTGATCGGCATCGACTCGAAACGCTTCTCGACACCCTTGTGGACCCACGACAGCCGCTCTTCGAGCCTCAGCACCTTCTCGCCGACGATCTGGAACCGGAAATGTCCGGGTTCGATGATGCCGGCGTGCACCGGCCCGACCGGGATCTCGTGGACCCCTTCGCCGTCGACGCGGACGAACTCGTACTCCTCCTGGCCCGGCTGCCAGGCGGGCGAGGCCTCGAAGTCCCGGCGCAGCGGGTAGCGGTCGATCGGCCAGGCGGCCATCCAGGTCCAGGGACGCTGGTCGTCGGCGTCGAACGCGACGCCGACCAGATCGAAGGCGGCGCGCTGCATCCGGTTCGCCTCGGGGTAGACGGCCGAGACGTCGGCGAAGCGCACGTCCGGGAGGTCGGGCAGCGACTGCTCGAGGACGACGTAGCCGTCGCGGTCGGCGAGCGCGACGCGCAGCAGGAACCCGGCGCCCCGGTCGCGTTCGTCGCTCGTCCACAGCGCGGCGAGCCGGGCACCCTGCTCGCGGGCGAGCCGGCAGGCCGGCACGAGCTGACCCGAGCCCACCGGCGCGCGCCTCGCGTCGAGCGGCGACGGGAGCGCGGCGAACGGGATGCCCAAGCCGGAGAAGTCCATCACGCGCTCATCCGATCAGCCGCGCCGCCTGACGGTACCACTCGGCGAGGAACGGCGGAATCCACAGGCCGAGCATCAGCACGAGCCCCAGGTGGACGAACACCGGCACCATCGCGGGGCGCTCCGGCAGACGCTTCGTCGTCGGCTCGCCGAAGACCATCGGCTGGACCTTGGCGAACACCGAGGCGAACGCGACGCCCAGCGCGACGAGCAGGAACGGCGTCGCCCACGGCGCGTCGTTCATCGCGGTCGTGAGGATCAGGAACTCGCTCGCGAAAACGCCGAACGGCGGCATGCCGAGGATCGCGAGCGTGCCGAGCACGAGACCCCAGCCGATCGCCGGCGACAGCGTGAGCAGGCCGCGGATGTCCTCGATCACCTGGGTGCCGGCCTTCTGGGCCGCGTGCCCGACCGTGTAGAAGATCGCCGACTTGGTGAGCGAATGGACGGTCATGTGCAGCAGGGCGGCGAAGTTGGCGACCGGCCCGCCCATGCCGAAGGCGAAGGTCATGATGCCCATGTGCTCGATCGACGAGTACGCGAACAGGCGCTTGGCGTCCTTCTGCCGCGCGAGCAGGAACGCGGCGACGACCACCGACAGCAGGCCGAAGCCCATCATCAGGTCGCGCGCGAATCCGTGCGCCACGGCGCCGTCGACCAGCACCTTGCAGCGGACGACCGCGTAGAGCGCCACGTTGAGGAGCAGGCCGGAAAGGACCGCCGACACCGGGGTCGGGCCCTCGGCATGGGCGTCCGGCAGCCAGTTGTGCAGCGGAACGAGACCCACCTTGGTTCCGTACCCGACCAGCAGGAAGACGAACGCGATCGAGAGCACCGTGGGCTCGAGCTGCCCCTTCACGCCGTCGAGCGCCGTCCACAGCAGCGCGCCGCCCCCCCCGCCGAGGAGCTTCTCGGCCGCGAAGAACAGCAGGATGGTGCCGAACAGCGCCTGCGCGATGCCCACGCCGCACAGGATGAAGTACTTCCACGCCGCTTCCAGGCTCGCCGGCGTACGGTACAGCGACACGAGCAGCACGGTCGCGAGCGTCGCCGCCTCCATCGCCACCCACAGGATGCCGAGGTTGTTGGTGAGGAGCGCGAGCAGCATCGTGAACTGGAACAGCTGGTACATGCTGTGGTAGAGGCGCAGGCGCGCGGCGTTCACGCGGCCGTGGCGCTCCTCGATGCGCATGTACGGGCGCGAGAACACCGCCGTCGTGAAGCCGACGAAGGCGGTCAGCGCGACCAGGAACACGTTGAACGGGTCGACGAAGAACTGGCGGTCGAGCGCGAGCAGCGGGCCGTCGACGAACACGCGGGCCGTGAGCGCGAGCGAGGCGACCAGCGTCGCGAGGCTGGCCGCGATGTTGACGGCCGGTGCCTCGCGGCGCGCTCCGGTGAACGCGAGCGCCGCCGCGCCGGCGAGCGGGAAGCCCAGGACCGCGAGGATCTCGATCACTCGCCCTCCTGGAGCTTCTCGAGGTGCTGGAGGTCCAGGCTGTCGAACTGCTCGCGGATCTGGAAGAAGAACACGCCGAGGATCAGTACGCCGACCAGCACGTCGAGAGCGATGCCCAGTTCGACGACCATCGGCATGCCGTAGGTGGCGCTGGTCGCGGCGAAGAACAGGCCGTTCTCCATCGACAGGAAGCCGATCACCTGCGGGATCGCCTTGCGGCGGGTGATCATCATCAGGAACGAGAGCATGACGCTCGCCATCGCGATGCCCAGCGTCGCGCGGGTGATCGTGCCCGAGAGCTGCGAGATCGGGACCGCGAGGTTGAACGAGAAGACGACGAGCACGATGCCGATCAGCATCGTCGTCGGGACGTTGACCAGTCTCTCGACGTCCCACTTGACGTCGAGGCGCCGGATCAGCCGGTGGAGGATCCACGGCAGCGCGACGACCTTGAGCGCGAGCGTGATGCCGGCCGACCACCACAGGTGCGCCTGGCCGGTGTACGCGGCGACGATGCCGGTCGACACGGCGAGCGCGAGGCCCTGCGCGGCGAACAGGTCGATCAGCGAGAGCACGCGCCGCTGCGTCAGCATGGCGAAGGCGAGCAGCAGCAGGATCGCCGCGAGCAGGTTGATGACCTGCGCATGGAGCGGCAGCGCGCTCATCGCGACGCCTCCGGCCGGGCCGGTCCCGGACACGCGGGGACCGGGACGCTCGCGGGGGGGCGTGAGCCTCGCATCAGGAACCGAGCAGCAGGTGGACGAGCATCGCCAGCACCGCGAGCAGGAACGCGGGGCCGAGGAACGCGGGGGCGCGGAAGATCCGCATCTTCGCCGAGACGGTCTCGATCAGCGCCAGCGCGAAGCCTCCGGCGCCGAGCTTGGCGACCAGAGCGGGAACCGCGAGCGCGATGGCGCCCCAGTCGCCGTCGCCCCCCGCGATGCCGAACGGGAAGAACAGCGCGAGTCCGATGCACGAGTAGTTGAGGAGCTTCAACGCCGACGCCCATTCGAGCAGCGCGAGGTGGCGCGCCGAGTACTCGAGGAGCATCGCCTCGTGGATCATCGTGAGCTCGAGGTGCGTCGCCGGGTTGTCGACCGGGATGCGCGCGTTCTCGGCGAGCGAGACCATCGTGAACGCGACGCCGGAGAACGCGAGCGACGGGTAGATCGCGAGTTCGCGGTGCGCGAGCGTGTCGACGATCGACGGCAGCGACGTCGATCCGGAGATGAGCGACGCGGTGAACAGGACCATCAGGAGCGCTGGCTCGGCGAGGAAGCCGACGAACATCTCGCGCCGGGCACCCAGCGAGCCGAAGGCCGTGCCGATGTCCATCGCCGCGAGCGCGATGAAGACGCGGGCCAGCGCGAACAGGCCGACCAGCGCGATCGCATCGGCGGCGGCCGCGAACGGCACTTCGGTCGCGAGCGAAGGAATGATGGCGGCCGAGCAGACCATCGCGCCGAAGACCACGTAAGGGGTCAGGCGGAAGATCGGCGAGGCGTTGTGCGCGACGACGGCGTCCTTCGCGAAGAGCTTGCGGATCGTCCGGTAGGGCAGCGTGATCGGCGGCGCGCTGCGGTTCGCGAGCCAGGCCCGGCACATCGCGACCCAGCCGACGAGCAGCGGCGCGAGGGCGAGCGCGAGGCCGGCCTGCAGGAACTGCGAGAGGATGCCGGCGGCGGTCATCGGACGAACGCGAGCAGCGCGAGCAATGTCACGAAGCTGAACGTCAGGTACACGGAAATCCGGCCATGCTGGAGCCGGCCCGCGAGGCGTCCGGCCCACTCGGTCGCGCGCACGATCGGCAGGTAGATCCACGCCCACCAGGGATCGTCGGCCCGAACGCGGTAGCGCGGCTTCGCGTCGAACGGCGAAGGCAGTTCCCGTTCCATGCGGAAGAACGGCTCGAAGACCTGGCGGATCGGCTGGCCGAAGCCCTCGGCGGTGTCCTGCATCCGGGGTGTCTGCAACGGGAATCCGCAGTCCCAGGGGTCGGACCGGCGGACGCGCCCGTGCCACAACCGGTGGACGATCTGGATCGTGAGCAGCACCACCGCACCGACGACCGCGAGCACGACCAGCGGCGCGTAGCTCGACCGCTCCTCGCCGAACGGCGCGAGCATGAGCCAGTGTCCCGGGCCCGGCGTCGCGCCGACGAGCAGCGCGTTGACCG
Organism: Burkholderiales bacterium; assembly: GCA_020851255.1. Lineage (GTDB taxonomy): Bacteria > Pseudomonadota > Gammaproteobacteria > Burkholderiales > Casimicrobiaceae > VBCG01. The sequence continues at coordinate 6,691 of JADZDA010000153.1, read as the reverse complement.
GATCGAGCCAGCCGATGACCGCCGACGGCGCGAGTCCGAGCACGATGCACCCCAGCGCGAGCGCCGCGAGGGCCGCGCGCTCCCAGCGCCCGGCGTCCTTCGCGTAGGCGAGACCGGGCTCGCGCGGGCGCCCGAGGAAGATGACGCCGTAGAACTTGACCATCACGTACGCCGCGAGCGCGGCGGTGAGGACGAGCGCCGCCGCGGCCAGCGGCACGAGCATGTTCACGAACGACTGCGGCAGTGTCGGCGTGAACAGGAACGCCTGGATCAGCAGCCACTCGGACACGAAGCCGTTGAGCGGCGGCAGCCCGGCGATCGCCAGCACGCCGATCAGGGCCAGCGCGGCGACCCAGGGCATCTTGTGCGCGAGTCCGCCCAGCCGGCCCAGACTGCGCTCGTGGGTCGCGTGCAGCACCGAACCGGTGGCGAGGAACAGCAGGCTCTTGAACAGCGCGTGGTTGAACGCGTGGTAGAGGACGGCGGTCATCGCGATCGCCGCCAGCACCGGCTTGCCGTAGGCCTTGTAGAGTATCGCGAGGCCGATGCCGGCCACCAGGATCCCGATGTTCTCGATCGACGACCACGCGAGCAGCCGCTTCATGTCGGTCTGCACGGCCGCGAAGATCACGCCGAACAGCGCGGAGGCGAGCCCGAGCGCGAGCGCGACCACGCCCCACCACCAGGCCTGCGCGGGAAGGAGGTCGAAAGTCACGCGCAGCAGGCCGTAGATCGCGGTCTTGAGCATGACGCCGCTCATCAGCGCCGATACCGGCGAGGGCGCGGCCGGATGCGCCTCGGGCAGCCACACGTGCAGCGGCATCAGGCCCGCCTTGGCGCCGAATCCCGCGAGCGCGAGGAAGAAGGCGACCGTCGCCCAGCCCGGGGACGGTGCGGCGGCGCGCATCGACGCGAACGTGTAGTCGCCGCCGCCCTTGAGTGTCCCGAAGGCGAGCAGGATCGCGATCGCGCCGATGTGCGCGATCAGCAGGTAGAGATAGCCCGCGCGGCGGATCTCGGCGATCCGGTGGTCGGTGGTCACGAGGAAGAACGAGGCGAGCGCCATCGCCTCCCAGGCGACCATGAACGCGTAGGCGTCGTCGGCGACCAGCACGAGCGCCATCGCGGCGAGGAACGCGTGGTACTGGAAGCAGAGCAATCCCGGCGCCGCGCCTTCGCTCTCGCGGAAGTAGCCGGCCGAGTAGACCGAGACCGCCGCGCCGGCGACGCCCAGCAGCAGCAGGAAGAACGCCGACAGCGCATCGACGCGCAGGTGGAACGGCAGGTCGGGCAGTCCCAGCGGCAGCACGGCCGACTGCGGGGGCGCGCCGACGGCGCAGAAGGCGCCCGCGGCCAGCACGAGGCCGGCGACCGCGCCGGCGGGAAACAGTCCGCGGCTGACGAACCCGAAACGAGTCTGCGCGGCGAGCCCGATCGTACCGATCGCGAGCCAGGCGACGATGGCGGCGCCGATCAGCCCGAGGGTCGGTACGGCCATCGCGTCCGCGGGACTCACGACCGACGCGGTGCCCGCGGCGGGCGGCGGACGCGGGTCATTTCACGCGCATGCCCGGCTGCGCGCCGTCGTCGGGCGCGAGCAGGTACAGGCCGGGTCCCTCGCCGGAGGCCGCGAGCACCATGCCCTCGGAAAGGCCGAATTTCATCTTGCGCGCGGCGAGGTTGGCGACCATCGGCGTCAGCCGGCCGACGAGCGTGGCCGGATCGTACGCGGCCTTGATGCCGGCGAACACGGTCCGGTGACGGCCCTCGCCGACATCGAGCGTCAGCTTGAGCAGCTTGTCGGCGCCCTCGACCGATTCCGCCGCGACGATGCGCGCGATGCGCAGGTCGATCTTCGCGAAGTCGTCGATCGCGACCGTCGGCGCACCGCCGGCGGCGGAGCCGGACTCCGACGGCGCCGTCGCGGCGGCGGGGGCGGCGGGCGCCGCCGACGTCTGGGCGGGCGGCGGCACGGCCCCGGGTTCGGCGGCCTTCGGTCCCTCGATCAGCGCATCGACCTGCCTGGGGTCGATCCGGGTCATCAGGTGCCGGTAGGGACTGATCCGCGCCGGCAGCTCACCCGCGTCGGACCAGGCGAAGTCGCGGTCGAGTCCGAAGAGCTCGCGCGCGACGCGCGACGCGGTGGCCGGCAGGATCGGCGCCAGCAGCACGCTGATCAGCTTGAATCCGAAGATCGCGCGCGAGCAGACGGCCTGCAGCTCGGTGTGCCGCGCGGGTTCCTTCGCGAGCAGCCAGGGCTTCGCGTCGTCGAACGCCTCGTTGACCCGGTCGGCGATCGCCATCGCCTCGCGGACGACCTGGCTGTACTGGCGCGCCTGGTAGCGCTCGACCGCGAGCGTCGCGGCACCCACCGCGCCCTCGACCAGGTGGCGCCGCTCGTCGTCGGAATACGCGAGCCGGCCGTCGAAATGCCGGGTGATGAAGGTCGCCGCGCGGCTCGCGATGTTCACGTACTTGCCGACGAGGTCGGCGTTGACGCGCGCGACGAAGTCGTCGGGGTTGAAGTCGAGGTCCTCGACGCGGTCGTTCAGCTTCGCCGCCAGGTAGTAGCGCAACCACTCGGGATCGAGGCCGAGGTCGAGATAGACATCGGGCGAGATGCCGGTGCCGCGCGACTTCGACATCTTCTCGCCGGAGAAGGTGATGAAGCCGTGGACGTGCACGTTGTCCGGCACGCGGTAGGGCTTTCCGGCGAACCGGAGCACCGCCGGCCAGAACAGCGTGTGGAAGTAGATGATGTCCTTGCCGATGAAGTGGATCTGCTCGACGTCGTCGCGCCCGAGGAAGGTCTCGAAGTCGATGCCTCGGCCGCGCAGGTGCGCCTTCAGGCTCGCGAGGTAGCCGATCGGCGCGTCTAGCCAGACGTAGAAGTACTTGCCGGGGTGGCCGGGGACGGGGATGCCGAAGTACGGCGCGTCGCGCGAGATGTCCCAGTCGGCGAGCTTGCCGGCGGCACCGGACTCGCCGCCGCCCAGCCACTCGCGGATCTTGTTGAGCACCTCCGGCTGCAGCGCCTGGCCGGGGGAGGGCTCCGCGGTCCAGCGCTCGAGGAACGCGACGACCTCGGGCGCCGAGATGCGGAAGAACAGGTGCTCGGAATGGCGCAGCTCCGGCTTCGCGCCGGTCAACGTCGAGTACGGGTCGACCAGGTCGGTCGGTGCGTACGTGGAGCTGCAGTTCTCGCACGCGTCGCCGTACTGGTCCTTCGCGCCGCACTTCGGGCACGTCCCCTTGATGTAGCGGTCGGGCAGGAACATGCCCTTCACCGGATCGTAGAACTGCTCGATGGTCCGGGTGGCGACCAGCCCGGCGGCGTCGAGCCTCCGGTAGATGTCCTGCACCAGCTCGACGTTCTCCGGCGAATCGGTCGAATGCCAGTGGTCGAACGAGACGAGGAAGCCGTCGAGGTGCTTCGGACGGGTCGCGGCGATGCGCGCCACGAGCGCCTGTGGCGTGACGCCGAGTCCTTCGGCCTTCAGCATGATCGGCGCGCCGTGCGCGTCGTCGGCGGATACGAAATGCACGTCGTCCCCGCGCATCCGGCGATGACGCACCCAGATGTCGGCCTGGATGTACTCCATGATGTGGCCGATGTGGAACGGCCCGTTCGCGTACGGCAGCGCCGTGGTCACGAACAGCGTCCGGCGGGATGCGGGCATCGAAGACCTTGAATCGGTCAGGGACAAGCGGGCCATTCTAGCAAAGCGCCCCGCGGTCGGCCCCCGGGGAGCGCGGAGCGGGCGGGCGCGCGGAAGGCGCGCGGCGCGGGGACGGGGGCGGATCGGCTAGAATCCGGTCTCCGCCGTTCCCTTTCCGCGAGCGACTTCCCGATGGCGATCACCCAGGCCGACGTCCAGGGCCGATTGAAGGAACTCATCGACCCGAACACCGGCCGCGACTTCGTGACCGGCAAGGCGATCCGCAAGCTCGCGGTCACCGGCGCCGACGTCGCCGTCGACGTCGTGCTCGGGTATCCGTCGCGCAGCCAGCACGCCGCGCTGCGCCGGCTCGTCGCCGACGCGGTCGCCGCGCTGCCCGGCGTCGGGCGGGTGACGGTCGACATCGACCAGAAGATCACCTCGCACGCGGTCCAGCGGGGCGTCAAGCTCGTCCCCGGCGTGAAGAACATCGTCGCGATCGCGTCGGGCAAGGGCGGCGTCGGCAAGTCGACGACGGCGGCCAATCTCGCGCTCGCGCTCGCCTCGGAGGGCGCGAGCGTCGGCGTGCTCGACGCCGACATCTACGGGCCCTCGCAGCCGATGATGCTCGGCATCGGCGGCCGGCCCGAGTCGAAGGACGGCAAGACGCTCGAGCCGCTCGAGGCCTACGGCATCCAGGCGATGTCGATCGGGTTCCTGATCGACGTCGACACGCCGATGGTCTGGCGCGGCCCGATGGTCACGCAGGCGCTCGAGCAGCTCCTCAAGGACACGAACTGGCGCGAGGTCGACTACCTGATCGTCGACATGCCGCCGGGCACCGGCGACATCCAGCTCACGCTGTCGCAGAAGGTGCCGGTCACCGGCGCGGTCATCGTGACCACGCCGCAGGACATCGCGCTGCTCGACGCGCGCAAGGGCCTCAAGATGTTCGAGAAGGTCGGCGTGCCGATCGTGGGCGTCGTCGAGAACATGGCGATCCACGTCTGCTCGAAGTGCGGACACGCCGAGCACATCTTCGGCGAGGGCGGCGGCGAACGGATGTGCCGCGACTACGGCGTGCCGGTCCTCGGCAGCCTGCCGCTCGACATCCGCATCCGGGAGCAGGCGGACTCCGGCCGGCCGACCGTGATCGCCGATCCCGACGGACCGGTCGCGCAGGTCTACAGGGCGATCGCGCGCAAGGTCGCGGTGGCGGTGGCGCAGAAGGCGCAGGACTTCTCCGCGAAGTTCCCGACCATCTCGGTGCAGAACACCTGAGCCGAGAGGCTCGCGGAGGCTCCGCGGCCACCGCGGGGACCGGTCCGGCGACACGAACGGAGCCGACGACGTGATCAAGTCCGACAAGTGGATCCGGCGCATGGCGGTCGAGCACCGGATGATCGAGCCGTTCGAGCCCGGACAGGTGCGCGTGGTCGACGGCCGGCGGATCGTCTCCTACGGCACGTCGAGCTACGGCTACGACATCCGCTGCTCGTCCGACTTCAAGATCTTCACCAACATCAACTCGACGATCGTCGACCCGAAGGCCTTCGACGAGAAATCGTTCGTCGACTTCTCCGGCGAGGTCTGCATCATCCCGCCCAACTCGTTCGCGCTCGCGCGCACCGTCGAGTACTTCCGGATCCCGCGCAACGTGCTGACGATCTGCCTGGGCAAGAGCACGTACGCACGCTGCGGGATCATCGTCAACGTGACGCCGTTCGAGCCCGAGTGGGAGGGCTACGTCACGCTCGAGTTCAGCAACACGACGCCGCTGCCGGCGAAGATCTACGCCAACGAAGGAGTCGCACAGGTGATCTTCTTCGAGTCCGACGAGGTGTGCGAGACCTCGTACAAGGACCGCGGCGGCAAGTACCAGGGACAGAAGGGCGTCACGCTGCCGCGGATGTAGCCGCGCCGGTCGCGGCGCCTGTGGCCGCGGGCGCGGTTCGCACGCCGGTGCCGCGTTCCCGGCGACCCGCCCGCGCGTACGCCCTGCGGCGCGACCGCCGGCTCCGGCGCTGTTGCGCGAATCGGACGGCCGCCCTGCCACCGGGCGCCCGCGAGGCGCCCGCCGGTCGCCAGCGCCGGCCGACCGGCGCACAATGCGGTCCGCGACCCCGGCTCCTTCGACCGGGGCGCCCCGCGCCGGCCCCGGTGGCCGCGCCGCGCGCAACGAGCCCGACAGGAGCGCCGATGAAGTTCCGATTCCCCGTCGTCATCATCGACGAAGACTACCGGTCCGAGAACGCGAGCGGACTGGGCATCCGCGCGCTCGCCCGGGCGATCGAGGCCGAGGGCACCGAGGTGCTGGGCGTCACGAGCTACGGCGACCTCGCGAGCTTCGCGCAGCAGCAGAGCCGCGCCTCCGCGTTCATCCTGTCGATCGACGACGAGGAGCTCGCGCACGTCGTGCCCGAGGACAGCCCGGCGCTGAAGAGCCTGCGGGCGTTCGTCGAGGAGATCCGTTTCCGCAACGCCGAGATCCCGGTGTTCCTGCACGGGGAGACGCGCACTTCCCGGCACATCCCCAACGACATCCTCCGGCAGCTCAACGGCTTCATCCACATGAACGAGGACACGCCGGAGTTCGTCGCGCGCTACATCCTGCGCGAGGCCCGGACCTACCTCGACAGCCTCGCGCCGCCGTTCTTCCGCGCGCTCGTCCACTACGCGAACGACGGCTCCTACTCGTGGCACTGCCCCGGTCACTCGGGCGGCGTCGCGTTCCTCAAGAGCCCGGTCGGACAGATGTTCCACCAGTTCTTCGGCGAGAACATGCTGCGCGCCGACGTGTGCAACTCGGTCGACGAGCTGGGGCAGCTCCTCGACCACTCCGGCCCGGTCGGCGCGTCCGAACGCAACGCGGCGCGCATCTTCTCCGCGGACGAGCTCGTCTTCGTCACCAACGGCACGTCGTCGTCGAACAAGATGGTGTGGCACGCGACGGTGGCGCCGGGCGACATCGTCGTCGTCGACCGCAACTGCCACAAGTCGATCCTGCACGCGATCACGATGACGGGCGCGAT
>JADZDA010000152.1 GCA_020851255.1 Burkholderiales bacterium | reverse complement strand
GAATTTCGCGGATGTTCGCGAAATTCGAGTCTGACCCCAATTTCCTCCGCGAAATTCGAGTCTGACCCCAATTTCCCCCGATTCCCCCCGATTCCGACCCCGATTACCGCTATTGCCCCGCCGGTGCGCGGGTCTTCGGCGGCGGCGGTGGATCGGCCATCGCCGCGAAGAGCGCGTTCGCGAGCGTCGACTCGCGCTTGTAGAACCCCTCGGTGTGGAAAGTCTCGGCGAGCTTGTAGAGCTCGTAATCGAGATGGTGGCCGATCTCGTGGACCAGCGTGCGCAGGAACGAGCGGAACGCCACGACCTGCCGGCGCTGCGCGGTGCGCATCCACACGGTGATCCGCGCGGGCATCCGGTCCTCCTCCGGCTCGTAGAGGCCATGCAACTCGCCGTAGTCGGATGAAGGCCGCTTCGCGAGCACCTTCACACGGATCGGCGGGACCCGGTAGCCGGCGACCAGCGCGTCCGTCAGTCGCTGGCAGGCGCGCTCGCAGGCGGCGCGGTCGTCGGCACGCAGGGCGGCGTCGATCGCGTCGACGTCGGCACCTGCCGCGAAGCCCGGCGGCAGGTCGAGCCGCTCGATCGCGTCGCTCGCCCGGTAGATGCGCTGGCGCGACGGTGTCAGGCGGTCGTAGTAGGCGAACGGCATCGCGACCCGGAAGGATGAACGAAATCGCCCCGCCGGGCGAGCCGCCGCCGGGCGCACCAGCGAAAAAGGCCGCCCAAGGGGCGGCCTGCGCGCGCGGCGGGCGACGGCGCCGCCGCAGCCCTGGGCGATCACACGATCAGGACTTCTTGATCTTCTCCAGCATCTTGAACGTGCCCTTCGGCGCGCCGACGAACATGCGCTTGAAGGTCTTGGGCAGGCAACGACGCTCGAGCGTGTTGCGGCGGGTGCGTTTGCGTTCGGCCATCGGGCTCTCCGGGATCAGTGACGCGGTCGACGTCGGGATCGGTCGTGGGGTCGGGCGCTCGCGGCGGTTCGGCCGGGATTCCGGCGGGCGGGACGCCAAAACCCGTTATGATATAGGAACTTGGCTCCGATGACCAGCCCCAGCCCTGCCCCCTGCCCGGGGACACCCGCCGAACGGCCCGCAACCCGTCGCCGGCTCCTGGCCGCGCTGGCTCTGCTCGTTGGACTCACGGCCTCCACGCCCCGGTCGGACGCCGCGTCCGCCGACGACACCGCGCTGATCGCCGCCGCCGAACGCGGGGACTCGGCCGCCGTCCGCTCGCTGCTCGCCCGGGGTGCGAGCGTGACCGCCCGTGACAACCGCGGACGCACCGCGCTGCTCGTCGCGACCCACGGCAACCATGTCGAAATCGCCCGCGCGCTGATCGCCGCCGGCAGCGACGTCAACGCGAGGGACGCGATCGACGACAGCCCGTACCTGTACGCCGGGGCCGAAGGCCGCACCGAGATCCTGAGACTGACGCTCGCGCACGGCGCGGATCCCGCGAGCGTCAACCGCTACGGCGGCACCGCGCTCATCCCCGCAGCCCACCACGGGCACGTCGACGCGGTGCGCATGCTCCTGGGGACCCGGATCGACGTGAATCACGTCAACCGGCTCGGCTGGACCGCGCTGCTCGAGGCGGTGATCTTGGGCGACGGCGGTCCGGTGCACACCCGGATCGTGGAGCTCCTGCTCGCCGGCGGCGCGAATCCGAACCTCGCCGACCGCGGTGGCATCACGCCGCTCGCGCACGCGCGGCAGCGCGGTTACCGGGCGATGGCCGCGGCGATCGAGAAGGCGGGCGGACGCTGACGGGCCGGAATCGGGTTGCTACCTTCGCTGCGCCCCGACGATCCACCCCTCCAGCGGATCGACGTCGACCGGCAATCCGTAATTCGCCTCGGCGCGTCCGGCCGCCCATGCGGCGAGCATCGCGCAAGCCATCGCGTCCAGCGTGTCGCCGGTGCCGTCGTCGATCGCGGCCGCGGCCAGGCCCAGTGCCGGATCGACACGAACGCCGTAGCGGTGCTCGCCCTCGACCAGTCCCCACAACAGCGCGACACGCGCCTCGCGCAGCTCCGGCGTCTGCTTGCGCGGACTGTCGTTCTTGTACGGTGGCGTGCGTCCGAGTCCGCGTGCGCGCGAGATCTCGCGCATCACCATGCCCGGATAGGCTTCGAGCGCGACACGCGATCGATCGCCGCCGGCGATGCCGGGCAGGTGTACGCCAGCCCGCGCGAGTCGGGGCGCGCCTTCGTGCAGCATCCAGCCGACCGGCGGGTTGACGAGCTTCATCGACGCGTGCGCGCCGGCGGCGACCTCGGTCGCGCGGTGCGCGTACTTGCGTCCGACCGGCCGCGCCGCGCGAAACGCGCCGAACACGCGCCCGACCTCCGCGCGATCGAGCGCGGCGTAGTGGGCGATGGCCTCGCGCCAGCCCTCGGCGCCCGCGCCGGTCCCCGGCCAGCCCAGCGCGACGACCAGCTCGCGCGCGAGTCCGAACGGGAAGTCGAACGCGCCGACCCACGGCCCGGGCGCGGAGAGCAAAGCCTCGAACGACGGCCAGTCGGCGAGGCGATCGACGCGCTCGACGACCGCGCGTCCGGGCTCGGCGCGGCCGTACGCGACGGTGATCGCCTTCCGCGCGGACGGTGCGCTGGTGAAATCGACGCCGACGATACGCACGAGGAGGCTTCCGCTGGAGCCGGCCGCCGCGACGCCATCGCGCAGCATCGCGGGACCGGGGAGCGCGTTCGTCAGCGCCGCACGATCACCGACGGCGCGCCGCGCAGGTACTGCCGCGCGACCGCGACCTTCGCGCCCAGCGCCTTCGCCGCGTGCCAGGGCCAGCGCGGGTTGGCGAGGACGCCGCGCGCGAGCGCGACCAGGTCGGCGTCGCCGTTCGCGACGATCTCCTCGGCTTGCGCGGGCTCGGTGATGAGGCCCACCACCATCGTGGCGACGCCGGTGGCCTCGCGCACCGCGCGCGCGTACGGGACGTGCAGCCCGGGTCTCGCGTCGATCTTCTGCTTCGGCGAGATGCCGGCGCTCGACACGTCGATCCAGTCGCAGCCGCGCGACTTGAGCTCGCGGGCGAGCGCCACGGTGTCGTCGACCGACCAGCCGCCGTCGACCCAGTCGGTCGCCGACACTCGCACGCCGACCGGACGATCGTCGGGCACCGCGGCGCGCACCGCGGCGAACACCTCGATCGGGAAGCGCATCCGGCCGGCGCGGTCGCCGCCGTACGCGTCGTCGCGGACGTTGGAGAGCGGAGAGAGGAATTCGTGCAGCAGGTAGCCGTGCGCCATGTGGACCTCGATCGCGTCGAGTCCCGCGCGGATCGCGCGACACGCGGCATCGGCGTAGGCGTCGCGGATCGCGGCGAGTTCGTCCATCGTGAGCGCGCGCGGCGCCGGGTGGCCGGCGTCGTAGGCGAGCGCCGAGGGCCCGACCGTCGGCCACGCCGTGGCGTCGCGCAGCGGCTCGCCGCCGTCCCAGGGCACGGCCGACGACGCCTTGCGCCCGGCGTGCGCGAGCTGGATCGCGAAGGGCACCGGCGGCGCGAGCGCCCGGGCGCGCGCGAGGATGCCGGCGAGCGCGCGTTCGCGGTCCTCGTCCCACAGACCGAGACACCCGTGGGTGATGCGGCCGTCGCGCGTGACCGCGGTCGCCTCGACGACGACCAGTCCCGCGCCCGATTGCGCGAGCTGCGCCCAGTGCGCGAGGTGCCAGTCGGCGGCGATACCCTCGCGCGAGGAGTACTGGCACATCGGCGAGACGACGATCCGGTTGGCGAGCGCGAGCCCGCGCAGCGACATCGGGTCGAACAGCGCCACCTCGCGTCGTCCGTTCAGCGACCGCCGGCCGGCGCGGCCAGCACACGAGCGCGGAAGCGCTCGAAGCCTTCGTCGCGGTCGGTGTAGGTCGACGCGATCCGTGCGGCGACGCGCGCCTCCTCGCTCGCGACGAACGCCGCGACGCCGTCGCGCTGGTAGCGCTCGAGGTTGCGGTCGGCGGCGAGCAGGATGCGCGCGGCGAGGGCGGCGTCGACCTCGTCGAGTCCCGCGAGGTACAGCTTCGCGCCGGACGGCAGGTGCCGGATCAGTTCGGCGAGCGCGTGGTCGGCCGCCGGCGAGCCGATCACCACCGCGTCGGGCCAGCGCGAACGCGGCGCGCCCGGCGCCCAGGCGGCGGCGAGGAAGTGCGGCGGTGTCGCCACGCCGCCGGACACGCGCGGCTCGACGACGCGGACGCACGCTCCGATCCAGTCGGCCTCGTCGAAGCGCGGCGAGAGCCGCCGGACGACGATCGCAGCGGGATCGGCGGAATCCACCGGCGACCGGTCAGGGAACCGAGATCTCGAAGCGCACGGCCTTCGCCGGCGCTACGCTCTTCTCCCACGCGCGCCGGTAGCCCAGTTCGACGACCGACACGCCCGGCTTCAGCGCGCGGAACCGGAACGTCGTGTGCCCGGGCGCGCCGACGCGCGGCACGCCGGCCGCGGTCTCCGGCTGGTAGTCGGCGCCGCCGACCGGCACGATCGAGTCGCCGGCGAGGCGCGCGAGTTCCCAGCGGTAACCGGTGGACGGATTGGATTCGAGGTGCACGGCCAGCGTGTCGCCGCGCTTGACGACCTCGACGTGGCCGTCGACCGAGCCGTCGATGTTGCGCACGATCGGCGCACGGTTGAAGCGGTCGAGGTCGGGGCCCGACGCACAGCCGGACAGGACGCCGGCGCAGGCGACGGCGAGCGCGAGTTGGAGCGGGCGGGCGACGGTCATGCGGCCTCCGGTCTGGCCGCGCGGTGCGGGCGCGGCGATGCGATCATTGTCGGTCCGCGAGGGCGCGGACTCAAGCGTGGCGGTCGCGCCTCATCGGACCCGGAGTCCGCGGGTCACGATCGCCGGTCCGGCGTTCGACTCGGCCCGCGCGACCGTCTCTAAGGCTCGGGCGACTAGCGTCGCGGCGCGCGCGCGCCCCGGCGACGCTGTGCCGGAAGCGCGGCGTCCTCAAACGCCCGCGGCCTTGCGCAGCGCCTCGACGCGGTCGGTCCGTTCCCAGGTGAACTCGGGTTCGTCGCGGCCGAAATGGCCGTAGGCGGCGGTCTTGCGATAGATCGGCCGCAGCAGATCGAGCATCCGGATGATGCCCTTGGGCCGCAGGTCGAACTCGTGCTGGACGATCTCGGCGATCTTCGCGTCCGGGATGCGCCCGGTGCCGGCCGTGTAGACGGTGACGTTCATCGGCTTGGCGACGCCGATCGCGTAGGCCAACTGGACCTCACACTGCTTCGCGAGGCCGGCCGCGACGACGTTCTTCGCCACGTAGCGCGCGGCGTACGCGGCCGAGCGGTCGACCTTCGACGGGTCCTTGCCGGAGAACGCCCCGCCACCGTGCGGCGCCGCGCCGCCGTAGGTGTCGACGATGATCTTGCGGCCGGTCAGCCCCGAGTCGCCGTGCGGTCCGCCGATCTCGAAGCGACCGGTCGGATTCACGAGGTAGCGCGCACCGGCGAGCATGTCCTTGGGGAGCACCGGTTTGACGATCTCCTCGATCACGCCTTCGGCGAGCTCCTTCTGCCGCTCGTTCATGCTCGGGTGATGCTGCGTCGAGAGCACGACGGTGTCGATCGCCGCCGGGCGGCCGTTGTGATAGCGGACGGTCACCTGCGACTTCGCGTCCGGGCGCAGGAACGGCAGGCGCCCGTCGCGGCGCACCTCGCTCTGCCGCTGCACCAGCCGGTGCGCGTAGTAGATCGGGAACGGCATCAGCGCCGGCGTCTCGTCGCACGCGTATCCGAACATCATTCCCTGGTCGCCGGCGCCCTGGTTCAGGTAATCGTCGGACGCGCGGTCGACGCCCTGCGCGATGTCGGGCGACTGCTTGCCGTAGCAGACCATGACGGAACAACCGTCGGCGTCGAAGCGCAGCGCCGGATCGTTGTAGCCGATGTGTCGTATGGTCTCGCGCGCGACGTTGCCGAAGTCGATGGTCGCGCGCGTCGTGATCTCCCCGGCCATGACGACCAGCCCGGTGGACACGAGCGTCTCGGCGGCGACGCGCGCCGTGGGATCTTGCTCTAGAATCGCGTCGAGCACCGCGTCGGAAATCTGGTCGGCGACCTTGTCCGGATGACCTTCGGACACCGACTCCGACGTGAACAGGAAATCGCTCATGGCCCCTCTCGTGGCAGGCGCCGGCCGCGAACGCGCGGCGGCGTGGCAAAGCCCGGTATTCTAGCAAAGCGCCCGCCCTGCCCCGGCGAGCCCCGAACCAACCGCCGATGAAGACCCCGGGCGCCACCGAGCGCGTCCACCCGGCCGACGACGCCTCGATCGAGCGCGCCGCGCGCTCGCTCGCGGCGGGGGAACTCGTCGCGGTCCCGACCGAGACCGTCTACGGACTGGGCGCGGACGCCGCCAATCCGGCCGCCGTGGCGGCGATCTACTCCGCGAAGGGCCGGCCGAGCGGACATCCGCTGATCGTCCACCTCGCGGATGCGTCGCACCTCGGGCACTGGGCGCGCGAGATTCCCGAGGGCGCGCGCCGCCTCGCGAACGCGTTCTGGCCGGGACCGCTCACGCTGATCCTGCCGCGCACGGCGCTCGCCGGCGACGCGGTCACCGGCGGGCAGGACACGGTGGGGCTGCGCGTGCCCTCGCACCCGGTCGCGCGGGCGCTGCTCGCCGCGTTCGCGCGGCTGGGCGGGCTCGGCGTGGCCGCTCCGTCCGCGAACCGCTACGGCCATGTCTCACCGACGACCGCGGCCCACGTCGCGTCCGACCTGGGCGGCCGCGTGGCGATGATCGTCGACGGCGGCCGCTGCGACGTCGGCATCGAGAGCACGATCGTCGCGTTCGTCGACGGGCGCGCCGTGCTGATGCGTCCCGGCGGCATCGGCGCCGACGCGATCGCGCGCGTGCTCGGCCGCGCGCCGGAGCCGCCCGGCGCCGACGCGCCGCGCGCGTCGGGCACGCACCTGTCGCACTACGCGCCGCGCACCGCCGCGTTCCTCGTCGACGCGCACGCGCTCGCCACCGAGATGCTGCGGCTGTCCGAGCGCGACGAAGTGGTCGCCGTGCTCGCGCGCCGCGCGGCGCGCCCGGCGGGATTCGACGGCCCGTGGATCGACGCGCCCGGCGACGCCGAGGGCTACGCGCGGGAGCTCTACGCGAACCTGCGCGCGCTCGACACGGCCGGTGCCGACGCGATCCTGGTCGTCGCACCGCCGGCGGGCGCCGACTGGGACGCGGTGCGCGACCGGCTCGCGCGGGCGACGCATCGCGGCTGAACGCACGCACGGGTCACTCGCCGATCCGTACGTTCGGCCTGAGGCTCTCGAGTTCCGCGAGTTCGCGCTGGAGCGCCGCGTCGAGCGAGGCGAGCGTGCCCGGGCACCGGACGCGCCGGCAATCGTCGGCGACCTCCCGACGACGATCCGCGTACTGGGTCCGCAGGCGCGCCTCCTGCCGCGCGAAGAAAGCGTCGCGCTCGGTGCCGGACACGAACGACGAGGGCACGAGCGTCAGCGCCACCGTCGGCGGGAACTCGAACATCGCCCCGCTCGCGAGATCGACGGCGAACGACACGATTCCGGCGATCCCGAGCGCGGCGGCACCGGTGGTCGCGGCCGCCGCCGGCATCACCGTCGACAACGCGGTCGAAGCGACCGTCGCGCCCGCCGTGCCCTGCAGGCCCGACAGCGCGCCCCAGGCGATGCCGCCGATCTGACCACCGTCGACACCCGCCTCCAGCGTCGCGCCGGCCTCCAGGTGCCCGTCGCGCCTGCAGGCGAGCGCGTAGCGACCGACCCCCTTGCGGACGCGCACGTAGCCGGGCGTCGACGCCACCTGGTCGACGATGTCCTCGCCGCGCCGCAACTCGCACGCGGCCCCGGTCGGATCGGTCGCGATCTGGATGTCCTGCGTCACCCCGCGGGTGATGGTCGCGCAGCCGCCGGTCAGTGCGCCCAGCGCGAGGACCAGGAACGCCGCACGGGCGCCCGCGACGCGCGCGGGCGGTGGGGTCGCTGTTAGCATGCCGCCTTCCGGCCGTGGCTTATCGGCGCTCACGGGCCGGCAACTTACCACGGCACGGGCCCCGACTTGTTGCGCGTCGTCATAGCCCCCGATTCGTTCAAGGGTTCGCTCGACGCGCCGTCCGCCGCTTCGGCGATCGCCGAGGGCGTACGGCGCGCGATTCCCGGAGCGCAGGCGCTCGCCCTGCCGATGGCGGACGGCGGCGAAGGAACGCTCGACGCGGTGCTCGCCGCGTCGGGCCCGACCGCGACGCGGCGCACCATGCCGGTCACCGGCGCGTCCGGGCTGGCCCGGATCGCGGCCTGGGGGCTCGTGGCCGGCGAGCGCGGCGGTGTCGGCGTGCTCGAGTGCGCGCAGGTCGTGCCGATCACCGACGCCGCCGCGATGGCCGCGCCGGTGTCGCGGCGATCGACCGTCGGGCTGGGCGTACAGATCCTCGCGCTGCTCGACGCCGGCGTGCGCCGGATGATGATCGGACTGGGCGGCAGCAGCACCAACGACGGCGGCGCGGGCCTGCTGCGCGCGCTGGGCATGGCGTTCATCGACGCGCGCGGCGAGGCGATCGAGCCCACGCCGGAGGGGCTCGCGAGGCTCGACCGCGTCGACGCCTCGGGGCTCGACGCACGGCTCGCCGGCTGCGAGATCACCCTCATGTCGGACGTGAACAACCCGCTCGCCGGGGCGTCGGGCGCGACCGCGATCTTCGGTCCGCAGAAGGGCGTCTTGCCCGCCGACGTCGATGCGATCGACTCGGTGATCGCCCGCTGCGCCGATCGGGTCGAACGCGCGCTCGGACGCCGCTGCGCGGACCGCCCGGGTGCGGGCGCGGCCGGCGGGCTCGGCTTCGCGCTGCTCGCGCTGGGCGCCGACCTGCGCTCGGGTGCCGAGGTCGTCGCCGACCTGCTCGGGCTCGACGCCGCGCTCGATCGGGCGGACTGGGCGATCACCGGCGAGGGCCGCAGCGACGCGCAGACGCTGCTCGCGAAGGGACCGTCGATCGTCGCGCGGCGCGCGCGCGCGCGCGGCGTGCCAGTGTCGCTGCTCTCCGGCGCGATCGACGCGAAGGCGCTGGATGCGCTCGCGCCGGCCTTCGACGGCTGCTTCGCGCTGCCGGCCGGGCCCGCGACGCTGGGCGACTGCATCGGCGATGCGGCGGCGTTGCTCGCCGACCGCGCCGACGCGCTCGCGCGGCTGTTCGTCGCGTCGCGGCTGCGGGCCTGCTGACGCGCACGCGGCCCCGGCGCGGCCCGCGCGCTCGGGCTCCGGGTGTCTGTGGCATGATCGGCGCCACTCCGGCGCGCAGCGCGCCCTTCGTCCGCTCCCGCCCGACCATGGACGCCAATCTCCATACGCTGTTCGCGAAACACGTCCCCGACCCGGCGGCGGCGTGCCTGATCGTGCCCAACGGTCCGGTCGTGAGCTACGGCGACCTGGACGCGCTCTCGGCGCGCATCGCGCACGCGCTCGTCGACGCGGGATGCCGGGCCGGCGACCGTGTCGCCGTGCAGACCGAGAAACATTGGACGGCGCTCGCGCTGTATCTCGCCTGCCTGCGCGCGGGACTCGTCTACCTGCCGCTCAACACCGGCTACCAGCGCGCCGAGCTCGAGTACTTCTTCGGCGACGCGCAGCCGCGCGTCGTCGTGTGCGGCGCCGAACGGCTGGGCGTGGTCGCGGCGGCGGCGCGCGGGGCGACCGTGCTCACGCTCGACCACCACGGCGGCGAACTGCTCGACCGCGCCGAGGGCCGCCCGTCGGGTTTCGACACCGTCCGGCGCGACGCGGACGATCTCGCGGCGATCCTGTACACGTCCGGCACGACCGGCCGCTCGAAGGGCGCGATGCTCACGCACCGCAACCTCGCCTCGAACGCGCTCGCGCTGGTGCAGGCGTGGGGATTCACGCGCGGCGACGTGCTGCTGCATGCGCTGCCGATCTACCACGTGCACGGACTGTTCGTCGCGATCCATTGCGCGCTGCTCTCCGGCAGCCGGATGCTGTGGCTGCCCAAGTTCGACGCGCACGAGGTGATGGCGCTGCTGCCGAAGGCGACGGTGATGATGGGCGTGCCGACGTTCTACACGCGACTGGTCGCGGAACCGTCGTTCGGTCGGACGCAGACCGACGGCGTGCGCCTGTTCGTGTCCGGCTCGGCGCCGCTGCTCGCCGAGACCTTCCACGAGTTCGAAACGCGCACCGGCCAGCGGATCCTCGAGCGTTACGGCATGACCGAGACCGGCATGATCACGTCCAATCCCCTCGACGGCGCGCGGCTCGCCGGCACCGTCGGTCCGCCGCTGCCCGGCGTGTCGGTGCGCATCGTCGGCGAGGACGGCGCGACGGTCGAGCCGGGCGCGGTGGGCGGCATCCAGGTCCGGGGGCCCAATGTGCTCAAGGGCTACTGGAACCTGCCGGAGAAGACCCGGGAAGAATTCACGGCCGACGGCTGGTTCAAGACCGGCGACATGGGCCGCTGGACGCCGGAGGGCTACGTCGAGATCGTCGGCCGCGCGAAGGACCTCATCATCACCGGCGGGCTCAACGTCTATCCGAAGGAGATCGAGGAGCGGATCGACGCGATGGACGGCGTGGTCGAGAGCGCGGTCGTCGGCCTGCCGCACCCCGATTTCGGCGAGGCGGTCACCGCGGTGATCGTCGCCCGGCCCGGCCACCGGCTGACCGAGGCGCAGGTGATCGCCGCGCTCAAGGCCGAGATCGCCTCGTTCAAGGTGCCCAAGCGCGTGGTGTTCGCCGTCGACCTGCCGCGCAACTCGATGGGCAAGGTGATGAAGGCGGAACTGCGCCGCAAGCTCGCGGCGCCGGCCTGAGCCGGCCGCCGCGGCGGGCGCGTCAGGCGCGCCCCAGCATCCGCGCCAGCGTGCGGTCCTTCAGCGCGACGTGGTGCCAGAGCGCGGCGGCGACGTGGCCGGCGACCAGCAGCACCAGCGCCCAGGCGAGCGTCTCGTGCGCTTCCGCGAGCCCCCGCGCCAGCGCCTCGTTCTTCGGCAGCAGGTCCGGGAATTCCCATGCGAAGAACGCCACCTGATGGCCCTTGAGGTCGACCATCGCCATGCCGGCCACCGGAATGGCGATCATCAGCGCGTAGAGCGCCGCGTGGCCGTAGGCCGCGAGCCGGCGGACCAGGTCGGATCCCTGGGCCTCGGGCGCCGGGTTCGACGCCCGCCACGCGAGCCGTGCGAAGACGAGCAGCAGCGCGACCACCCCCGCGGTTTCGTGCGCGTCGAAGGCGAATCCGCGCAGTGCCGAGCCCTTCGGCAGGTCCTCGAGCAGCAGGCCGACGACGATCTGCGCGCCGATCAGCGCGAACATCAACCAGTGGATCGCCCGGGACACGAGTCCCCAGGCGTCGGCCGTATTGCGTAATGGCATCGCTCCCTCCGAACGGAAATCGCCGACGACCCTGTCGTCATCGGGGAGACCGCTGCCATCGCGGCGGGTTCCGCCCGGGGCTTGACTCCGATCAAGCCGATCGCGGCCACCGGCCCCGTCGCGCCGCACGAGTGTCCCGGCGGCGACTTCCGGACCCCGAGCGGCCGCCATGCGCCCGCCTCTTGACCGCGGTCAAGCCCCGGATCGGCCGTTCGTTTTCCCATGGCAGGTGTCGTCCGCCGTGGCATGTCGCCGCGAGCCCGACGACACGCCTCCCGGAGCCGCGCCATGAACGATCCCGTCGCCCATTGGCATGCCGAGCACGTCTATTTCGGCCAGCTCCTGAAACTGCTGCGCAAGGAGATCGACGTCTTCCACTCGGGCTCGGATCCGAACTACCCGCTGATGCTCGACATCATCGCCTACCTGCGCGACTACTCCGACCGGGTCCACCATCCTCGCGAGGACGTGGCGTTCGATCGGCTGGCGAAGCACTGTCCCGACCTGCAGATCGTGCTGTCGCGCCTGCAGCAGGAACACCGGGTGATCGCGCGCGCCGGGGCCAACCTGCACGAGCGGCTCGACGCGATCCTCGCCGGCGAGGTGATCGCGCGCGAGGACGTCGAGGCCGACGCGGCGACGTTCCTCGTCTATTACGAGAGCCACATGGCGAAGGAGGAGTCGGAAGTGCTCGCGCGCGCGGCCAAGCACCTGACCGCCGAGGACTGGCAGGCCGTGCGCGAGCACGGGCAGGGCGTCGCCGATCCGCTGTTCGGCAGCGAGGCGCACGAACGGTTCCGGGAATTGCGCCGGCAGATCGCGCGCGAGGCTTGAGCGACACCCCGTCCGCCGTCCACTCGCGGCTTAGCCGCCCGCCCCTGCGCCGCGGTGGTCCAGCCCGTCGTGCCGGAGGGACGCGATCCTTTCCATGACAGACGGCGATCGCCCGTCCGCGCGCTCAGCGCACGCTCCACGCCTTCCAGAACATGTAGGCGCCGAGCACGAACAGGAGCGCCGCGAACGCCTTCTTGAGCTTCCCGACCGGCCACGCGTGCGCGGTGCGCGCGCCCAGCGGTGCGGTCAGCACGCTCGCGACGACGATCGCGGCGAGCGCCGGCAGGTAGATGTAGCCGGCGGTGAGCGGCGGCATGCCGTCCTGACGCGACCCTGCCACGACGTAGCCGATCGTGCCCGCGACCGCGATCGGCAGCCCGATCGCGGCGGAGGTCGCGACCGCGTTGTGGATCTTCACGTTGCACCAGGTCATGAACGGCACCGAGAGGAATCCGCCGCCGGCGCCGACCAGCGCGGAGACGAAGCCGATGCCGGCGCCCACGGCCGACGTCGCGAGCGCGCCGGGCATCTCGCGATGCGCCGCGGGCTTGCGGTCGACGAGCATCTGCCAGGCCGAGAACCAGTTGAACGCACCGAACACGAACGCGAGCACCGCCGTCGACAGCAGCGCCGCGAACTGCGGCCCGGCGAGCGAACCCAGCACGATGCCCGGTGCGATCGCCGCGACGATCGGCCAGCGGATCGCGCCGCGGGCGTGGTGCGCGCGGATCGACGAGAGCGCGGTGAAGACGATCGTCGCCGTGGACGTCGCCACCGCCATGTGCACCAGATGGTCCGGCGGGAAACCCTTGGCGGCGAACACCATCGTGAGCACCGGCACCAT
>JADZDA010000151.1 GCA_020851255.1 Burkholderiales bacterium | reverse complement strand
TCGACGTGCCCGGCTTGCCCGCGGCGATCGACGCGGCGAGCGCCGCGGGTTCGAGCAGGTGCGCGTTCACGGCGTCGGTGAAATCGGTCGGGTGCGGCTCGAGGAAAGTGCCGATCCAGTTCTTGCCGGTGCCGTCGGCGGCGTGGCACATCTGGCAGGTATCGCGGTACAGCGCCGCGCCGCGCCGCTCGATCGCGCTCGCCCGGGCGAGCCGGGGCGCGACGTCGTGGATCGCGTACGGGCCGAGTTCGTCGTCGCCGGGCTTGTCCGCGGGATCGCCGGCGTATTCGCTGCGCGGCGCCGACAGCGGACGCGCCTCCCAGGGCGCGCCCTGCGCGGTGACTCGAGCCCGGTCATGACAGCTGATGCAGGTGGTCGCGAACAGACGCCGGCCGAGGCGTTGCCCCGGTTCGAGACTCTCGATCGGCGCGTCGAGCGGGATTTCGCCCAGGACGAACGGAAACGCCGCCGCGTAGCGATCGTGGTCGGGCCAGCCGTTCGCCGCGGTGTGGTAACGGGTGTTGATCGCCTTCGAGTGGACGAACTCCTGCTCGACGAACGCCGCGACCGCGTCGATCTCGCGCGCGTCGAGGATCCCGTCGAACGGCGACATCGCCGTGCCGGGGCGGCCGTGCTTCACGGCGATCGCGATCGTCGCGCGGTTGAGCGACGACGACCCGGTGAAGTCGCGCGGCGGCGGGACCAGGAACGTCGCGGCCAGCGTCTTCGCGTCGCCCGAATAGCCGTGGCAGTAGTAGCAGCGGAAATTGTAGATCGCGCGGCCGCGCTCGTGCGCGGTCTCCGTGCGAAACGGCGTGCCGGACGCGAGGCGGCCCGGATCGTCGTTCGCTCCGCAGGCGGAGAGAACGACCGCCGCGACCGCCGCGGCGACGCTAGCGCGCGCGCGCCTGCGCCGTATCCTGCGCGCCGGAGCGGATGAACGTCCGGAAGACATACTCGGAGACGTCGGCCATTTCCTGCGGGGTCATCACCTTGTCCCAGGCAGGCATCTCGGTCCCGTTGCGTCCGGTCGCGACCGCCGCGTAGATCAGCGGACGGTTGAACACCGCCCGCGCCTCGGGCGTGGCGAAGTTGCGCGGCCTGGGCCGGATGAAATAGGCGCGCGGTCCGGCGCCGTCGCCTTTGACGCCATGGCAGGTGGCGCAATTCGCGTCGTAGAAGCGCTTGCCGCGGTCGGCGACGCCGACCAGCCCGGCAGGCATCGGCAGCGACATGTCCGAGGCGACCGCCGGAGCACCCGCCTTCGGCGCGGCCGGTGCGCCGGCCGGCGCTGCCGCCGGTGCCAGGGACGTCCCGTGCGCGCTCGTGCCCGAGATGTTCGCGGAGACTCCCGGCTGCATCAGCGACTTCTGCACGAAATCGACGACGGCGCCGATGTCGTCGCGCGAGAGCTGCGTCGCGAATCCGGCCATCGCCGTGCCGGGGCGACCGGCGGCCACCGCGGCGATCATGCGGTCGCGCGACAACTCGGCGAGCGCGGCCGGCGCGGTGAAGTCGCGCGGCGGCGGGTTGAGGTTGCCCTTGGCCCAGGCGGACGCCTGCCCGCGGTCGCCGTGGCAGACGCTGCAGTTTTTCGCGTAGAGGGCGCGACCGCGGCTCGAGTCGGTGTTCCCCGTGGCGACCATGAACGAATCGCGTACGTAGTCGACGACGAGTTCGATCTGCCGCTCGTCGAGCTGCGTCTTCCAGCCGGTCATCGCGGTGCCGGGGCGTCCTTCCTTCACGCCGAGGATCATCCGCGCGCGCGACAGCTCCTGCGCGGCGGCCGGTGTCGTGAAATCGCGCGGCGGCGGATGGAGGGAGTTCTGCGCACGGCTGCGGCCGTCCCCCTTGTCGCCGTGGCAGACCGAGCAGTAGTTGTGATACAGCGCGGCGGCGTCGTTGGCGGCGGCGACGACGCGCTTGCCGGATTGCGCCAGCGCCTGGGCCGGCACGATGGCGAGCAGAGCTGCGACCGCGGTGGCCGCGCCCGCGACCCGCGCCATTCTCAACAAGAGGAATCTGCGGTTCATCGGCCGGCAGTCGTGCAACTTCGATGCCAGTGCGCGCCGCGACCGACGCACCGGGCTACGGAGCGGATGGCACGCAGCTTGCAAGTCGCGTGTGTCCCTGCCTCCGGAGATTCCCAGAGATGGTTGTCGATGGTCGCCGTATGCCCGCGGTCCTGGTCGCGCTGGCGCTGGCGGTGCTCGCCGGCTGCGCGTCGGTTCCGGAGCCGACGTCGCGGGAGTTCGTCGTGCCGGTGTTCCCGCCGCCGCCGGAGGTTCCGCGCTTCTATTACGAGCGCACCGTGTACGGCAGCGCCGACGTGAGGCTCGACGACGAGAACGCCAGTCTCCGGCGACTGGTCACCGGCGAGGGGCGGCGCACCGACGTCATGGACAAGCCCTACGGGGTGGCGGCGATCCGCGGCCGGGTCTACGTGACCGACACGATCAAGCGCATGGTCCACGTCTTCGACCTGCCGAAGGCGACGTACGAGACGCTCGGGACCGATCCGCCGGGCGAGTTGCGCCAGCCGTTCGGCGTCGACGTCGACGCCGCCGGCAACGTGTACGTGGTCGACGGTACGATACGGGCGGTGCTCGTGTACGACGCCGCGGGACGTTATCTGCGCCGGTTCGCCGACGGCGGCGCGCTGCGCCGGCCGGGCGGCATCGCGGTCGAACCGGCGGGCAACCGCGCGTACGTCGTCGACGCCGGCGGCGTCGACTCCGACCGGCATCGCGTGATCGCTTTCGACGCGCGCACCGGCGCGCAGCTCTTCGAATTCGGTTCGCGCGGCACCGGGCCGGGCGAGTTCAACCTCCCGCGGGACGTCGCGATCTCCCCGACCGGGGAGATCTATGTCGTCGACGGCGGCAACTTCCGCGTCGGCGTCTTCGATGCGCAGGGGCGCTTCCTGCGCGAGTTCGGGTCGGTCGGACGACAGACCGGACAGTTCTCGCGGCCCAAGGAAGTCGCGACCGACCGCGACGGCAACGTCTACGTCGTCGACACCGCGTTCGGCAATTTCCAGATCTTCAACCGGCAGGGACAGTTGCTGCTCGACGTCGGCGGGCGCTCGAACCGGGACGAGGCGGCGCGCTACATGCTGCCGTCCGGCATCGCCGTCGACCAGGACGGCCGTGTCTACATGGTCGATCAGTTCTACCGGAAGCTCGAGGTCTACCGGCCGGCTGCGCTCGCGCCCACCGCCGGCTTCGCGTCGCCGCTGCCCGCCGCCGGTTCCGCACCGCCCAAGGCCGCCGCCAAATAGGCGGCGCGGCAGTTCCCAACGCTGAGAGCCGACCGGGCCGCCAACTCCCGGCATCGAGGGTACCGCCTCGGCCGGTCCAGAGTCTCTCGGATAAAAACATAGTCGAATCAATCGGTTGCGAGAATTGTCCGACTTGGCACGGGTTTCGCTACCCCTGCGGCGGAGGCGGTGCATGCGCATTTACCGGGGCAGGGTGGCCGCGACCTCCCGCCCGGAAGCGCGATCACAGGAGATGGGAGAGCTTATGAGCGCGAGTTCGGGTAGGAGCGGCAAGGGGTGGGCGCTGCTCGCCGCCGCCGCCGTGGGGATGGGCATCGCGTGGTCGGCCGGCGCGCAGATCACCAACACCAAGCACAACCTCGGCACGGCGCCGGGGGGCACCGGCGTCAACCAGTTCAGCGGCACCGGCGAGATCTGCGTGTTTTGCCACACGCCGCACGGCGCCGACACCACGGCCGCCGTTCCGCTGTGGAACCGGACGCTGCCGAGCGCCGGCTCGTTCACGACCTACGATTCGCTGGGAACGTCGACGCTCGACGGCAAGACGCTGCCGGTCGGATCGGTGTCGATCGCGTGCCTCTCGTGCCACGACGGCGTCACGTCGATGAGCGCGGTGATCAACGCGCCTGGATCCGGCACGACCGGCGACGCGGCGTGGGTGGCAGGCACCTGGTCCGGCGCCAACCAGACCGCCGGCAAGATCGCCGCGGGGCTGATCACCAATATCGGCACCGACCTGCGCAACGACCACCCGATCGGCATCCAGTACTGCGGCGGCGGGATCACGACCACGTCGACGTCGGGCTCGAACACCGATTGCAACGACCAGGACTTCAAGGGTCCGAACAAGATCACCGGCCAGAACATCTGGTATGTCGACACCGGCACCGCCGGCCGCCAGAAGACCGACATGATCCTCTACACCCGCTCGGGTGAGACGTTCAACTCGGGCGGCACGTCGGTAGCCGAGCCGTTCGTCGAGTGCGCGAGCTGCCACGATCCGCACACGACCAACGCGACGTTCCTGCGGATCAGCAACTCCGCCAGCGCCGTCTGCCTGGCCTGCCACACCAAGTAAGCCGTCGCGCCGGGGCGTCTCGACGCCCCGGGTGACGGACAACCGATTCGCCGTTGCGACGGGCTCCTCGGAGCCCGTCTTTTTTTCCGGTCTCGCACCCGTCTTCCGGCGGCGCGCGCCGGATTCGACGCACCGAGGCATGCTCCTTGCAGTCGGTCTCCGACACGGCAATTCGTCTCGTGCGAACGCCAGATTGGAGAATCGTCGATGAAAATCCGTCTGCAAGTCCTGGGCTCCCTCGTGGCGGTGATGCTCGCCGGCGGCGTGACGCACGCGGCGAACCTGCCGCCCGACACGTTCGCCAGGGTCGGCAACGAGACGATTCCCATGTCCGAGTACGACATGGCGTTCCGGACGGCCGCCCGCAGCAAGTTCTATCACGGCAACGCGCCCGACGCCGAGGTCGCGAAGCTCCAGCGCGAAGTCGGCGACCGGGTCGTCAACGAACTCCTGCTCGTGAAGGAAGCCGGTCGCCGGGGCATCAAGCCCGACGCCGCCGAGGTCGCGAAGCAGCTCGACGCGCTGACTTCGCGCTACCGGAACTCCGAGAACTGGAAACAGATGAGCGCGTCGGTCCTGCCGGCGCTCGAGAAGCGCCTGAAACAGGAGAACGTGCTCGGACAGCTCGAGAAGCAGGTCCGGGCGGTGCCCGCTCCCACCGACCGCCAGGTCGAGGCGTACTACGCGGCGCACCAGGACAAGTTCACCGAGCCCGAACAGGTGCGGTTGTCGGTGATCCTGCTCAAGGTCGATCCGTCCTCGCCGAAGGCGGCGTGGGAAGCCGCGGTCAGGGAAGGCACGGCGATCGTCAAGCGCCTGCGCGGCGGCGCGTCGTTCCAGCAGCTCGCCGAACTGCATTCGCAGGACGCCACGTCGTCGAAGGGCGGCGCGATGGGCTACGTCCACCACGGCATGCTGCCGGAACCGGCGCAGGCCGGCGTCGACAAGCTGAAGCCCGGCGAGATCTCCGATCCGATCGTCCTGCTCGAAGGCGTCGGGATATTCCGGCTCGAGGACCGGCGCGTCGCCAGGCTGAACCCGCTGCCGTCGGTGCGCGAGCGCGCGGTGGGGCTGTGGCAGCGCGAGCAGTCGGACCTCGCCTGGACCGCGCTGGCCACGAAGCTTCGTTCCCAGGCGTCGGTGACGATCAACGAGTCGCATTACCGGCCGCTCGCGAACCAGTCCGCCGCGAAGTGATCGGACTCGAACCCCTCCTCGATGCCTGCGCGGCGCAACGGCCCGTGGCGGCTCCTTCGATCGGCCGGCATGGCGGTGCTCGCGGGCTGGGTGTACACCGGCGCGGCGTCGACCGGATCGGAACCCCCGGCGAACGACGCCGTCGCACTCGCGACGCGGGACGGCGGGGACCACGGCTCGATGTTCGGGCTGCGGCTGGCGCAGGCGTCGCTGCCGGTCGCGACGGTCACGCCCCAGGAACCCGGGCCGGGCGAGTCGCCGGCGTCCCCTGCGCCGCGCGGTGCGGCGCGGCGCTGGGTCGTGCCGCCGATCGTCTGGTCGGGGCGGGCGCAGTACGATTTCCGCAACGAGCGCTTCGAGGGCGGAACCGCGTCGACCCGGCACTATCTCACCGCGCGCATCGAGGCCAAGACCTACCTCTGGCAGCCCTGGTTCGCGCGGGTCGACGGCGCGCTCGGCTTCTCGATCGGGCGATCGACGTTCCGCGCGACCACGGACAGCGAGTCCGAGCCGCGCAGCGATCTGACCGACGGATTCCTCACCGGCGGCGCCGGCATCGAGCTGTTCCCGGTCAGCCGCTTTCCGTTCACCGCCCGGCTCGAGGCCACCGACAGCCGTGTCGACGGGTCGGGCACGGGCCTCGAGTACCGGCAGGTCCGGCTGCGGCTGGACCAGCGCTTCGTTCCCGAGAGCCGCGCCTGGAATCTGTCGGCGTCCTACGAGCATGCGACGCAGAGCGGCTCGTTCATCGGCCGGGACAACCAGGACACGGTCACGGCGAACTGGCAGCTCTCGCAAGCCGCGCATTCGGTGACCGTCGACGGCTCGGCGTCGTGGAACCGTCGCGGCGAGACCGGCGAATCGACGTTGTTCGACACGCTGATCGGCCGCCACACCTGGCGCCCGGAGCCGGGACTCACGCTCGATTCGACGGCGAGCTACGCGCACAACCTCTACGACCTGCGTTTCGGGCGGTTCGAGAACCGGATCGCCCAGTTGAGTTCGATCGGATTCTGGTATCCGCAGGGCAAGCCGTGGTCGCTCACGGCGTCGGCGCGCGCGACCATCTCCGATTTCGGCAGCGGTTCGGCGAGCACCGGGGCCGCGCTCTCGCTGGGCGGGAGCTACCAGTTCACCCGCAACTGGCGCGGGTTCGCGAACGTCGCCACGTTCGCCAACCGGGCCGGAGGAACGTCGTCCAGCGGCATCGCGGGGAGCAGTTCGGTGACCTACCAGTCCGACCCGGTGCAGATCGCGTCGTTCGACGCGAGCCTCTTCGGCAGCCTGAACGGGTCGTACGCGAGCGGCGGTGCGCTGGACGCCGGCCAGGGCGCGATCCAGGCCGGCTACACGATCGCCCGCGCCTGGCCGATAGGCACGAATTTCTACCTGACGATCAACGCCAACCAGTCGGTCGGGTACGCGGCGACGACCACCGATCGCGACTCGCCGATCGTCGCGACGACGCTGGGTGCCGGAGCGAACTGGACCTCCGACGCTTCGCAGGCGTTCCTGCGGCTCAGCGTGAACGACGCGCGCGCGACGGCCGCCGACGGCTTCTCGATCACGCTCGCGAACCTGCAGTTCGCCGGCAGCCTGCAGTTCGGCCGTTACCGGACGCTCTCCGGCGACATCTCCGTCCAGCGCACCTGGCAGCGCCTCGAGCCGCTGCCGCTCACCGACGAGCCCGCGCAGAACGACCCGCTGCGCCTGCTCACGCCGCTGCGCCTGGGGCAGACCAGCGCCAGCGCCAACCTCGTCTACACGGACAACCGTTTCGTCAACGTGCCGCGGTTGCGCTTCGTCTCCGAGGTCCGTGTCACCAACGACATCGTCAACGACTTCAATCCGCTCGCACCGATCTACGACCGGGCGACGAGGCAGTGGATCAACCGCATCGAGTACACGATCGGGCGCCTGCTGCTCGGCGCGCACGTCGCGCTCTACACGCTCGACGGCGTCCGCAACGAGACGTTCATGATCCGCGTACAGCGCGACTTCGGCATCTACTGAGCCGCGGCGCCCACGACCGACCCATCGACTCCAGGCCGTCCCGTCCATGAATCCAGCCGATCGATACGTTCCCCGCCGCCGGCCCCGCACGCGCCTCGCGGTCGCGCTCTTCGCCATCGTCGCGGCCGTGCTCTCCGCGCTCGCGCCCGACGCCGGCGCCGAGTACGGCGACGTCGTGATCAACAACTACTCGGACGGCGCAGGGATGCGTCCGGTCGTCTTCCCGCACTGGTTCCACCGCGTCCGCTACCGCTGCAAGGTCTGCCACGCGGACCTGGGCTTCCAGTTCAAGGCGGGCGGCAACCAGATCAACATGGTCAAGATCATCGACGGCCAGTTCTGCGGCGGCTGCCACAACGGCGACATCGCCTGGTCGGTCGAGAACTGCAACCTGTGCCACTCGGGCAAACCCGGCACCCTCACCCAGGTCCACGAGAGCACGACGAGCCAGATCGCGAGCCCGCCGGCCCGCGTGACGGCGAAGTAGGAGGTCGCGATGACACCACTGCGCGGCTCGTCGCTGCACGGTCGCACCGCGGCGCTCGCCCTGGCGCTCGTCGCCGCGTTCGCGGCCCCGGGCGCCCGCGCCCAGGGCAAGGCGGTCTACGACCAGGCCTGCGGCGTGTGCCACAACGCGGGCATCGTCGGCGCGCCGAAACTGGGCGACGCCAAGGCGTGGGAACCGCGTATCAAGCAGGGCGTACCCGCGCTCTACGCCGTCGCGCTGGGCGGCAAGGGCGGCATGCCCGCGCGCGGCGGCAATCTCAACCTCTCCGACACGCAGGTGAAGTCGGCGGTCGACTACATCGTCTCGCAGGCGAAGGTCCGCGCGACGACGGCGGTGGCGTCAGCACCGCCAGCGGCTGCGCCGGCGCCGGCAACCAGGACCGCGGCTGCAGTCGCCTCCACGCCAGCTGCCCAGTCCCCGCCGGCGTCGGCGCTCCCGACGTCCGCCGCGCAGCCGCCCGCGGCACCCGCGGCGACGGCGCCCACCGATCCGCCGGCATCGTCGGTCGCGAAGTTCGCGCCCGGTCCGACGACGGTGGCCGCGGCCGTGCCGGTGCGCGCACCGGTCTCCGGCGCGCAGGCGAACGCGTTCAACCGGCTGTTGCGGCCGCCCGCGCAGCGCAACCTGCCGCCGGCCGAGGACGGAATCCACGACCCGGCGAACGACGGTACGCAGCTCCTGCAGCCGCCGCTCGAGGCGTTCGGGGCGCTGCCGCGCAGCAACGCCGGCAACCGCGTCGACTGGGTGAAGGCGCTCGCCGAGACGAGGATCCAGCCGCGCGTCGACCGCGTCGATCCCAAGGCCGAGGCTGTCGTGATGGACCTCAACATCGTCCGCGAGGTGAAGGGCTCGATGCCCGACGTCGTCTATCCGCACAAGCAGCACACCGAGTGGCTCGACTGCTCGAACTGCCATCCGGCGATCTTCGTGCCGCAGAAGGGCGCGAACCAGATCTCGATGGCGGGCATCCTGCTGGGCGAGAAGTGCGGCGTGTGCCACGGCAAGGTCGCCTTCCCGGTATCGGAATGCCGGCTGTGCCACTCCAAGCCCAAGCCGACCGCGGCCACCGCCGCGCCGGCCCGATGAGCGCGCGCGGCGCGCGCGCGGCAGCGTCCGCGGTCGCGCTGGCGCTCGGGGTCGCGGCGGGCGTGCAGGCGCAGGCGCCGGCGCCGGTGACCGACCCCTCGACGCTCGCCAGCAAGCGCGAACTGGTCGCGCGACTGCTGCGCGAATCGCCGGCGGCGAAGCGCATCGCCGAGAGCGGCGACGCGCAGGCCCGCGAGTACTATCGGCTGGCCGGGGAAGCGCTCGCCCGGGCCGATGCCGCGCTCGCGGCCGCGCGCGCGGCCGACGCCGACCGGGAGCTCAACGACGCCATGTGGCAGGTCGGCAAGGCGCGGCAGCGCGTTCCCGATCCGATGTCGCGCGTGATCCAGGAACGGATGCGCAACGCCACGCTCACCGAGAACGTCGAGACGCTGGTGGCGTCGTTCCAGCGGCGACTGGGGGCGATGGCGCCGGGGAAGTCGCGCGACGAGGCGGCGGCGCGACTCGCGCGCGCGGACCTGCTGGTCACCGACGCCCGCAGCCTGAAGACCGCCGAGCGGATCGCCGAGTCGAACCGGCGGCTCGAGGACGCGCGCGGGCTCCTGCTGCAGGACGTGAACGCGCTGATCACCGGGGAGACGGTGGTCTACGGCACGCACTTCGAGTCGGCGGAGGACGAGCTCGCCTTCGAGCTCGAGCGCAACCGCGGTTACGCCCAGCTCGTCCCGATCGCGGTCGCGCAGTATCGGCCGACGCGCGATGCGATGCTCCTCATCGAGCGCTACGTCGAGAAGAGCGAGGCGATGGTGGCGGTCGGCCGCCAGCAGGCGGGCCAGCGCAACCTGAAGTCCGGCATCCGCACGATCCAGGAGGCGACCGACAGCCTGCAGCGCGCGCTGCGCGCCGCCGGGCTCTCGGTGCCCCAGACGATGGAGAACCCGCAATGACGATCTCGCGCAGCCTGGCGGGGTTCGCGTTCGCCGCGTTCGCCGCGCTCGTGTCGGCGCTCGCCGCCGCGCAGGCCGTGGCGCCCGGGCGCGCCGACGCCGTGCCCACGCCCGAACAGCTCGAACGCCGGCTGGCCTCGGTCCAGACGCTGATCACCACGTCGTCGGGCGCGCGGCAGATCGCGGCGTCCGGGGTGGCCGCCGCCGCGACGCGGCACGCCGAGGCGCGCCGTCTCTACGAGCAGGCGCGCACCGCCGCCGCCGCCGGCGACGCGGCCGGCGCGTCGAAGCTCCTCGACGCGTCGTCGAAGTCGATGTTCGAGGCGGTGCGGCTCGCCGCGCCCGAGTCGGTCGTCGCCGAGAAGCAGAGGGCCGACTTCGAGGCGCGGTTCGAATCGACCAAGGCGCTGCTCGAGGCGCAGAAGCGGATCGCGGCGGAGAAGGGCGGCGGCGCGCCGGCCGAGGTCACGTCGAAGATCGAGGGGCTGCTCGTTTCCGCGCGCCGCAGCGCCGGCGCCGGCGATTACGCGGCGGCACGGACCGCGCTCGACCAGGCCTACGTCGCGTCGAAGGCCGCGATCGGGTCGCTGCGCGGTGGCGACACGCTGGTGCGCTCGCTCAACTTCGCGTCCAAGGAGGAGGAGTACCACTACGAACTCGACCGCAACGACACCCACCGGATGCTGGTCGACGTGCTCACCAAGGGCAAGACGGTGTCCGCCGCGACCGAGACGATGATCCGCGACGCGCTCGCGGAATCGGGGAGGCTTCGCGGGATCGCCGAGACCCAGGCGGCGCAGCGGGAGTTCGAGCGCGGCATCGGCACGCTCGAGGACTCGACCCGGGCGCTCGTGCGCGCGATCCGCGCCGCCGGCGTGTTCATCCCCGGGTGATCGATGCGCGTCCGCCGTGCGCTCGTCGCCGTGCTCGTCGCCGTCGCGGCGGCGGCCTCCGCGCAGGTCGCGTACAAGCGCGCCTGGCCGACGCTCGCCGCCGACGGTCTCCACGACCCGGCGAGTCCCGCGCTCGCGATCCTGCAGGAGCCGTCCGAGGCGCTCTCGGCGCTGCCGCCGGATTTCGCCGGCAACCTCGTCAACTGGATGGCCTCGCTCGACGGAGGTTACATCAAGCCGCGCAGTACGGTGCTGGCCGACACGCGCGTCACGCTGCGCTCGACCGACGTGCTGCTCAAGCGCACCGGTGAGTTGCCGCTGGTGGTGTTCCCGCACCGCCAGCACACCGCGTGGCTCGATTGCACGAACTGCCACGATCAGTTGTTCCAGCAGAAGGCCGGCGGGACGATGATCAACATGTTCCTGATCCTCCAGGGAGAGAAGTGCGGCGTCTGCCACGGCGCCGTGGCCTTTCCGCTGACCGAGTGCGCGCGCTGCCACAGCGTGGCGCGCGGCAGCGACGCCGAGAAGACGTTCCGCAACCTGGTTCGCGAATGACCGGTGCCGCCGCCCGGTGGCGCGCGCTCGTCGCGGTCGCGGCGGTCGTGGCCGTCGCGGCGATCGACGCGACCCCCGCCGCCGCGGAATACGGCGACGTCGTCATCAACCGGCGGGCCGAACGCGGCGGCGTGCGTCCGGTCGTGTTCCCGCACTGGTTCCACCGGATCCGGTTCCGCTGCAAGGTCTGCCACTCGGAACTGGGTTTCCGGATGCGGGCGGGCGCCAACGACGTGCTGATGGCGGATGTCATCGACGGCAAGTTCTGTGGCATGTGCCACAACGGGCAGACCGCCTGGGGAGCCGAGCAGTGCGACCTGTGCCACAGCGGCAAGCCCGGAACTCCGCCCGGCATCCAGGGCGGCAACGAGACGCGGGGGCCGGGGCGGTGGTAGCGTCGCGCATCGCGCGGTCGCGGTGGCGCGCGACGCTGGCCGGCGCGTGCCTGCTCGTCGCGGCGTGCGCGGCCGTCGACGTGGAGCCGCCGGCGTCGCGGTCCGCGCTGCCCGCCGGGGTCCTCTCGCCCTGGATGTCGGTGTCCGGGGGGTGGCTCGCCGGACCGCCGTCGGCCGGCGGCGCGGTGCCTCCGGCGTTCCCGCCGGTCGCCGGGCCGACGTTGCGGCGGGTGCTGATGCGTCCGGTCTCGGTGGCCGCGCGCGGCGACGATGTCTATGTCGCCGACGCCGGCACCCGGGCGCTCTATCGCTATGTGCGATCGGCGGACCGGCTCCAGGTCCTCGCCGCGCTGGGGCCGGTGCGTCCCGGCATGGCGCTGGGTCTCGCCGTCGACGCGGGACGGTCGGTCTACGTGGCCGATCCCGCGAGCGGGCGCGCCTACGCGCTCGATCCGGCCGGACGCCTGCGGACGAACTACGCCGCGCCGCACGCGCAGCCGATGCCGGTGGCGATCGCCGTGGTCGGCCCGCGGGCCGACGTGCTGGTCGCCGATGGCGCCCTGCAACGCGTGATCCGCTACAACGCGCTCGGCCGGCCGATCGGCGAACTGCCGTCCGACCGTGTCCGATTCGGGGAGATCGTCGACCTCAAGACCGGTCCCCGCGGCGTCTACGTGCTCGACCGTGCGGCGCGGCAGATCGTGGTCTTCGAGCGCGGCGAGGTGTTCGCCGACGCGTACGCCGTCGACGAGGCGGCCGATCCGATCGCGCTCGCCGTCGACCGGTCCGGACGCGTCTACGTGCTGGACGCGGCGGACCAGACGATCGTCGTCTACGCGAACGGCATGCCGATCACCCGGTTCGGCGGGATCGGATCGGTGCCC
>JADZDA010000150.1 GCA_020851255.1 Burkholderiales bacterium | reverse complement strand
TATAGCGCGCGAGCTGCAGGAGTTCG
Source organism: Burkholderiales bacterium (assembly GCA_020851255.1). Classification (GTDB taxonomy): domain Bacteria; phylum Pseudomonadota; class Gammaproteobacteria; order Burkholderiales; family Casimicrobiaceae; genus VBCG01. Next base: position 55,353 of record JADZDA010000150.1, on the reverse strand, counting down.
CCGTAACCCTGCAGGCACCAGAAGACCGGGCAGCGCCCACCGTCGACGTTCAGACCCAAGACGAGTCCGTCCGGCCGGGCGCGAACTCCGACCCAGGAAGCGACGTAAGCCCGCTGTCGATGCAGGATCTGGGCCGTCGCCTCGTCGACGTCGCCTTCCTCCACCGGCGCGACGGTCGCGTCGGACTCGAGCGCCCGCGCCATCGCCGCCACCGTCGACAATCCGGCGATCGCATGGTCCGGAAGGGCACGTCCGAACTCGCGCTCGACCTCGACGACGAGCTGCGCCGAGAGCAGTGAATGTCCGCCGAGTTCGACGAAGTCTTCTTCGACTCCGATCTCGCGGTCAAGCCAAAGCGTGCGCTTCCAGATCGCGGCGAGCCTTCGCTCGAGCGTCGTGCGCGGCTGCTCGCGCGGACGATCCACGGACATCGGCGGAGGCGGCAACGCGTCGCGGTCGATGCGGCCGTCGGGGAGTCGCGCGAAACGGGCGACGGTGACGACCGCCGCCGGCAGCTTCCACGCGGGGAACGCACCGGCGAGCGCATCCCGGATCTCCGCGTGGCTGGGCGGATCGTCGCGATCGAGCTGCACGTAGGCGGTCGCCGACCGATCCGGCGATCGTCGCACGACGACCGCCCGGTCGACCTTCGGATGCGCGTTGAGCCAGTTCTCGACCTCGTCCTCGTCCGGCGCGCCGGGTAGCGATGCGAGCGATCGTGCCGGATCGGCGACGGCGGCCTCGAGCAGCCGCGACCAGCCATCGACAAAACGGTCGGCGGTCGCAGCGTCGAAGAGGTCGGCGCGCAGCTCGACCACCGCCGCCAGCCCGCCCCCGATGGTGGCCTCGAGCTGGAGCGCGAAGTCCACGTCGGCGGCCCCGGTACGCACTTCGACGGGTCGGGCGACGATCCCCGGAAGATCGAAGCGGCGGGCCGCGGCGTCCTGGTAGTTGACTATCGCGCGGGCGAGCGGCACGCGAACCAGACCCGGCAGCGCGGCGACCACCTGCAACGGCACATGCTGGTGCTGCCAGGCCTCGAGCACCGCCGAGCGCGAGCGCGCAACGAGCTCGGCGAACGCGGGATTGGCACCGGCGTCGATCCTCAGAGCGACGAATGTGTTGCATCGGCCGATCAGACCCTCGAATTCCCCGCGGTCGCGACCGGCGAGCGGCGCGCAGACGATCAGGTCGTCCTGGCTGGTCTGCCGCGCGAACCAGGCGCAGACCGATGCCAGGAGCACCATGTACTCGGTCGCGGCGAGCTGGCGCGCCACGGCGCGCACGGTGGCGAGCGTCGCCGGCGGCAATTCGAAAGCGCGGAATCTGCAACCGTCCGTCCCGACGGCGGTCCGCGGGCGGTCGAGGGGCAGTCGCAGCTCGGCCGGCGATCCCGCGAATTTGCGCGCCCAGTATTCGACCTGGGCCTGTCGCGCGGCTTCGTTCTCCCGGGCATGCCGCCACCGGACGTAATCCGAATAGCGTGGCGCCGGACTCGCGAGCCTCGGTTCCTCCCCGACCCCGGTCGCCCGGTAGACCTCCGCGATCTCCGCCAGCAGGACCGCCCTGGAGCGACCATCGAAGATCAGGTGGTGCGCGACGAAGACGAATCGATGTCGGTCCGGAGCGGTGTTGGCGAGCAACGCGCGCCACAACGGACCGTTCGCGAGGTCGAATGCACGGCATGCTTCATCGCGGATCGCGGAGTCGAGTCCTTGCTCCGCGGCCGCGATGCCGGCAGCGCCGGAGCCAGGCGCGGGCGATGGCGTTCGCAACGCGATCGGCGCGGGTGCATGCACGAACGGCCGGCGGCGCCCCGCCCCATCCGCCGGAAACGACGTACGCAGGGCCTCGTGGCGCGATACCACCGTTTCGAGCGCGCGCCCGAACCTCTCGACGTCGAGCGGACCTTCCAGGTCGAACCCGAACGCGACATGCCAAGCGGAAGTCTGTCCGCGGGCGGCGAGCAGCGAGAGCAGCCTTTCCTGACTCGACGACAGCAGGACTTCGGCGTCGGCTCCCGCGTCGCGGGACGCGAGCCGTTCGAGGATTTCGGCCTTGCGGGCCGCGAGCTCCGAGCGCATCGTCTCGCTGAGCGCTCCCGCGGGGGCGTCCACGACGAGCTTCGCGCCGTCGACCGAGAGGCGCACGTCAGTGCGGGCCAACCGCGCCAGGAGGTCGTCGATCGCCGTCAAAGCTCGAAACGATCGCGCGCGGACGTCGCCGGCCCGGCCGCCGCCGCCGCGAGCCGGTCCTCGATCCCGGGGTGTTCGCGTGCGAGCCGCCCCTCCAGTCCAGCGGGAGTCGGCGCATCGAATATCGCCGACACCGGTATCGCGACGCCGCAGGCCGCCTCGAAACGGGCGAGGAAGCTCGCAGCCTTGAGCGAGTCGCCGCCCAGCACGAAAAAGTCGTCGTCGGCGCCAACCCGGGCGACACCGAGCACGTCCCGCCAAAGCAGCGCGATCGCCGCGGCGACCGGCGTCGCGGGCGCGACGTATGCCGCGGCGGCCGCTGGCGCCCCATCGTTCGCTCCCAGCGCCTCGGCGAGCCGCAGACGCTGGACCTTCCCCGACGCCGAGCGCGGGATCGTCTCGACGACGTGGATGGTCCGGGGGACCTTGAAATAGGCCAGCCGCCGCGCGAGGTGGGTGACGATCGATGCACGATCGATGACGGCGCCCGGCCTCGCGACCACGGCGATGGCTACGTCCTCTCCCAGTGTCGGATGCGGCACGCCGAACGCAGCGGCGTCCGCGATCGCCGGATGATCGGCGATCGCATCGTCGATCTCGCGCGGCAGCACTTTCTCCCCGCCCCGGTTGATCATCTCCTTGTAGCGTCCGACGAGGAACAGGTAACCGCCATCGTCGAGGTATCCCGCGTCGCCCGTGGCGAGCCAGCCGTCGACCAGGCCGAGCCCCGGCGCGTCGGCGGCGTCGCCGTAGCCCCGCATCACGCAACCGCCGCTGACGCGTACCTCGCCGACCGCGCCACGCGGCAGCGCCCGCCCATCCGCGTCGACGATCGCTATCCGCGGTCCCGCACTCACACCGACGGATCCGGGTTTGCGCGTGCCGACGGGGAACGGGTTGCTGGTGATCACACCGGTGGTCTCGGTCATTCCGTAGATCTCGACCACGGGAACCCCGTAGCGGGCCTCGAAGCGCTCGAGCAACGGCCGGGGAAGCGGCGCCGACACCGATCGCACGAATCGCAGGCCACGGCGCGCGACGACCCCGGCGTGGCGGTCCGCGTGGTCCAGCACCTCGACGAGCATCGGCGGCACGAGCTGCGTCCAGGTCGGCGCACCGAGGTCGAGCGCCTCGTAGAACGCGTCGACCGAATAGCCGCGCGCGCCGACGATCGCGCCACCGGCGGCGAGCGGCGCGGCGATGTTGTCGACGAGTCCGCCGACATGGAACATCGGCAGCACGTGCAGGCAACGGTCGTCGTCGCGCAGGCCCAGCGAGACCGAGACCTGGTCGACGGCGACCGCCAGGTTCGCGTGCGTGAGCGGAACGCGCTTGGGCAGGTCGGTCGTCCCCGACGTGTGGAGCACGAGGGCTACGTCCTGCGCTGCCGGCGGCGGCTGCACCGGACCGTCGCCCTCGAACGCACCCGCGAACCGGAACGCGCCCGGCGCGTCCCCGCGTTCGGTGACGATGTCCAGCACACGGATGCCCATCGACAACGCGACCTCGCGCGCGGCTCCGCCGGCGCCGGCGGCGACGACCACGCACGCGGGCGCGAGCCGGCCGAAATAGAACTCGAATTCCGCCGGACGGTATTGGGGATTGAGCGGTGCCGCCGCGGTCACCGCGGACACGCCGAGGAACGCGGTCGCCGCCATGGGACTGTCGAGCAGCGCGACGACGACCCGATCGCCGTGCCCGAGCCCCAGGCGCGCGAGATGCGCCGCGACGATCCGGATCTGGCGCGCGAGCCCCTGACGGTCGAGGCGCCCGCGCCCCGGAACCACGATCGCGTCCGCTCCCGGCGCGGCGCGGGCGAGTCGCTCGAGTCGCTCGTGCAACGTGACGATCACGGCCATGCCCGTCGTCCCTACAGTCGATAGGCGCGCCTGGCGAGCCCCCAGGCGAGCTCGGGCGCCAGCTCGAACGCCTCGTCCTCGTCGATCCGGTGCTCGGCGACCAGCGTCGCGAGGAACCGGCAATCGACGCGCCGGGCGACGTCGTGCCGCGCGGGTATGGACAGGAACGCGCGGGTGTCGTCGTTGAATCCGACCGTGTTGCGGAAGCCGGCGGTCTCGGTCGTCTGCTCGCGGAAGCGCAGCATCCCCTCGGGGCTGTCGTGGAACCACCAGGCGGGTCCGAGCCTGAGCGCCGGGTAGTGGCCGGCGAGCGGCGCCAGTTCGCGCGCGTACGAGGTCTCGTCGAGCGTGAACACGATGATGGTGAGGTCGCGCTCGTTGCCCACACGGTCGAGCAGCGGCTTCAACGCGCGGACGTAGTCGGTCGGCATCGGGATGTCGGCGCCCTTGTCGCGTCCGTGGCGTCCGTACAGGGCCGGATTGTGATTGCGGAAGCTGCCCGGAGGGATCTGCATGACCAGCCGGTCGTCGAGGCTCATCTTCGCCATCTCGGTCAGCATCTGCGCGCGGAAGCGCTCCGCCTCGTCCGCGGTCGCGCGGCCGGCGAGCGCCCGGTCGAGCAGCCGCTGGCATTCGGCGGCATCGAGGTCGGCGGTGCGCGCCGTCGGGTGCCCGTGGTCGGTCGAGGTGGCGCCCATCGTCGCGAAGAACGCCCGGCGCGCGCGATGCGCCGCGAGATAGCCGTTCCAGGTCCCGGTGTTCTCGCCGGCGAGTTGACCCAGCCGCTCGACGTTGTCCGCGAACCCCTCGAACTCCGGGTCGACGACCGGATCGGGGCGGTAGGCGGTGATCACCCGGCCCTTCCAGCCGCTCGCCCGGATCTTCGCGTGGTACGCGAGGTCGTCGAGCGGGCTCTCGGTCGTCGCCAGCACCTCGATGTTGAACCGCTCGAACAGCGCGCGCGGCCGGTACGCCGGCGTCGCGAGCTTCGCGTTGATCGCGTCGAAGATCGCGTCGGCGCTCGCCGGCGAGAGCCGCTCGCGGACGCCGAACACCGTGGAGAACGCGTGGTCGAGCCAGACGCGCGTCGGCGTGCCGTGGAACAGGTGCCAGTGCGCGGCGAACGTGCGCCAGATCTTCCGCGGGTCCGACTCGACCGCCCCGCCGTCGCGACGCGCGATGCCCAGCGACTCGAGCGGCACGCCCTGGCTGTAGAGCATCCGGAACACGTAGTGATCCGGCGTGATGAACAGCGCGCTCGCGTCGCGGAACGGCTCGTCGTCGGCGAACCAGCGCGGATCGGTGTGGCCGTGCGGGCTCACGATCGGCAGGTCTTTCACCGTCGCGTAGAGGCGGCGCGCGATCGCGCGCACGGTCGGGTCGGCGGGAAACAGGCGGTCGGGATGGGGATCGAGGGCGGGCATCGGGGCGTGTTCGGGAGCGTCGGGCGGGCGCGGGGCCGTGCGGAGGGGCGCTCGACCGTCGGGCCCGATCGAGCGATCAGGACAAAGCGACGTGGCGGGCGACCGTCGCGTCCGCGCCGCGCTCGAGGAGCGAGCAGAGATCGGCGCTGACCGCCGCGACGAATTCGGTCTTCGCCGGCAGGTCGGTGCCGAAGATCTCGGGAATCGCGAAATAGGCACGCGCGAGGCGCGACGGATCGCCTCGCGCCGACGCGGCGGCCTGCGCGAGCCGGCCGGCCATCGGATCGCTCACGGCGATCGGCGCGCCGTGCTCGTCGACGCCGGTCGCGTAGCGCATCCAGCCGGCGACCGCGAGCGCGAGATGGCGCACCGACCCGCCGCCCGCGAGACGGTCGCGGATCGTGCCGAGCAGCCGCTGGGGAAGCTTCTGCGAGCCGTCCATCGCGACCTGCGCGGTACGATGGGGCAGCGCCGGATTGCGGAACCGTTCGAGCAGCGTCGCCCGGTAGCGCGCCAGATCGACGCCCGGCGGGACGCCGAGCGTCGGCGCGATCTCCTCGGCCATCATGCGCTCGACCAGGCGGCGCAGCGCGGGATCGGTCGCGGCCTGTGCGATGGTGACGTGGCCGGCGAGGAAACCGAGGTAGGCGAGCGTCGAGTGGCTTCCGTTGAGCAGCCTGAGCTTCATCGTCTCGTACGGGGCGACGTCGGCGACGATCTCCGCACCCGCGTTCTCCCATGCCGGGCGCGGCGCGGCGTAGCGGTTCTCGATCACCCACTGCAGGAAGGGTTCGGCGACGACCGGCGCGGCGTCGTCCAGCCCCAGGCGCCGGCGGACCTCGGCCACGTCGGCGTCGGTGGTCGCCGGGACGATCCGGTCGACCATCGTGCACGGAAACGCCGCGTGCCGGGCGATCCACTCGGCCAGGTCCGCCGAGCGCGCCGCGGCGAAACTCGCGACCAGTCCCTCGACGACCCGGCCGTTGTGCGGCAGGTTGTCGCAGCACACGACGTTGAGCGGGCCGGTGGCGTTCGCACGGCGCGCGTCGAGCGCCGCGACCAGGAGCCCGACGGCCGATCGGGGTGCGGCCGGGTTCGCGAGGTCGTGACGGATGTCCGGATGATCGAGATCGAGCCGCCCGGTCGCCGGATCGTGGCAATAACCCTTCTCGGTCACGGTCAGCGTGATTACGTGCACCCGCGGATCGGCCATCCGCGTCACCAGCGCGGACGGATCGGCCGGTGCGTACAAGGTCTCCCGCACCGCGCCGATCACGCGGGCCTCGACGCCGGACGGGTCCTTCACGAGCAGCGTGTAAAGGCCGTCCTGCTGCGCGAGCGCCTGCGTGGACCTCGGCGTCTTCAGCGAGACGCCGCAGACGCCCCAGCGCGGATCGTGCGCGAGCAGCGAGTCGGTGACCACCGCCTGGTGCGCCCGGTGGAACGCGCCCAGCCCCAGGTGGACGATGCCGACACCGACCGACGCGGGATCGTAGCCCGGCCGCGCGACGTCGGCGGGAACGCGGTCGAGCGTCGCGAGCGTCAGCCGGGGCGCCGACGGGGCCATCGGTCAGTTGAGATAGCCGCCCAGGCGGGGCAGCCACAGCGAGAACGCCGGCACGTAGGTCACGGCGAACAGCGCCGCGGTCAAGGCGCCGTAGAACGGCAGGATCGTGCGCATCACCTGCCCGACCGAGATCTCGCCGATCGCGCAGCCGACGAACTGGGTGGTGCCGACCGGCGGCGTGTTGAGCCCGAGCGCGCAGTTGACCAGCATGACGATGCCGAACTGGACCGGGTCCATCCCGTACTGCTGGGCGATCGGCAGGAAGATCGGCGTGCAGATCAGGATCGTGCTCGCCATGTCCATGAACGTGCCGAGCAGGAACAGGATGATGTTGATCAGCAGGAAGACCATCCAGGGATTGGTCGAGATCGTCGCCATCCACTCGCCGGTCAGGTGCGCGACCTGGTAGAGGCCGATCAGGTACTGGAAGGTCGCCGACACCCCGATCAGCAGCAGGACGACGCCGGTGGTCTTGACCGCCTTCGCGCTCGCCTTCAGGAACTTCTCGCGCGACATCGTCCGGTAGCCGAACGTCGTGACCAGGATCGCGTAGATCACCGCGATCGACGCGGACTCGGTCGCGGTGAACACGCCCGAGAGTATCCCCCAGATGATGATGATCGCGACCGCGAGCCCCGGCATCGCCCGCACGAACGAGCCGCCGACCGCGCCCCAGCCGTTCCAGGTCCCGCGCGGGTACCCGCGCTGCACCGCCACCCAGTACGCCGCGACCAGCATGCAGATCGCGAGCACGATCGTCGGCAGCACGCCGGCGAGGATCAGCGCGCCGATCGACACCTTCCCGCCGGCGGCGAGCGAATAGATGATCATGTTGTGCGACGTCGGCGTCAGCGCGCCGACCAGCGCGGCGTGCGTCGTGACGTTGACCGCGTAGTCGGCGTCGTAGCCCTCCTTCTTCATCTGCGGGATCATCACCGATCCCATCGCCGACACGTCGGCGACCGGCGAGCCCGAGATGCCGCCGAACAGCGTGCAGGCGATCACGTTGGACATGCCCAGTCCGCCGCGGACGTTGCCGACGAGTTTCTTGGCGAAGTCGACGATCTTGTCGGCGATGCCGCCATGCAGCATCAGCTCGCCGGCGAAGATGAAGAACGGGATCGCCAGGAAGCTGAACACGTTCATGCCGGACATCATCCGCTGGAAGATGACCAGCGTCGGCAGTCCCTCGTAGAGGATCGTGCAGACGGCCGAGAGCCCGATCGCGAAGGCGACCGGCACGCCCAGGATCAGGAACAGCAGGAACGAGACGCAGAGGATCGTCAGTGCCATGCCGGCTCCACGACCTCGCCGCGCCCGAGCGCGATGACGTGCTCGACCGAGAACAGCGCGATCAGCGCGCCGGAGACCATCAGCGGCGCGTAGTGGAAGCCCTCGGAGATGCCCAGCGTCGGGATCTTGTACGACAGCACGCCGGCGGTGAGGCCCCCGCCGTACCAGAGCATCATCGCGCCGAACACGCCGACCAGCGCGTAGATGACGATTTCGAGCTTGACCCGGACCGGTTCGGAGACCAGCACGAGCAGCGATTCCATGCCGATGTGGCCGGCGTCGCGCACGCCGACCGCGGCGCCGATCAACGCGACGTAGAGGACCAGCACCAGCGTCAGGCTCTCCGCCCAGGTGGGCGTGTCGTTCATCACGTAGCGCCCGAACACCTGCCAGGCGACCAGCAGCGTGATCGTCCACAATCCAACGATCGCCACCGCCATGCCGGCCACGGCGAGCGCGCGGTTCACCCGCGTGAGCATCATGAGATCCCCTCCCCTCGCGCGACGGCCGCCGGCGCCGCCGGCCGCGCCGGCCGGCCGGAGATCCGGCCGGCCCGGTCCCGGTTCCGCGTCAGTTCGTCGCCTGGACGCGGCTCACCATCTCCTTGAGCTTCGGATCGGTGATGAACTTGTCGTAGACCGGCTTCATCGCGTCCTGGAACGACTTCTTGTCGACCTCGATGATCTGCGCCCCGCCCTTGACGACCAGCTCGCGCGAGGCGCGCTCCTTCTCGTCCCAGAGCTTGCGCATCACCGGCACCGACTCCTTCGCCGCCTGGCGGAAGATCTTCTGCTCGTCGGGGGTCAGCGAGTCCCAGACCTTCTTGGACATGAGCAGCATCTCCGGCGCCATCGAATGCTCGGTGACCGAGTAGAACTTGGCGACCTCGTGGTGCTTGCTCGTGTCGTAGGAAGGCCAGTTGTTCTCGGCGCCGTCGACCAGGCCGGTCTTGAGCGCGGTGTAGACTTCGCCGTAGGGCATCGGCGTCGCGTTCGCGCCCATCGCCTGCAGCAGCGCGACCCAGAGGTCGGATTGCTGGACCCGGATCTTCATGCCCTTGGCGTCGGCGAGCGACTTCACCGGCTTCTTGACCGTGTAGAGCGAGCGCGAACCCGAGTCGTAGAACGCCAGGCCGACGAAGCCCTGCGACTCGCAGCTCCTGAGGATCTCGTCGCCGACCGGACCGTCGAGAACCTTGCGCATGTGGTCCTTCGAGCGGAACAGGAACGGCATCGTCGGCACCATCGTCGTCGGGCAGATGTTGTTCATCGGCGCGACGTTGATCCGGACGAAGTCGAGCGCGCCGATGCGCGTCTGCTCGATCGTGTCCTTCTCCCCGCCCAGCTGGTTGCCGGTGTAGACGCGGATCGAGTGCCTGCCGCCGGTCTTCTGCTTGATCGTCTCGCTCATGTGCTTGACGGCCATCACGGTCGGGTAATCCTCCGGATGGACGTCCGCCGAGCGGAATTCCCGCGCGGCGGCCGGCAGGCACAGCGCGGCGACGGCGAGGGCCGCCAGGGTCCGCGCCAGGGTCTTCGGAATCGGGTTCATCGTCGTCTTCCTCCTTCAATGGGCGCGCCGGTCGGCGCGGACGGTCCGGGAATCGGGGCCGGTGGCCGAACGGCGCGCTGCGCCCTCCGGCTCCAGCCGTCGCTGGAACTCGCGCGCGACGCGCGCCAGATGTCGATGCATGGCGGCGCGCGCCCGGTCCGGATCGCCGGCCTCGAGCGCGGCGACGATCGCCGTATGGTCGTCGGCCGTGCGCGCACGCAACGCCGGTGTGTGGAAATGACCCTCGATGCGCGTCCACAGCTCGCCGCCGCGCTGTTCCCACAGCGACGCGACGACCTGCGCCAGCGCGCCGTTCTTCGTCGCCTCGGCGATGCGCAGGTGGAACGCACGGTCGGCCGCGTTGCGGCGGGCGGCGTCGTCGCCGGCGTCGCGCATGTCGGCGATGGTCTCGCGCAGCGCGTCCAGGTCCGCGCGCCGGACGCGCTTCGCCGCCGACGCCGCGATCTCGCCCTCGATCATCGCGCGCGCCGACAGGAGATCGAACGGCCCGGGGCCGTCGTCGCCGGCCGCCGGTTTCGCCGGCCCGGTCCGGCGCACGAATATGCCGTTGCCGACGCGCACCTCGACCCGGCCGGCGATTTCCAGCGAGATGATCGCCTCGCGCACCGACGTCCGCGACACGCCGAGTTCGCGCGCGAGTTCGCGCTCGGGCGGCAGGCGGGCGCCGGCGACGAATTCGCCGCGGTCGATCATCGCGGCGATCTGGCCGGCGATCCGCCGGTACAGGCGCTGCGTTTCGACCTGGGTCAGCGGCACGGGGGCTCCGGGACGGGGGGCTCGGCCGCTGCGCACCGGAGGTGCCCACCGGCGGGCCGCGCGGCGTTCCCGCCGCGGCCGCGCGAGTCCGGCGACTCTACCGGTGCCACGGTCCAAGGGTCAAGTGGCCGGACCACTACGGCCCGCCCGCGGGCCGGCGGTCCCCGGCGGCGGCGGTCACTCGCCCCGCCATGCGCCGGATTTGCCGCCGCGCTTCTCCAGCAGTCGGATCGCGTCGATCCGCATGCCGCGATCGACCGCCTTGCACATGTCGTAGACGGTGAGGAGTCCGGCCCCGACCGCGGCCAGCGCCTCCATCTCGACGCCGGTCCGGCCCTCGGTCTGCGCGGTGACCTCGATCTCGACCGCCGAGGCGACCGGATCGAGCCGGAACTCGACCGCGACCCGGGTCAGCGCGATCGGGTGGCACAGCGGAATCAGGTCGGACGCGCGCTTCGCCCCCTGGATCGCGGCGACCCGGGCCACGCCGAGCACGTCGCCCTTGCTTGCGGTTCCGTCGCGCACCAGCGCGAGGGTCTCCGGCCGCATGACGATCCGCCCGCCCGCCCGTGCGAGGCGCTGGGTCGCCGGCTTCGCGCCCACGTCGACCATGTGCGCCTGCCCCGATCCGTCGAAGTGGGTAAAATGCGCTGGCCCGGCCGCGGGGCCCGACGGCGGGGCCGCGCCGGCGCCACGGGGGCGCCCGGGGCGCGTGGACTTGGCGATCGGTCGGGTCATGTCGTCGGAGTCGGGGGCGGGTCGACGATGCGGATGCGCGGAATTCCGCGGATGCGATGAACTCCGGCGGCCCCGCAGGCATCATAGCAGCGGGTCGACCGTGACGAGCGGCGGCGGCGCAACCCCGCCGGCCCGACGTCCCCGACGGCCCCCGGCCGACCCGACACCCCGAGACAGTACCCCCTCCGCCCGGCCTCCCGATGATCCGCCCCGTGACCACCCGCCCGAGGCGCGCCCTGGTCGCGATCCTCGCCGCGGCCGTCGCGGCGCTGCCCGCCGGGCCGTGGCCGCTCGCCCAGGGGCTGCCCGACCTCGGCGACTCGGCGCAGAAGCTGATGACCCCGGCCCAGGAGCGTCGGCTGGGCGAGACGGCCGTCAAGCAGATGCGCGCGGCCGGAGGCTACCTCGAGGATCCCGAGGTCAACGACTACCTGAACGAACTCGGGCGCAAGCTCGTCTCGGCGCGGCCGGACACGCGGTTCGACTTCGAGTTCTTCGCGGTCCCCGACCCGTCGATCAACGCGTTCGCGATCCCGGGCGGCTTCGTCGGCGTCAACACCGGTCTCATCCTGCTCGCGCAGACCGAGTCCGAGCTCGCGAGCGTGCTGGCGCACGAGATCTCGCACATCACGCAGAACCACATGGCGCGGCTCATCGCCGGCCAGCAGAACGCGCTGCTGCTTTCGCTCGCGGCACTGGCCGTCGCGCTGGTCGCGGCCCGGTCGAACTCCTCGTCGGCCAACGACCTGGTCGGGGCGGCGATCACGTCGGCGCAGGCGCTCGCGATCCAGACCCAGCTCAACTTCACGCGCGAGCACGAGTACGAAGCCGACCGGATCGGCTTCCTGCGCCTGCAGGCCGCCGGGTTCGACGCCGCGTCGGCCGCCACGCTGATGGAACGCCTGCAGAAGGCGTCGCGGTTCACCGACGGCAGCGTCCCCTCGTACCTGCGCACGCACCCGGTCACCTACGAGCGCATCGCCGAGGCGCAGTCGCGCGCGCGCGACCGCCCCTACCGGCAGGTCGCCGATTCGCTCGACTTCCAGATGGTCCGCGCGCTGCTGCGCAGTTACGTGGGCCGTTCGCACGAGGCGGTCTCCTGGTTCGACGGCGCGATCGCCGAGCGCAAGTACAACAGCGAGATCGCCGTCCGCTACGGCCTGGTCGCCGCGCTGTTGCGCGACGGCAAGCTCCCCCGCGCGCGCACCGAACTCGCGGCGCTCGAGCGGACCGCGCCGCCGCATCCGATGATCGAGGCGATCGCCGGGCACGTGCTGCTCGAATCGGGCGACGCGACCGGCGCCGTCGCCCGTTTCGAAGCGGCGCTCGCCCGCTATCCCAACAAGATGCAGCTCGTCTACGACTATCCCGACGCGCTGCTCAAGGCCGGCCGCGCGGCGGACGCCGCGCAATTCGCCGAGCGCGAGCTCCAGCGCTTCCCCACGGACGGGCTGCTGCACCGGGCCGCGGCGAAGGCCTACGCCGCGCAGAACCGCCGCCTCAAGCACCACATGCACCAGGGCGAGTACTACGCGTGGCAGGGCAACCTGCGCGGCGCGATCGACCAGTTCGAGCTCGCGATCAAGGCCGGGGACGCGAACTTCTACGACAGCTCGATCGTCGAGACACGACTGCGCGCGCTCAAGCGCGACCAGGCCGAACTGCAGAAGGAGGGCTTCGGCCGCGCCAGCGGTTGAACCCGACGCCACCGATCAGTCTCCTGCGGACGCGTCCGGCACGGCGCGCTCCGACGACCTCATGCCCGATCCAGCCCACCGACCCCTGCGTTCCCCCGTGCGCCGCGCCCTGCCGGTCGCGCTCGCCATCGCCCTGCTCGCGGCCGGTGGCTACGCCGCGTGGCGGACCTACCGATCGGCGAACGATGCGCCGGCCTGGCGGCTCGCGAAGGTCGAGCGCGGCTCGCTCGCGCAGGTGGTCTCCGCGTCGGGCACGCTGCAGGCGGTGACGACCGTCCTCGTCGGCTCGCAGATCTCCGGGCAGATCAAGGACCTGCTCGTGGACTTCAACAGCCCGGTCAAGGCGGGACAGTTGCTGGCACGCATCGACCCCGAGACCTACGAGCTCAAGGTCAGGCAGGCGCAGGCCGACCTCGAGGCGGCGCGCACCGCGCGGCTCCAGCGCGACAGCGACGTCGCCGCGCAGCGATCGCAACTGCTGCGCGCGCGCATCGCGCACGAGGACGCCAGGCGCGACCTCGAACGCAAGGAATCGCTGCTGCAGAAGGCCTTCATCTCGGCCGCCGAACGCGACAAGGCGCAGTTCACCGAGCGCGGCGCGGCGGAGGCGGTGCGCACAGCCGAGGCCCAGGTCCGCTCGGCCGAAGCGCAGGTCGCCAACGCCGCGGCGATCGTCAAGCAGCGCGAGGCCGCGCTCGCGTCGACGCGCAACGATCTCGCCAAGACCGCGATCACGGCGCCGGTCGACGGCGTGGTCATCTCGCGGCAGGTCGACGCCGGTCAGACCGTCGCCGCGAGCCTCAACACGCCGACGCTGTTCACGATCGCGCAGGATCTCGCCAGGATGCAGGTCGCGGTGTCGATCGACGAGACCGACATCGGCAAGATCCGGCCCGAGCAGCGCGCGACGTTCACCGTCGATGCCTTTCCCGGGCGCAATTTCGAAGGCCGCGTCGACCAGATCCGCAAGGCCGCCCAGACCGTGCAGAACGTCGTGACCTACACGGTGATCGTCGCCACGCCCAATCCCGACCTGCGGCTCGTCCCGGGGATGACCGCGAACGTCCGCATCGTCTCCGACAGCCGCGACAACGCGCTCAAGGTCCCGAACGCCGCGCTGCGCTGGCGCCCCGCCGGCACGGCGGCGCGCACCGAGGCCGCCGCGCCGTCCCAGGGCACCGGTGGGCCGCCGGGCGGCGGCGACGCGCAGGCGCGGCGTCAGCGGCTGGTCGACGAGCTCAAGCTCGATGCGGCGCAGACCGCGCGCGTCGACGAGATCTTCGCCGAGCAGCGTTCGCGCTTCGCCGAACTGCGCGAGTTGCCCGAAGCCGACCGCCGCCAGCGCGGCGAACGGATGCGCGCGGAGGCGCGGCAGAAGATCAACGCGATCCTCAACGCGGACCAGCAGAAGCGCTACGCCGAGATCGTCGCCGCGGAGACCGGCCGCGCGACCACCGGCACCGGTCGTGTCCACACGATCGCCGACGGGCAGCCGAAGGAGGTAACGATCCGCACCGGGCTCTCCGACGGCAACGCGACCGAGGTCGTGTCCGGGCCGCTCGCCGAAGGCGAGGAGGTGATCGTCGGGACGCAGCTGCCCGCCGCCGCCGCGCCGCGCGCGAGCGCCGGCCCGCGCCTGCCGTTCTGACCGGACCCGCCGCCCGCGTCCCGCGAACCGGAATCGCGCCATGGCCGACGCGCCGCTGATCGCGACCCGCGACCTCGTCAAGGTCTACCGGATGGGCGACACCGAGGTGCACGCGCTCGCGGGCGTCTCGGTCGACATCGCCCCCGGCGAGTTCGTCGCGGTCATGGGGCCGTCCGGCTCGGGCAAGTCGACGTTCATGAACGTCGTCGGCTGCCTCGACACGCCGACGTCGGGCAGCTACCGGCTGGACGGCGAGGACGTCGCGCGGCTCGACGCCGACCAGCTCGCGTCGATCCGCAACCGGCGGATCGGCTTCGTGTTCCAGCAGTTCAACCTGCTGCCGCGCACCTCCGCGCTCGACAACGTCGAACTGCCGCTGCTCTACTCCGGCGTCCCGGCCGACGAGCGACATGCGCGCGCCCGGGCGCGGCTCGCCCAGGTCGGGCTCGAAGGCCGCGCCGACCACCACCCGTCCCAGCTCTCCGGCGGCCAGCAGCAGCGCGTCGCGATCGCGCGGGCGCTGGTCAACGATCCGGCGCTGATCCTCGCCGACGAGCCGACCGGCGCGCTCGACACCGCCACGAGCTTCGAGGTGATGACGCTGCTGCAGTCGCTCAACCGCGACGGCATCACCGTCGTGCTGGTGACCCACGAGAACGACATCGCCGCGTTCGCCGCGCGCACGATCGCGTTCCGCGACGGCCGTGTCGTCTCCGACACCCGGCACGCGCCTCGTGCGGCCGACGGTCCCGGGCGAGGAACCGCGCCGCCGGCACCGGCCGGGCCGGCGAGCGCGGCGGCCGCGCGCGCGTCCTGGGCGGGGCCGCGATGAATTTCCTCGCGACGCTGCGGATCGCGCTCGCCGCGCTGCGCGTGAACAAGCTGCGCAGCGCGCTCACGATGCTCGGCATCATCATCGGCGTGGGCGCGGTCATCGCGATGACGGCGATCGGCGCCGGCGCCCAGGCGCGCGTCGAGGACCAGATCAAGAGCCTGGGCTCGAACCTCATCATCGTCCTGCCGGGCAACGTCACGTCGGGCGGTGTCCGGCTGGGTTCGGGCGCGCAGCTCACGCTCACCGAGGACGACGCCGCCGCGCTGCCGCGCGAGGTCGAGGAGATCGAGGTCGCCGCGCCGCAGCTGCGCGGCGGGGGCCAGGTCGTCTACGGCAACAGCAACTGGTCGACCCAGATCCTGGGCGTCACTCCCGACTATCTCGTCGCGCGCGAGTGGGAGGTGATCGCGGGCAAGCCGTTCGGCGGCTCCGACCTCGAGGCGGCGGCCAAAGTCGCGCTCGTCGGCCAGACGGTCGCGCGCTCGCTGTTCGGCGAGTCCGACCCGGTCGGCGAGACCATCCGCGTGCGCAACGTCCCCCACCAGGTCGTCGGCGTGCTCGACCGCAAGGGCCAGAGCATGATCGGGCAGGACCAGGACGACGTCGTGCTGATCCCGATCACGACCGCGCGCAAGCGCGTGCTGGGCGGACAGCAGGTGCGCAACCGCAACGTCTCGACGATCACCGTGAAGGTGCGCGCCGGCGCCGACGTCGCGCAGGCCGAGCAGTCGATGCGCGACCTCCTGCGCCAGCGCCACCGGCTGCAGGCGAACCAGGAGGACGATTTCTTCGTCCGCAATCTGTCCGAGGTGCTGGCGGCGCAGGAGGCGAGCTCGCGCGTGCTGACGATCCTGCTCGCCGCGATCGCGTCGGTGTCGCTGGTCGTCGGCGGCATCGGCATCATGAACATCATGCTGGTGTCGGTCACCGAGCGCACGCGCGAGATCGGCCTGCGGATGGCGGTCGGCGCGCGCGGGCGCGACATCCTCAACCAGTTCCTCGTCGAGGCGGTCACCCTCTCGCTGATCGGCGGACTCGTCGGCATCGTGCTGGGCGCGATCGCGTCCTTCGCGGTCGGACATTTCGCCGGCTGGCGCACCGAGACCGGCGCCGGCGCGGTGCTGCTCGCGTTCGGCTTCGCGGCCGCCGTCGGCGTCTTCTTCGGCTACTACCCGGCGCGCAAGGCCTCGCGGCTCGCGCCGATCGACGCGCTGCGGCACGAGTAAACGCGCGGCTCCGCGGGCGGTCGCGCGGCGCGGACTTCGTTCCGGCGCTCCGCCCGCGCTCCATCGATCCTCGTCCTGTCAGAACTGACAGTGGCCGCGTCGGCGACGCGGGCATAACGTGCGCGGCGTCGAAACCGAA
Organism: Burkholderiales bacterium; assembly: GCA_020851255.1. GTDB lineage: Bacteria > Pseudomonadota > Gammaproteobacteria > Burkholderiales > Casimicrobiaceae > VBCG01. Next base: position 38,404 of record JADZDA010000150.1, on the reverse strand, counting down.
CGCAGCACGGAGGCGTGCATGAAGCTCCTCGTCGTCGACGACCATCCGCTGATCCTCGAGGCGCTGGCGCGTTACATCGAGGTCGTCGAGCCGCTCTGGACGCCCTACGCGGCGGCCACGCGCGACGAGGCGCGCCGCGTGCTGGCGGCGCACCCGGACTGCGCGGTCGCGCTGCTCGACCTCGCGTTGCCCGGCACGCGCGGACTCGCTTTCCTGGCCGAGCTCCACCGCGAGCGTCCCGCGCTGCCCATCGTCGTGCTCTCGGCGACGCACGACCGCGCGACCATCGACGGCGCGCTCGCCGCCGGCGCCCGCGGCTACCTGTCCAAGCGCGCGGACGCGGCCGGGATCTGCGCCGCCGTGCGCGCGGTCCTGCGCGGCGGACGGCCGGTCGCGCCGGCCTCCGACCCCCGCTCCGCGCCGCGCCTCCCGCCGCAGGGCATGGACCTGGGGTTCACGCAGCGCCAGTCCGACGTCCTGCGCCTGCTGGTGCAGGGCAAGCCCAACAAGCTCATCTGCCGCGATCTCGCGCTCTCCGAGGGCACGGTCAAGGTCCACGTCAGCGCGATCCTGCGCGCGCTGAACGTGCACACGCGCGCCCAGGCGATCGTCGAGCTCAACCGCCGCGGCGTCGACACGGCCACCCTCTAGCCCCAGCGCCGGCCGGATCGGACAGACGCGATGGATGCCGCCGCCGCGGTGCCGTTGCCGCTCGCCCGCGCGCGCGCCGACCAGGTGGCGATGCTCTACGGCGGATGGGCGCGGACCACCGCGTCGATGCTGTTCGGCGGCCTGCTGTTCTGCGCCGCCATGCGCGACGAGACGGCGATCGGCCTGATGGCGGGCTGGTTCGCGCTGGTGATCGCGAACCAGGCGATCCGCTACGCGCTGCTGCGCGCCTGGCTCGCCGCGCGACCCGGCATCGGCGCCACCGCGCGCTGGGGCCGCTACTGGTCGTACGGCTCCGCCGCCGCCGGCGCGCTGTGGGGATTCGCGGCGATCGCGATGTTCCCGTCGGCGCCCGCGCACCAGGCGCTGTCGATCGTCTGCCTGTTCGGCGTGGTGCTGGGCGGATTGAACCTGACCGCCGTCTACAAGGCGTCGTTCTACGGGTTCGTGCTGCCGGCGCTGGTGCCGCTGATCGTGCGCGTGGGCCTGGAGGGCGGCCCGGTCCACCTGTACACCGCGCTGGTCATGAGCGTCGTGCTCGCCTTCGTGCTCGCGTTCGGGCACCGGCTGAACGACGTGCTCACCGACGCGCTCGCGACGCGACACCGCAACGCCGACCTGATCGACGAGCTCAAGGAACGCACGCGCGCGGCGCTCGACGCGCGCACGGCCGCCGAGGCCGCGAACCGCGGCAAGAGCCAGCTCCTCGCCGCCGCGAGCCACGACCTGCGCCAGCCGCTGCACGCGCTCGGCCTGTTCGTCGCCGCGCTCGCGCGCCGGGTCGAGGACGCCGAGGCCGCGCCGCTGGTCGCCAGCGTCCGCGGCGCGCTGCAAGCGCTCGAGGCTCAGTTCTCGCAACTGATCGACCTCTCCCGGCTCGAAGCCGGCGCGCTCGAACCGGCGCGCGAGCGGGTCGTGCTGAAGTCGCTGTTCGATCGGCTCGAGCGCGACTTCGGCGTCGAGGCGCGGGCGCGCGGACTCGGACTGGCCTTCGTCCCGACCCGCACGACGGTCGACTCCGACCCGGCGCTCGTCGAGCGGATGCTGCGCAACCTGATCGCGAACGCCTTGCGCTACACCCGCAGGGGCGGCGTCGTCGTGGGTGCGCGGCGGCGTGGACCGGACATCGCGATCGAGGTCGTCGATTCCGGCGTCGGCATCGCGCCCGAGCATCGCCAGCGCATCTTCGAGGAGTTCTACCAGGTGCAGACGCCCGGGACCGGGTCCGCGCGCGGCATGGGACTCGGGCTCGCGATCGTGCGCCGGTTCGCGGCGCTGCTCGGCCACCGGCTGGAACTCGCGAGCGAGCGCGGACGCGGCTCGCGTTTCCGGATCGTCCTGCCGCGCGCGCCGGATGCGACGGGCGCGCGCCCGAAGGACGATCGCGGCGGCCACCCGCTCGCCGGCGCCTGCATCGCGGTCATCGACGACGATCCGTCCGCGGTCGAGGGCATGCGCGCGCTCTTCGCCGCGCAGGGAGCCCAGGTCGCCGGCGGTGCCCACGCCGAGGCGGTGCTGGCGGCGCTGGGCGAAGCCGGACGCTACCCGGACCTGATCGTCGCCGACCTGCGACTCGCGGACGACGCGAACGGACTCGACGCGATCGCGCTCCTGCGCGACCAGTTCGGCACGACGATCCCGGCGCTGGTGGTGAGCGGCGACCTGCGCGAATCGAGCGAACGCGAGGTGCGCGGCGCGGGGCTCGCGCTCCTCTCCAAGCCGGTCGTGCCCGCGTCGCTCGAAGCGGCGGCGACCGGGCTGGTCGCCGCCGCGCGCGGGTGAGTTGCGGTCCTGCGCCGGTCAGGCAGGGGGGTGCCGGAGCCGGAAACGGCGAATCGCAGGACCGCGGGGGAGGTCCGGAGCCGCCTCTCGGCCGCTCCATCGGATCATCAGGCCATGAATCCCACGTTACGCTGGCCGGCCGACCAGTTGGTCAGGTTGGGGAACGCGTAGGCGATGTCCGCCGACGACATCCCGAACCAGGACGCGAGCGTGTTGCCGATCTGGTCGACCCCGGTCGTCGGCAACCACGCGCCGTTCGATCCGGTGTCGTCCGGGCCCTTGAGGATCAGCGTCGGGTACGTGCCGTACACGTCGCCGCCCCTCACCGAACCGCCCACGACCAGGTAGTTGCCGCCGTACGCGTGGTCGGTGCCCAGCGACTGGTTGCCGATGAACGTGCGGTTGAAGTCCGACATCGTGAACGTGGTCACGTTGTTCTGGATCCCGGCCGCGACGGTGTAGTCGTAGAACGCGCGGATCGCCGGCGCGAGCTGACCGATCAGGTTGCCCTCGGCGGTGAGCACGTTGGCGTGCGTGTCCCACCCGCCGATCGACACCATGAAGAACTGTCGCTTGACGCCGAGCGCGGCGCGCGCCTCGATCAGCCGGGCGATCTGCTTGAACTGGTTGGCGAGTCCCGTGTTGAGCTGGTTGCCGCCGACGGTGAAGGCCGTCGTGATGATCGCCGGCTGGGCCACGGTCAGGTAGGGATTGGCGGCGTCCGCCGCGGTCAGCGACTTCTCGAGGATGCCGGCCGCGCCGGAGAAGATCTGGTTGCCGCCGCCGGTCCCCATCAGCGCGCGCAGCGCGCTGTACCGCGCGTTGCTGACCGTGTCGCTGCCCTGGCCGGACAGCAGCACGCCGCCCGAACTCGGCACGACGAACGGCGTCGTGTCGTGGCCCGAATTGAAGATCTGGGTGCCGGCGACCGAGACCATCGTGGGGATCTTCTGACCGGCGTTGGTCGACGCGAGCCGGTCCGCGAGGCGCCCGCCCCAGCCGGTGCGCACGACCTCGCCGGGCAAGAGCCCCTGCCAGAGCATCTGCTGGTCGGAATGCGAGAACAGGTTCGGCGGCCGGTTCGTGCCCGCCTTGTACTCCACCATCGTCGTCGGGCCGAGCAACGTGCCGGCGTTGGCGACGATCGCGAGCTTCTTCTGGTCGTAGAGCTCCTTCAGCGGCGCCATCAGCGGATGCAGGCCGTACGACTTGCCGCCCTGCCGCGCCGCGGTGAACTTGAGGATCTCGGCCTGCGTGAGCGCGACCTGCGAAGCCGGCGTCCGCGTCAGCGCGTACTGCGCGTAATCGGTGTCGGGGACGAGCATGTTGTTGCTGTCGGCGCCGCCGAACAGGAACAGGCACACGAGCGCCTTGTAGTCGCTCACCGCCTGCGCGCTCGCCGATTCGACGCCGAATCGGCCGAGGCCGCCGGCGAGCGCCGCGCCGGTCAGCGCGGTCGTGCGGGACAGGAACTGACGGCGGTTCGTGCTCATGGTGTCACCGCTGGACCTGGTAGTGGAACGACGAGGCGATCAGGTAGACCGCCATCTTCGCGCGATCCGCCCGCTGCTGCGCGGTCAGCGGATTGGACACCGCGATCGCGTTCACCGCGGTGACCACGAGATCGCGCGCCACCGCCGGCAGCGGTCCGCCCACGAGCATCTCGCTGACGCGGTCGACCAGCGTCGCGCCGTTGTCGGCGTACTGCTCGAACTGCATCGTGTTGAGCCGCGTTCCGGTCGAGCCCGGCAGGCTCTGGTCGGCTCCGACCCCGTTGTAGACCAGCGCGTACACCAGGTTGGTCCGCGAGACCGCCGAGTTGCTGTTGTGGATCGTGAACTCGGGCGCGAGGATCGACGTGCCCGGGATCGTCTCGTCCGGCTGGAAGTAGTTGAACACCGTCGGCGAGTAGTACGGCCGCTGGCCCAGCGGCGAGGCCCGGTCGCCCAGGCCAGAGCCGTCGGTGACTCCGTTGAGCGCGCGGATCAGGCTGGTGATCATCAGCACCGGTTCGCGCAGCGAGCCGAAGTCCGGCGCGGTCTTCGCCGCCCCGCGCGCCTCGGAGTCGAGCAGGATCGCGCGCACGACCGCCTTCAGGTCGCCGCGGACACCGCTGCCGTTGTTGTTGAACACCGCCGCGACGCGCTGGACGTAGGCCGGGCTCGGGTTGCCGGTCACGAGCTTCTGGATCAGCTGCTTGCCGATGAACGGACCGGTGTTCGGGTGGGCGAACACGTTGTGGACCGCGTCGTCCAGGTCCTTCTCCGCCGTCTGGCCGGCCGGCAGCGTGAAGTTGTTGAGCAGCGTCTTGGCGTCGGTGTCGTGGCCGGTCGTCGCCGTGCCGGGGAAGACCCCCATGTCGGCGCCGTAGTACGGATTGTTCTTCTTGGTGATCGGGCTGCCGTCCGGGTTCGCGTACGTCCAGCCGGTGAACACGCGCGCGAACTGCTTGATGTCGTCCTGGTCGTACGACGGGATCGGCTCGCCCAGCGCGTCGAGCAGCGGCGTGCCGTCCAGCGCGAGCTCGACCAGGCCGATCGAGAAGAGCTGCTTGATCTCGCGCGCGTAGTTCTCGTTGGGCACGCGCCCCTTGGTCGGATCCGGGCGGTCGTTGTTCACCGAGTCGAGCCAGTTGCCCATCGCCGGGCTGACCGAGATGCGCTTCAGGATCGTCTCGAAGTTGCCGAACGCGTGGTCGAAGAAGATCTGCTGGTAGCGCGCCATCACGTGCGCGCGCGCGAGGTCGCTCTCGACGCCGGAGATCACGAGGATCTGGGAGAGCGCCCAGGCGACGCGCTGGCGGAGCTGGTCGGACGCGTACGCGGCGTTGGTGAACAGATCGCGCTGGACCATCGCGAGCGACAGGTGATCGCGCACGCACATCGCCTCGGGCGACGTCGACGGATAGCTCTGGTTCAGCGGATCGCGTGTCGTGCAGTCCGGCGTCTCGCGGAGCTGGATCCTGTTGTAGCGGCTCGCCGGGTAGCCGGACACGGGTTTGGTGAACTGGTCGTCGATCCACCCGGTGATCCCGCGGGACACGACGCTCGCCGCCTCCGCCTGCGACGCGCCGAACGTCGCCTGGTTGAGGAGCCGCCAGACATCGGGGTCGGTCGTCGCGACCGTCGAGGGCGTCTTGGCCGTCACCACCTGCGTCAGCGTCGTGCCGACGTTGCCGACGTTGTCGACCGCGTCGGCGTGGAAGTTCGTCGTTCCCGGGGCCGTGATGTCCGCGGTGAACGTGAACGGGGTCGCCAGCTTCTCGCCGATCTTGGCGCCGTTGCGGTAGAACTGGACCTTCTGGATCGTGCCGTCGTCGTCGACCGCGGTCGCCGTCAGCGTGATCGTCGCCGGCGCCTGGACCAGCGTGGTCGACAGCGACAGCGAGACCCGGGGCTTCTTGTTGAGCTGCTGCGCGGTGCCCGAGGTGACGTCGACCTCGGCGGTGGTCGTCGACGCGTTCTTGTTGTCGACGGCGGTCGCCTTGAACTTGTACACGCCGCAGACGGTCGTGTTGTAGGTCGCGGTGTACGGCGCGGTCGTGACGTCGATGAACTTGTTGCCGAACTGGTAGAAGCTCACGCGCGCGATCGTGCCGTCGTCGTCGCTCGCCTGCGCCGACACCGTGACGGTGCCGGGGCACGAGACCTGCGTCTGCGAAACCGAGATCGTGATCTTCGGCGCGACGTTCGTCGACGAGCCGACCGACACCGACGACTCCGCGGACGTGCCGGTGGCCCCCTTGTCGTCGGTCGCGACCGCGCGGAACTTGTAGAGGATCGACTGCGTGGTCGTGAAGACGGTCTGCCAGGGCGGCGACGTGAGTTCGGCGATCTTGTTGTTGCCTTCGTAGAAAGCGACCTTGGCGATCGTACCGTCGTCGTCGGTCGGCGAGGCCGTGAGCGTGACCGGCCCCGGGGTGGCCAGCGTGGCCGCCGAGGTCGACAGCGTGACCTTGGGCGACGCGTTGGTGAGCGAGCCGACGGTCGCGGACGCCTCGGGCGAGGTCGTCGACGCCCCCAGGTTGTCGGTCGCGACCGCCTTGAACTTGTAGATATTGTTCGCCGTCGTCGCTTCGTACTGCCAGACGTACGGCGCAGCCGTCACCTCACCCAGCTTGGTCGAGCCCTCGTAGAACGCGACTTTGGCGATCGTGCCGTCGTCGTCGGAGGCGCTCGCCTGGAGATTCACCTTGCCAGGCGCCGCGAGCTGAGTGGGGGAGACCGAAAGCGAAACCTTGGGCGCGGCGTTCTGCACCGGCGGCGTTCCGGTCGCCCTGACCGACACCGTCGAACTGGAGCCCGGCGCGTTCGCGTTGTCCCAGGCGACCGCCCGGAACTTGTATTCGCCGGCCGCGGTGATCGCCCAGCCGTAGGCGTGCGGCGGCGCGTAGGTCTCGCCGAGTTTGGTCGCACCGAGGAAGTACTCGACGCGTGTGACCGAACCGTCCGCGTCGCTCGCGTCGACCGACAGCGTGACGTTCGCCGGCAGCGACGTGATGTTCACCGGATCGACGGTGAGCTTCGCGACCGGGAGCTGGTTGCCGCTGCCGGACTGGCCGGTCTCGTAGACCTGGTAGGCGGCCCCCTCGTAGGTGAACTGCGGCCAGCGCTGCAGCACCATGTCCCGCTCGGCCGCGTTGGTCGTGAAGAAGTGCGCCCCGGTCTTGGTGTTGAAAAAACGGTAGAGCGGCGAGCGGCCGGCGCCCGCGCTGGCCGGCGCGTAATAGACCGGGCCCTCGAACGCGAAGACCGGATAGTTCGTGAGGACGAAGTTCTTCTCGGTTTCGGACTGCGTGTAGAAGTGCGTGCCGGTCTTGGTGTTGTAGAAGCGGTAGACCGGCAGGTTGTCGATCTGCGACGACGGATAGGCGTAGTAGACCGGCCCTTCGTAGGCGAAGGTCGGATAGCGGGCGAGCACCGTGTCGCGCTCGACCACCGAGATCGTGTAGAAGTGCGTTCCGGTCGCGTTGTTGTAGAACCGGAACACCGGCGAGGGCAGCGACGACTGCGCGTCGGCCGCGGGCGCGGCCGCGAGCGCCGCCAGGGCGAGCGATCCCGCCCAGGCCATCGACCGTACCATCCTGCCGATCCGGCGCGCCGCCGGATTCCCGCCCTGTCGACTCCGCATCGCTACGGACCTCCCCTGCCGTCGCCCTGCCCGGGTCGCCACGATGCGCGCCGCGTCCCGGGAACGATTATTCCATCGGCATAACTCGTAAATCAACCCCTATTTTTTCCGAAATCGAGATCGGTCGCTCCTCCGGGCGACATTCATGCAAGCGCTTCCTGAGAACATCGATGCAACTATTTGTTATAGCAAAGTTAAATTACTTCTGATGCCCATGATCCCGGCACCGGGCCCGGTGCGATTTCCCATTCCGGTGCGCGATGGACGACCCGGTTGGCAGGCGATCCGGGGTATCGGCAGACGCCAGGCGCCCCCCGCACAATCGTTTCCTGCGCGCGCGGATGAATCATGACAATTGAATGGCGCCCGCGGCTCGCGCCGGGTGCCGGTCACGCGAGGAACCCCAGGTCGGTGGTCTGGAATGCGGCGAGGTTCGGGAAGACCTGCCCGAGCTCGGCCGGCGGGACGCCGAACCAGCGCGCGAGCGTCGCGCCGTACTGGTCGAGCGAGGTCGTCGGTATCCACTGGCCTTCGTCGCCGGCGTCGTCCGGACCGCCGACGACCAGTGTCGGAAAGCGCCCGTAGAACGTGCCGCCCTTCACCGCTCCGCCCATGACGAACTGGTGGCCGCCCCAGGCGTGGTCGGTACCGTCGTTCGCGTTGACCCGGAAGGTGCGCGAGAAGTCGGTCAGCGTGAAGGTCGTCACCTGCGCCGCCACCCCCAGCGCGTCGAGCGCCCGCTGGAAGGCGGCGAGCGCTGTACCGAGCTGGTCGAGCCGCCACCAGATCTCGCCGCGCTGGCTCGAGTGCGTGTCGTAGCCGCCCATCGCGGTGAAAAAGAGGTGGCGGCGCACGCCCAGCGCGCCGCGACCGGCGACCAGCGTCGCCACGCGGCGCAACTGATTGCCGATGTCCGACCACACGCCTTCGAACGCGGTGTCGATCGCCGGCAGGTCGGCGTTGAGCGCGCGGTTCACCTGTTCGGCGCTCCTGAGCGCGAGGTCCATCGTGTCGGCCGCCTTCGCGACGATCAGGTTCGACCGGTCCGCGGCGAGGATGCGGCGCATCGCGTCGAAACGCAGCCGTCCCCACGGTGAGTCGAGGTCTCCGGCGAGCCCGTTGCCTCCGTCGCCGGGCAACGCGAGCGGCACGGTCGACTCGCCGATGGTGAACAGCGCGTCGCCGTCGAGCGAGATCACGCCGGGTATGCCGAGTTCGGTGTTGCCGGCGCCGGTGCGGTCGGCGACCCGCCCGCCCCAGCCCGAATTGAAGAGCGAACCGGGGACCAGGCCCTGCCACTGGAGCTGCTGGTCGGAGTGCGAGAACAGGTTGCGCGGTGCCTTCGCACCGGCGAGATACTGGGTGCGCGTGATCGGCTGGACCAGCGTGCCGACGTTGCAGGCGACCGCGAGCTTCTTCGCCGCGAACAGCGGCGCCAGGTCGCCCAGCGCCGGATGCAGTCCGTAGCGCCGGGCCGGCGAGGTCGGCGCGATCGGGACGAGCTCGTCCTGCGCGAGGCCCATGCCGGTCCGGCGGCGCGCATCCGCGTACGGACCGTAGTCGTCGATCGGCACGACCATGTCGTTGCTGTCGGCGCCGCCGTAGAGGAACACGCAGACGAGCGCCTTGTAGTCGTTGGCGGTCTGCGCGGCGGCCTGCGGCGTCGCGAGATGCGCGAGCCGGGGCACGAGGCCCGAGGCGGCGAGGCCGCCGGCACCAACCAGCAGGCGGCGGCGCGTCGTGTCGAATCCGGTCATCGGCGCTCCCTCAAACCTTTCTCACCGTCACGCACGCGCTGCGTCGCCGCCACGAAGGCCGGCACACGTCAGCGGCTCACCTGGTACTGGAACGAGGTCACGGCGAGGAACAGCGCGGTGCGCGCGCGCTCCTCGGCGTCGTCGATCGCCTGCATCGTCGCGTAGATCTCGGCACGCACGCCCGGAGGCATCGCGCCGCCGAAGAAGCGGTCGTCGATCGCCGCGAGCAGCTTGCGCGGGTCCGCGGCGAGCACGACCCAGGGCTGGAGCAGCACGCGCGTGCCGATCGCGCCGGGCACCTCGTCGTCGGGCCACAGCCCGTCCTCCCAGAGCATCCAGTAGACGAAGTTCGAGCGCGCGAGCACGGTGTTCGCGTTGTGGATGCCCATCGCCGGCGCGACCACGTCGGTGCCCGGGATCCGGTACTCGGCCGGGTAGTAGTTGAAGACCGTCGGCGAATAGAAGATCCGCTGTCCCATCGCCCGTGTGACCTCCTCGAGGCCGATGCCGTCGCTCGCCGCGCCGACACCGCGCAGGATCGCGGTCACGTACTGCGCGGGCTCGCGGAAACGGCCGTAGCGCACGTCGGGGCCCGGGTCGTTGCGCGCCTCCGGATCGAGGAGGATCGCGCGGACGACCGCCTTGAGATCGCCGCGGACGCCGGCGCCGTTGTCGTCGAACACGGTGGCCACGCGCTCGACATAGCCCGGCGTCGGCGTGCCGGTGACCAGGTGGCGGATCAGTTGACGGCCGATGAACGGGCCGACGTTCGGGTGCAGGAAGACGTTGCGCAGCGCCGCGCGCAGATCGGCGTCCGCGGTCATTCCCGCCGGCAATTCGATGCCGCGCAGGAGCTTCTTCGCGCCGGTGTCGTGCGCGCCCGCCCGGGTGACCATCGCGGCGCCGTAGTAACGGTGGTTGTTGCTGTACTCCTTGGGCGGCGTGCCCGGATACGCCGCGTAGGTCCAGCCGGTCAGCGCGCGCGCGAACGCCTTGACCGTCGCCTGGTCGTAGCTCGCGATCGGCTGGCTTTGCGAATCGAACAGCGGCGTGCCGTCGCGCTTCAGCTCGACCACGCCGATCGAGAAGAGCTGCAGCAGCTCGCGCGCGAAGTTCTCGTTGGGCTCGGTGCCCTCGACCGGGTCCGCCTTGGCGTTGTCGATCATGTCGAGGTAATGCCCCATCGCCGGCGAGATCGTCAGGTCGTAGAGGAGCTGCTCGAAGCCGCCGAACGCGTTGTCGGACAGCATCTGGTGCCAGCGCGCCTGGACGTAGGCGGTCTCCATGTCCGGGTCCTTCATCCCGGACACGACGAAGATCTGCGACAGCGCCCACGCGACGCGCTGGCGCAACTGGTCGGGTTTGCCGATCGCGTTCTGGAAGAACCGGTACTGCAGCCGGAACAGCGTGAGCTGGTCCTCGGCGCAGCGGTAGGCGGGTGTGTCGCGCGCCGCGCTGAAGCTGCAGCCCTGGCTCTCGTCGAGCGACTCGTAGTTGAATTCGCCCTTCGTGTAGCCCGAGGCCGGCCTGGTGAACTGGTCCTCGATCCACGCCGCCGCGCCCATCGACAGCGCGCGGTCGACTTCGGCGGGCGTCGGGCCGAAGGTCGCCTGGTCGACCAGCCGGAACGCCGCGATCCGCGCCGCCGAGCCGCTGCTCCCGCCCAGCGTCTGGCCGTAGTAGACGACGCCCTCGTAGACGAACATCGGCAGGTTGCGCTGCACGTGGTCGCGTTCGGCGTCGCTGGCCGTGTAGAAGTGCGTCCGCGTCGCCGTGTTGTAGAAGCGGTGCACCGGCGCCCGGTCGTGCGCATCGCCGGTGTACGCGTGGAACACCGCGCCCTCGTCGACGAACTGCGGCCAGGTCGCGAGGATGCGCGCGCGCTCGCCCGGGTCGGTCGTGTAGAAATGCGCGCCGGTATCGCGGTTGAAAAAGCGCCAGACCGGGACCGTGCCGGTCCCGGCCGTCACCAGTGCCCGGTAGACCGGCCCCTCGTCGACGAATTGCGGCCAGGTCGCGAGGATGTGCGCGCGCTCGCCGGGGTCGGCCGTGTAGAAGTGCACGCCGGTGTTCCGGTTGAAGAACCGGTAGACTTCGACCAGGTCGGAGGCCTTGATCCGGGCGGAGACGGGCACCGCGACCGGTCCCATCCACGCGCGCGGCGGTTGCGGCACCGACGGCTTGAGACGCCGTACGATCGCCGAGGGCGGCTCGTAGCGATCGGCAGCGGACGGACCGGACGCGCCGGGGCGATAGCCCGGGTCCGCCCCGACGGCGAAGGCGAGCCCGAGCCACAGGACCACGCCGGCCACCCAGGCCAGCGCCCAGAGCGCGGTGGACCGTGTCGGTGCCGTGACGCGGTCACGGTCGGCGATGCTCAGTGTGCGCGACATGGGCCCCCTGCCGGTGTCGTAGACCCGCCGGCACGCGGACCCTTTAGACCGGTCGGCGCGGCGGCGAGCTATGCCAATGTCATAACACTAGCCGGATGTCGGCGGCGTTGCAACCCCCCCGTCGATCGGTCGTCCGGCTGCCCGGCCGCGCAGCGGCGTCGCCGGGCGGGTCGATCCGCCGGCTGGAAGTGGACAGGAAAACGCCCGCCCCATACTCCGGGGCGGGCGTCGAAGGCGAATCGCGCGGACGGTCAGGACGGCGTACGGCCGAACCCGGCGCCGTGCATCCGCTCGCGGAAGTGCGAAACGCGATCGAGCCGGGCCTTGACGGCATCGCGCACCAGCGCCTTCTGGTCCGCGCGCATGGTCGCGTAGAGGCGCAGCCAGGCGTCGCGCGACGACTTGCGCAGCGCGCGACCCTGCTCCTCGACCGCGTCGAGCGTGACCGCGAGCGCGGCGAGATCCGGCTCCGCCTTGGCGAGTTCCGCGTCGATCTTCGCCTTCGCCTCGTCGCGCATCGAACGCGCCTGCTGGTGGGCGGCCCTCGACTGGTCGACGGCAGCCTGCCACTGCACCTGCTGCGAGGTGTCGAGCGCGAGCTTGTCGCGCATCTCGGTCAGCGCCTGCTCGATCATCATGGCCGGTCCGGGCGGCCCGCCCGCACCGGGGTGGCCCTTGCCGAAGCCCGATCCGGGACCGGGACCGGGACCGGCGGCGACGGCGCCCGCGGCGAGGAGGAAGGCCGCGGCGATCGCGACGGGCGTCTTGTGGAAGCGTGTCATGTCGATGTCCTCTGAGTGGCGCCCGCTCGGGAATTCGTGCGGGCTCGGGAGGTTCGACGCGAGCCTGCGCCCGGTGGTTGCAGCGCGCACGCCCGCGGATGCAACCGGACCTTTCCGAAAGCCGTCGCCGTTACAATCGGTTACACCGGGCGTCGCGGCAGCGGGATCGGCGCAGGTTCCAATCCGACCATGAAGCCTCCGGCCAGCAGCCCGACGCGCATCCTCGTCGTCGACGACGACGTGCGGCTGCGCGACCTCCTCACCCGGTACCTGACCGAGCAGGGCTTCGAGGTCCGCGCGATCCCCGACGCCCGCGAGCTCGACCGGCGGCTGCAGCGCGACCCGCCGCACCTCATCGTCCTCGACCTGATGATGCCCGGAGAGGACGGCCTCGCCGTCTGCCGGCGGCTGCGCGGCGCCGGCGACGACGTGCCGATCATCATGCTGACCGCCAAGGGCGAGGACATCGACCGGATCGTCGGGCTCGAGATGGGCGCCGACGATTACCTGCCCAAGCCGTTCAATCCGCGCGAGCTGGTCGCGCGCATCCACGCGGTCCTGCGGCGCCACGCGCTCAAGCCGGCGGCGGGCGCGCCCACCGAGACCGGGGCGATCGCGTTCGGCCGTCACCGGCTCGATCTCGCCGCGCGCACGCTCACGCTCGACGGCAAGGTCACGCATCTCACCACCGGCGAATTCTCGCTGATCCGCGTGTTCGCCGAGCACCCGCGCGCGCCGCTCGCCCGCGAGAAGCTCATGCAGCTCGCGCGCGGCCGCGATCACGAGGTCTTCGACCGCGCGATCGACGTCCAGGTCTCCCGGGTGCGCAAGCTCATCGAGCCCGATCCGGCGCGCCCGCGCTACATCCAGACCGTCTGGGGCCAGGGCTACGTCTACGTGCCCGACGACGACGGCGCCGGCGCGTGACGCTCTATCCGCGGTCGCTGTTCGGTCGCCTCGCGCTGCTGCTGGTCGCGGTGGTGACGATCGCGACCGTGTCCATGATCGCGCTGTTCCGCCAGGATCGCGCGGCGCTGATCACCCGGCAGGTCACCGAAGCGCGCGTGACGCAGCTCAAGGCGCTGCGCGCGGCGATCGAGGAGTCCGGCGCGCCCGGCCGGCGCGACGTCCTGATGCGCATCGGCCGCGAGCACGGCGTGCGGATCGTGCCGGAGATCGACCGCCCAGGCCTCGCGCTGGGTGCGCCGCCCCCCGGCCCGCTGGTCGCCGAGATCGAGAACCGGCTGCGCGCGGAACTCGGGCCCGGCACCGAGGTGCGGGCGCAGCCGGCGCGCGGGCTGCTGTGGGTGCGGCTCGACGTCGCGGGCGCCGGCTACTGGACCGGCGTGCCGCTGCCGCCGCCGCGCGCGCCCGACGAGGCGCCGACGCGCGTGATCGCCTGGTCGGTCGCGATCGTCGCGCTGCTGGTCGCGGCCGCGTTCGTGTTCGCACGCGTGCTCGCGCGCCCGCTGCGTCAGTTGAACGCCGCCGTCGACCAGCTGGGCCGCGGCGATCGGCCCGCGCCGCTGCCCGAAGGCGGTCCGTCGGAGATCGCGGCGGTCAATCGCCGGTTCAACGCGATGCTCGCGCGGCTGGACCAGACCGACCGCGACCGGACGGTCCTGCTCGCCGGCATCTCGCACGACCTGCGCACGCCGCTCGCGCGGCTGCGGCTCGGTGTCGAGATGAGCGCGGACGCGAACGCGCGCGCCGGGATGGTCGCCGACATCGAGGAAATGGACCGGATCGTCGGCCAGTTCCTCGAATTCGCGCGGCTCGACGACGCCGCGCGCCGCGAGATCGGCGACCTGGATGCGGTCGTCGGCGCCTGCGTCGAGCGCTACGTCGCCGCGGGCCGCGACGTGGGCTTCCGCGCCGGCGGCGTGCGCCCGCTGCCGATCAAGCCCACGGCGGTCTCGCGGCTGGTCGCCAATCTCGTCGACAACGCGCTCGCCTACGGCGCGCCGCCGGTCGAGGTCGCCACCGCCGACGGACCCGACCACGCGACGATCGAGGTCCGCGACCGCGGCCGCGGAATCCGCGCCGAGGACGTCGAGCGATTGAAGCGCCCGTTCACGCGCGCGAGCGACGCGCGCTCCCGCGAGGACGGCGCCGCCGGCGCGGGACTCGGCCTCGCGATCGTCGAGCGAGTGGCGCGCATGCCCGGCGGGCGCTTCGACCTGGGCGTTCGCGAAGGCGGCGGGACGATCGCGCGGGTCACCCTCTCGACACGCGGACCCGGGCCTGCCGCCGGCCATCGCGGCGAACCCGGATCGGACTCGACGTACCGGTGAACCGCAAGTGCGGCGCCGGCCGCGCCGCGGTCAGCGCCGTTCCAGCACGCGCGCGAGGAACGCGTCGAACCGCGACGCGTTCGCCGCGAGGTCGAACGGAAGGCTCGCCTCGATCGGCAGGCGCCCGGCGCTCCACGACCGCGCGCGTGCGCCCGAGAGGAATCCGATCCATTCGTCGGCGCTGTCGCAGCGCACGACCTGCGGATGGTCGAACGGCGGCAGGCCGCGCAGTCCGTGCCGCGTCGACGCCACCGGCATGCCGTGGTACAGGCTCTCGGCGACCTTGACCGACACGCCCGCGCCGTAGCGGATCGGCACGACCATGCCGTCGCACGACGACCAGACGCGCGCGAGGTCGTCGACGAACCCGTGCATGGCCACGCGCGGGTGCGGGCGCACGACTTCCCCGCTGCGGTGGCCGTACAGATGCAGCCGCACGTCGCCGCCGACGCGATCGAGCACCTCGCGCACGAACCACCGCGCCGCGTCCCGGTTGGGCCACCATGCGAAGTCCGCGAGGAGTCCGAGGTCGAGGCGGCCGTTCGCGGCCTTGGCGACGCGCGTCGGCGGCTGCGCGAACAGCGGCGGCAGCACGAGCGCGTCCAGACCGGGGAGCTCGCGCGCGAACTCGTCGGCTTCGTCCTGCGACAGGAAGATCGCCGCGCCGGCGCGCGCGAGCCACTCGCGCTCGTAGCGTTCCAGCCGCTCACCGTCGTGTTTCAGCCACGCGCTCAGCGGACCCGCCCGCGGCAGCGTCGCGTCGACCTGGTCCCGGTAGAGCCGCGCCTCGCGGTTGTGCACGACCGCGAGCGTGGGCGTGCCGCGCGGGACATCGGCCAGGCACCCGAGCAGGTCCGAGCCGTTGATCACCACGAGGTCGTGGTGCCCGCGACCGAGCGCCTCGCGCACCCGGGCCACGAACGCCCGCGTGCGCAGGTAGCGCACCTTCGCCGGCACGCCGGTCCAGGGCGCGCAGGCGAGCGATGTCGCGCGCCGTAACGCGGGCCAGCGCGGCTCGTCGGCCGCGACGACGGTGAGTTCGGCCGTCCACGGCTCGCGTCCCAGGAGCTCGACCAGCCCGCGCGTGACCGTCCACGCACCGCCGCGGCGCCGGGCCGGGTCGACGATCGAGACCAGCAGTACGCGTAGGCCGCGGCCGGGCGCCATCGGCGAAGGATGCCGGGGAACGGCCCCCGGCGCCACCGTCGCGGTCGCCTACCGGGGCGCAGCGGCCTTCGCGCCCTCCCCCGACACCGGCACCGGCACCGCTTCGGCCGCCGCCGGCGCCGACGACTTCGGCGGCGGGTCGCAATCCGCCTCGCGCATCTGCTTGCGGATCGCCTGCTCCTCGCCCTTCAACCGCGCGACGTCGCCTTCGAGTCCGGCGTTGTTGCCCAGCGCGAAGAGCACCGGCCAGAACAGGATGACGCCGACGCCGGTGACGACCGCGTCCTGCGTCGCCTTGTCGTTCAGTTTCGCCGACTGCGCGCGCAGCGCGTCCTGCACCTCGTCCAGCTCGCGCGCGAGGCTCTTGCACGTGCGGTCGGCGTAGCGGCTCGACGAGACGTGGCTCGCGACGACGTTGTCCGGCCGCGACGCGCAGCCCGGCAGCAGGACAACGGCGATCGACAGCGCCGCGACGCTCTTCCGAGTGATCGATGACATGGTGGCTCCCTGGAGTGGATGGACCCCGGTGGATGAACACCGGTGGTGGTACGCGGAGCCATCGTGCGAAACCGCGGGCTCAGGGCGCGAGCCCGAGGCGGCCGTTCGTCGCCGCGGCGCGCGCGGACGGCCGAGTGATTTCCTCGGAGATCGAACGTGCGTTCGCGCTGCGCGAAACCTCGATCCACACGCGCCCGCGCACCGGTTGACCGGCGTCAAGGCCGCGGGCGCGCCGCGCCGCATCCTGCGCGGGCATGGACCGCACCGAACGCTTCTACCGAATCGACCAGCGGCTGCACGCGAGCCCGGGCGCGTCGTTCGCGCGCCTGCTCGAGGAACTCGGCGTGTCACGCGCGCAGTTGAAGCGCGACCTCGCCTACATGCGCGACCGGCTGAACGCGCCGATCGAATTCGACCGCGACGCCGGCGGCTACCGCTACGGCGAGCCCCAGGACGGTCCGCGCTACGAGCTGCCGGGCCTGTGGTTCTCGGCCGACGAGGTCCACGCGCTGCTCACGATGCAGCACCTGCTCGTCAATCTCGAGCCGGGGCTGCTGACGCCGCACGTGAAGCCGCTGCTCCAGCGACTCTCCGCGATCCTCGGCTCCCGCGACGGCGCCAAGGACGAGGTCGGCCGGCGCGTGCGCGTCATCCCGTTGCAAGCGCGCCGTTCGAACGTCGAGCAGTTCAGCGTCGTCGCGCGCGCCGTGCTGAAGCGCCGGCAGCTCGCCGTCGACCATTACAACCGGGCCGAGGACCGTCGCACGACGCGTACCCTCTCCCCGCAGCGGCTCGTTCACTACCGCGACAACTGGTATCTCGACGCGTACTGCCATCTGCGCGAGGGCCTGCGCAGCTTCTCGGTCGACGCGTTCGAGGCCGCCCGCCTCACCGACGAGCCCGCGCGCGAAGTGCCCGACGCCGAGCTCGACGCCTTCCTCAAGAGCGGCTACGGCATCTTCACCGGCCGTGACGTCGAATGGGCGAAGCTCCGCTTCTCCCCGACCGCCGCCCGCTGGGTGGCGCGCCAGACCTGGCACGGCAAGCAGCGCGGCACCGGCGAGGACGACGGCAGCTACGTCCTCGAGCTCCCGTACGCAGACGACCGCGAGCTCGTCGGCGACATCCTGCGCTTCGGGTCCGACGTCGAGGTGCTCGCGCCGCCGGCGCTGAGGGACCGGGTCGCCGCGGAACTCACGAAAGCGGCGCAGCGATATCGGTAGGACGATGGGCGGCGACGAACGGTCCATGGCGGGGTGTCGACGGCGAGCGCACGAACGACGGCTGCCGGATGCCAGGCTTCCCTGCCCGTTCCTCCTCCGGCGGCGCGCACGCGTGAGCCCGCGAGGAGATGCAGCGGCTCGAATCGTCCCATCGGTCGAGGCTCACCCCCTGAGCCCGCCGTCTGCGACGCTCGCCTCCCTCATCGCCGCAGGGAGGCCGCCATGCACGAAATCGAACGAACGATCGACGAACTCGTTCTGCACGCGCCGCAGGTCCACCGCAACCTCGCCCTGCACCCGCTCGTCGGGGCCGAGGACCGGCCGCGCGATTACCTGCTGCTCGAAGAAGCGCTCGAGCGCGGGCTCGCCCGCGTCGACGAAGTCTCGGTCGGCGGGAGCGTCCACGAAGTCGCGCTCGAAAACCTCTCCGAGTGGCGCATCCTGCTGGTCGACGGCGACGTGCTGGCCGGCGCGCGGAAGAACCGCACGATCAACCTGTCGATCCTGGTCGCGCCAGGCGCGAAATTGACCGTCCCGGTCGCCTGCGTCGAGCAGGGTCGCTGGTCGTACCGCACGCGCGGCTTCGCCGCGTCCGGTGACATGCTCTACCCGCGAGCGCGCGCCGAGAAGATCAGGAGCGTGTCCGACTCGATGCGCGCGACCGGCCGGCGGCATGCCGACCAGCGGGCGCTGTGGGAGGATGTCGCGCAGAAGGTGCACTTCAGTCGCGTCGACTCGCCATCGATGTCGCTGAACGACGCCTACCGCGCGGTCGACGGCGACCTCGCCGACTTCGTCGCCGCCTTCCGTCCCGAGCCGCGGCAGCGCGGCGCCGTGATCGCGATCGACGAGCGCATCGCCGGCGTCGAGCTCTTCGACTCGCCCGACACCTACGCCAGGGTGCTGCCCAGACTCGTGCGTGCCTATGCGATCGATGCGCTCGAGTCCGAGCGCACCGCGGCGCCGAGCGCGAGCGCCGACGACGCGAGGCGATTCCTCGACCGGATCAAGACGGCGAAGGTCGAGCGCTTCAAGGCCATCGGCGAGGGCGAGGATCTGCGGATCGGCGGTGGCGACCTGGCGGGGGGAGCGCTCGGGTGCGACGAACGGGTGATCCATGGAGCGGTTCTTGCACTTGCGTGACAGGGCCGCCATCCTCTCGTCTGCACGCTGGCGGGCAGGGAAACCGGTCTTACCACTTCCCGCCTTCCCCGCGGTCGCCTTTTGCTCTGACCCGCCACCCGGTGTCGACTCGAGGTAATGCAGACATGCAGTTCACCGCCTCACAGAAGCAGGCGATCGGCCACAGGACCGGACACCTCCAGCTCATCGCGTGCGCGGGTTCGGGGAAGACCGAGGTCGTCGCCCAGCGGGTGGTGAACCTCCTGCGACCCCGCAAGGAGGGGGCGGCGGCGCAAACTTCCCTGTCAAACCGGCACTTCAGAACCAGAACGTCTGGCGCCCACGACTGCAAGGCGGTGACTTACGCCTTGGTCGACTTCTCTACCGGCGCCGTGCACGCCGATGCGTCTGGCCGAGGCGATCGCGTGGAAAGTCGCTTCGCGAAATCCCTACGTGAAACCGCAAGTGTTCATGTCATCGCGCTCGAGGCGGAGCGCGCCTGACTTCGCCTTCGCCTGCGTCGCCTAGACGCTCTCGAGCAGCACCACCGCCTGCGCCGCGATCCCCTCCCCGCGCCCGGTGTAGCCGAGCTTCTCGGTGGTGGTCGCCTTGACACTGACGTCGTCCAGCGTGCATTCGAGGTCGGCGGCGAGGTGCTGGCGCATCGCGCCGATGTGCGGCGCGAGCTTCGGCGCCTGCGCGATGATCGTCGCGTCGACGTTGCCGATCGCGTAGCCGCGCTCGGTCATCAGCGCGACGATGCGGCGCAGGAGCTTGCGGCTGTCGGCGCCCTTCCACTTCGGATCGGTGTCGGGGAAGTGCCTGCCCAGGTCGCCCAGCGCGAGCGCGCCCAGGATCGCGTCGCCGATCGCGTGGATCAGCACGTCGGCGTCGGAGTGGCCGTCGAGCCCCCGGTCGTGCGGGACGTGGACGCCGCCGAGGATGAGTGCGCGCCCGGGGACGAGCGCGTGGACGTCGAAACCGGTGCCGATGCGGATCGTCATCGTGGTTCGCCTCGCTGTGCGACGAGGATCGCCTCGGCGATCGCCCAGTCGTCGGGATAGGTGACCTTGAAGTTCGCGCGGCTGCCCTCGACGAGCCGCGGCATCGCGCAGCGACCGCGCGCGGCGAGCGCCTCGACGGCCTGCGCCTCGTCGGTGGCATCCTCGGCGCCGGGGGCGGCCAGCGCCTCGGCGAGGATCGCGCAGCGGAACATCTGCGGCGTCTGCGCCTGCCAGAGCGCGCGGCGATCCTCGGTGCGCGCGACCCGTGCGGCGGTGTCGCCGTCCGCGCGCTTGATCGTGTCGGCGACCGGTATCGCCAGCAGGCCGCCGACCGGATCGTCCTTCAGCGTGTCGACCAGCCGCGCGAGCGCATCGGCGGGCACGCAGGGACGCGCGGCGTCGTGGACCAGCACCCAGTCGTCGGGCCGCGCGCGCGCCCGCAGCGCGCCGACCGCCGCGGCGACGGTGCGTGCGCGGGTCGCGCCGCCGCAGCGCAGCGTCTCGACGCCGGGCCGCGCGCCGATCGCGTGTTCGTAGTCGCGGTCACCGGGAGCGAGCGCGACGATCGTCGCCTGCGCGTCGATCGCCGCGAGCCGGTCGAGCGTGTGCGCGAGCATCGGCCGGCCGGCGATCAGGCGATACTGCTTGGGCCGGTCGCTCCCGGAACGCGTGCCGCCGCCGGCGGCGGGCACGACGACGTACAGGCGCGTCACGCCGGACTCCGCGCGCGATTCAGATCAGCCACGCGATGCGTTCCTCGTCGAGCGGCCGGAAGCCCAGCCGCTCGTAGAAGCGCCAGGCGCCGGCGTTGTCGCGGTGGCAGGCGCTGTCGATGCGGCTAACGCCCTGAGCGCGCAGGTGCCGGGCGAGCGCGGCGAGCATCGCGCCGCCCACGCCCCTGCCCTGCCAGCCGTCGCGGATGGTCACGTCGTCGAGCTTGGCGACGATGCCGCCGCGCGAGGTCGAGATCGCGGTGCAGGCGACGCAGGCGCCGACAGCCGTGCGCCCGCCCGCGTCGTGCGCATGGGCGAGCCAGACGAAGCCGACCTCGGGGCGGCGCACGAAGAGGTCGAGCGCGCGGTCGAGCGCCGCGGCACCGCCGTCGCCGTACGCGGCGGCGGATGCCCGGTAGTGCTCGTCGCGGCCGAGGAACGCGCCCAGCAAGGCGCGTGCGTCGTCGAGATCGGCGGCGGTCATCCGCGCGCAGGCGACGGACGGGACCCGGGTGCCCGGCGCGGTGTCGCTCACGCCTCCTCCGCGACGATCAGCGGCTCGAGCACCGCGCGGATGCGCGGCGGTATGTCGGTCGGGCGGCCGGTCGCCCGCTCGACCCAGACGTGGACGAAACGTCCGGTCGCGGCCGGTCGGTCGTCGCCGCGCCTGAACAGACCGATCGCGTAGGCGACGCTCGAGCGGCCGATCCGGGTCACCGCGATGCCGGCCTCGATCGTCTCGGGAAACGAGAGCGGGGCGTGGAACCGGCACGAGGTCTCGACCACGAGCCCCACGACCGGGTCTCGCGCGATGTCGAGGCCGCCGACGCGGATCAGGTGCTCGTTGACCGCGGTGTCGAAGTACGAGTAGTAGGTGACGTTGTTGACGTGACCGTAGGCGTCGTTGTCCATCCAGCGGGTCGGGATGGTGAGGAAGCTCCGGTAGCGCGACCGCGTCGCCGGCCCGGGCGCGGGCACCGCGGTCGCCGGCGCGGGCGTCATTCGCGCGGCGCGCGCATCATCCGCTCGTCGAGGAGCTCGATCCAGTGGCGGACCGGCCTCGACGTGCCCGACGCGAGATGGGTCATGCAGCCGATGTTCGCGCTCGCGATCACCTGCGGCCGGTGCGCTTCCAGCGCGGCGAGCTTGTTCCGCTTGAGCCTGCCGGACAGCTCGGGCTGCAGGATCGAGTAGGTGCCGGCCGACCCGCAGCACAGGTGCGCATCGGCGACTGGCAGCAGTTCGTGGCCGATCGCCCGCAGGATCTCCTCGACCTCGCCGCGGATCTTCATCGCGTGCTGGAGCGTGCACGGCGGGTGGAACGCGACGCGCAGCGGACCCTGGTCCATCGCGAGCAGCGGCGCGATCGCCTTCCACTCGGGCGCGACGACCTCGACCGTGTCGCGCGCGAGCGCGGCCACGCGCTGCGCCTTCGGGCCGTAGGTCGGGTCGTGCGCCAGCAGATGCCCGTAGTCCTTCACCATGACGCCACAGCCGGACGCGGTCACGACGATCGCCTCGGCGCCGGCCTCGATCGCCGGCCACCAGGCGTCGATGTTCGCGCGTGCGATCGCCCGCGCGGAATCGTGGTCGTTCAGATGGTAGTCGAGCGCCGCGCAGCATCCGCCGCCGATGCCGGCACGCACCGCGGAGACGCCGACGCGATCGAGCACGCGTGCGAGCGCGGCGTCGATGGCCGGCGCGATCGCCGGCTGGACGCAGCCTTCGAGCACGAGCACCCGCCGCGTGTGCCGCGCCGGCGGCCACGCGCCCGCGGGTCGCGCCGACGGAATCCCGCGCGCGAGTTCGCCGGGCACGAAGGTCTTCGCCAGCCGGCCGAGCGCGAGTGCTCCGCCGAACAGCGTCTTCGACTTGAGGCCGTGCTTCAGCGTCCAGCGGCGCGCGGCGTCGGCGGACTTGCGTCCGACCCGATCCTCGACGACCTTGCGGCCGATGTCGACCAGCCGCCCGTACTGCACGCCGGACGGACAGGTGGTCTCGCAATTGCGGCAGGTCAGGCAGCGGTCGAGGTGGAGCTGGGTCTTCGCGGTGACCGCCGCACCCTCGAAGACCTGCTTGATGAGGTAGATGCGCCCGCGCGGGCCGTCCAGCTCGTCGCCCAGCAACTGGTAGGTCGGACAGGTCGCCGTGCAGAAGCCGCAGTGGACGCAACTGCGCAGGATCGCCTCGGCCTCGCGGCCTTCGGGCGTGTCGCGGTACTGCGGGGCGAGGTGGGTCTGCATCCGGCGGAAGAGCGAGGGGCCGTGTCGCGGGCCATCAGGCGTACCAGCCGGTGCGGCCGGGATTGAGGATCGTGTGCGGGTCGAACGCGGCCTTGAGACGGCGATGCAGCGCGCCGATCACCGGCGGCAGCGGATGGAAGGAGCCGGCGAGCAGCTCGTCGGCGCGGAACATCGTCGCGTGGCCGCCCTGCGCCACGGCCCAGGCGCGCAGCTTCGCGACGTCGGTCCTGGGCGTCGCCGCGAGCCAGCGCAGCGCCCCGCCCCACTCGATCAACTGCTCGCCGCCCAGGTCCGCGTGCGGCGCGGTCGACTTGACCGACAGGCGCCACAGCGGGTGGGCGCCACGCATCGCCGCATGGAAGAACGTGTGGACGTGGTCGCGCACGCTCTCCCAGAACGCGTCGGCGTGCGGGACCGGCGCGCCGCCGAGCCTGCCGACCGCCGAGGCGACCGCGCTGGCGGCGCCGGAGAAGCGCACGGCGAGCGTGCCGTGATGCCAGCAGGTCGCGGAGATCGGCAGCGGCTGCCCGCCCCACTCGTTGACGCGGCGAATCGCCTCGTCGGACGAGAGCTCCCAGACGCGCGTTTCCTCGGCCTTGGGTCGCGGCAGGCACTTGAGCGAGACTTCGGTGACCACGCCGAGCGTGCCCATCGCGCCGCACATCAGGCGCGAGAGGTCGAACCCGGCGACGTTCTTCATCACACGCCCGCCGAACGCGAGGTGGCGTCCGCGCCCGTCGACGATCTTCGCGCCGAGCACGAGGTCGCGCACCGCGCCGGCGTACGGGCGACGCGGCCCGGAGAGCCCGGCCGCGACCGCACCGCCGAGCGTCCCGCCCGGCGCGAACCGCGGCGGCTCGAACGCGAGCATCTGGCCGGCGGCGGCCATCGTCCGCTCGACCTCGTCGATCGGCGTGCCCGCGCGCGCGACGATCACGAGCTCGGTCGGGTCGTAGTCGACGATCCCGGCGACACCGCGCAGGTCGAGCGGCCGGCCTTCGAGCGACTCGCCGTAGAAATCCTTGGTGCCACCCCCGACGATGCGCAGCGGCGTGCGCGCTTCCCCGGCGCGCACGACCGCGTCGCGGATCGCGTCGATCGCCGCGTCGGACGGCGTCGTGCGTGCGCTGCCGGGGTCGTGCGTCATCGCGTCGGCGTGTCCGTGATCATCCGCGCCGGGCGAGCTTGTCGCGGTAGAGCACGCGCGGTTCGTCCGCTTCGATGATCGCGGTCTCGGCGATCGCGGCGGCCTCCCACTCGCGCAGGAACGGATGCGCGAGCAGCGTCTTCAGGTACTCGCCGGCGGCGCCCGCCGGCGTCACGAGGTAGGTCTGGAAGCGGAAGGCGACCGGCGCGTAGAACGCATCGGCGATCGACAGCGCGCCGCACAGATACGGACCGCCCGCGCCGTGGCGGCGGCGGCTCTCGTTCCAGATCTCCTCGACCCGCGCGATGTCGGCGGCGAGCGGGGCCGACCAGGGCCGCACGTCGAGGCGCTCGCGCACGCACATCGTCATCTCGCCGCGCAAAGCGGCGAACGAGCTGTGCATCTCGGCGGTGATCGAGCGCGCCCAGGCGCGCGCGACCGGGTCGGCCGGCCACATCCCCGGATGACGCTCGGCGAGATACTCCGCGATCGCCATCGAGTCCCAGACAACCGTCGGGCCGTCGTGCAGCGCGGGCACGAGGCCGGAGGGCGTGCGGTCGCGCCAGTGGGCGTTGCGGCCGTGGCCGACGAGTTGCAGGATCTCCTCGCGGAACGGCGCGCCGGAGAGCTTCGCGGCGAACCAGCCGCGCAGCGACCAGGACGAGTAGTTCCTGTTGGCGATGACCAGCGTGTAGCTCATTCGGGGACCGTCTTTCCCGGATTCATGATGCCGAGCGGATCGAACGCGCGCTTGATCGCGCGCAGGTAGTCGACCGCCTCGCCGTGCTCGGCGACGAGCGCGCCGAGCTTGTGCACGCCCACGCCGTGCTCGCCGGTGCAGGTGCCGCCCAGGCGGATCGCGCGCAGCGACACGCGCTCGGCAAGCCCTTCCGCGCGGGCGCGCTCGGCGGCGTCCTTCGGGTCGAAGAGCACCAGCAGGTGGAAGTTGCCGTCGCCGACATGCCCGACGATCGGGCAGGTCAGCCCGGTGGACTCGACGTCGGCCCGCGTCTCCATCACGCATTGCGCGAGCCGCGAGATCGGCACGCAGGCGTCGGTCGAGAAGCCGAAGCAGCCGGGCTTGAGCGCGAGCGCCGCGTAATAGGCGTTGTGGCGCGCTTTCCACAGTCTGGTGCGCTCCTCGGTCGCCGTCGCCCAGCGGAACGAACCGCCGCCGTGGTCGGCGACGATCTGCTGCATGAGCCCGGCCTGCTCGGCCACGCCGGCGTCCGTGCCGTGGAACTCGAAGAAGAGCGTCGGCTTGATCTCGTAGCCGTCGAGCTTCGAGTAGCGGATGCAGGCGTCCATCTGCAGCGCGTCCAGCAGTTCGATGCGCGCGACCGGGATGCTCATCTGCATCGCGACGATGACCGCACGGACCGCCGACTCGAGGTCGGCGAACTGGGCGACCGCCGCGGAGATCGCCTCGGGCACGCCGTAGAGCTTCAGCCGGATTTCGGTGATGACGCCGAGCGTGCCTTCGCTGCCGACGAACAGCCGCGTCAGATCGTAGCCGGCCGCGGACTTGCGCGCCCGCCCGCCGGTCGTGATGATCCGCCCGTCCGCCGTCACCACGGTCAGGCCGAGCACGTTCTCGCGCATCGTGCCGTAGCGGACCGCGTTCGTGCCCGACGCCCGGGTCGCCGCCATGCCGCCGATGGTCGCGTTCGCGCCCGGGTCGATCGGGAAGAAGAGGCCGGTGCCCTTGAGCTCGGCGTTCAACTGCTCGCGCGACACGCCCGCCTGCACGCGGCAATCGAGGTCGTCGGCGTTGATCTCGAGCACCTTCGCCATCCGCGACAGGTCGACGCACACGCCGCCGTGGATCGCCGCGACGTGGCCTTCGAGCGAGGTCCCGATGCCGAACGGGATCACCGGGACGCGCGCCGCGGCGCACGCCTTCACGATCGTCGCGACCTCGTCGCTGGTCTCGGGGAAGACGACCGCGTCGGGCGCCGCCAGGTCGGCGAGCCCCTCGCCGCGGCCGTGCTGCTCGCGGATGGTCGCGTTGACCACGAATCGCTCGCCGAACCGCGACGAAAGCTCGCCCAAGACCGAGGCGAGCGCCTCGGGAGCGGGCCGGCGGCTGCCGGCGATCGGAGCGTTCATCGTGTCGTTTCCTCGGTCCGCGCGCCAGGCCGGAGGTCAGTACCGCGGCAGGTCCGGATGACGCAATTGCCCGTGGTGCACGTGCATCCGCCCGAACTCGGCGCAGCGCTGCAGCGTGGGCACGGCCTTGCCGGGATTGAGGAGGCGCCGCTCGTCGAACGCGGCCTTCACCGCGTGGAAGGCCTCGAGCTCGTCGGGCGCGAACTGCACGCACATCGTCGACAGCTTCTCGATGCCCACGCCGTGCTCGCCGGTGACGGTGCCGCCGACTTCGATGCAGAGCTCGAGGATGCGGTCGCCGAACGCGACGGTCTTCTCGATCTCGCCTGCGCGGTTCGCGTCGAACAGGATCAGCGGGTGGAGGTTGCCGTCGCCGGCGTGGAAGACGTTCGCGCAGGCGAGGCCGAATTCCTTCGACCACACGGCGGTCTGGCGCAGCACCCGCGGCAGCGCCTTGCGCGGGATCGTGCCGTCGATGCAGTAATAGTCGGGCGAGATGCGGCCGACCGCGGGGAAGGCGGCCTTGCGGCCCGACCACAGCAGCAGCCGCTCGCGCTCGTCCTTCGACACCCGGATCGACGTGGCGCCCGAGGCGGTCAGCACGCGGCGGATCTCGGCCATCTCGTCGGCGACCTCCTCCGGCGTGCCGTCGGACTCGACCAGCAGCACCGCGGCGGCGTCGAGCGGATAGTCGGCGTGGACGTACTGCTCGACCGCGCGCGTGGCCGGCTGGTCCATCATCTCGAGACCGCCGGGGATGATGCCGGCGCCGATCACGGCGCCGACCGCGGCGCCGGCCTGCTCGACGTCGTCGAAGGCCGCGCACGCGACCTGCGCGAGCTGCGGCCTGGGCGTGAGCTTGACCGTGATCTCGGTCATGACCGCGAGCAGGCCCTCGCTGCCGGTGACGAGCGCGAGGAGGTCCAGTCCGGCCGAGTCGAGCGACTCGCCGCCGAACTCGACGGTCTCCCCGGTGATCAGCGCGCCGCGCACCCGACGCACGTTGTGGACGGTGAGGCCGTACTTGAGGCAATGGACGCCGCCGGCGTTCTCGGCGACGTTGCCGCCGATCGTGCAGGCGATCTGCGACGACGGGTCGGGTGCGTAGTAGAGCCCGTGCGCGGCGACCGCCTCCGAGATCGCGAGGTTGCGCACGCCCGGCTGGACCACCGCGGTGCGCGCGAGCGTGTCGATCGCGACGATCCGCTTCAGCCTGGCGAGCGACAGCACGATCCCGTCGCGGTCGGGCAGCGCGCCGCCCGACAGGCTCGTGCCGGCGCCGCGCGCGACCACCGGCACGCGCGCCGCGTGGCAGATCCTCAGGATCGCGACGACCTGCGCCTCGGTTTCCGGCAGCACGACGGCCGACGGGCGCTCGCGGTAGATCGTCAGCCCGTCGCATTCGTAGGGCCGAGTGTCCTCCTCGTCGGTCAGGAGCGCCTCGGCGGGCAGCAGGGCCTTGAGCTGGGCGAGGACGGCCGTGTCGAGCATGGGCGGGTTCCGGCGGGCGTCCGGCGCCCGCATCCGGACGCCGGTCCGGCGACTCGCGGATTATTCCACATCCCAGGCGCGAGCCCGGGATGGGCGACGCAGGGTGCGAGGCCAGGCCCGCCGGCCTCGCGGTCGTTACACTGGCGTTTTCTCCCGCCCCCCGGAACCATGACTGCCCTCGCTCCCGGCGCGCTCGCCGGCCTGCGCGTCGTCGAAATGGGCGCGCTGATCGCCGGCCCGTTCTGCACCAAGATCCTCGGCGAGTTCGGCGCCGACGTCGTCAAGCTCGAGCCGCCCGGCGAAGGCGATCCGCTGCGCAAGTGGCGCTACGTGAAGAACGGCACGTCGGTCTGGTGGCACGTGCAGTCGCGCAACAAGCGCTCGGTGGGCGTCGATCTGCGCCAGCCCGAAGGCCAGGCGATCGCCCGCGCGCTGATCGGCCGCGCCGACGTGCTGGTCGAGAACTTCCGGCCGGGCACGCTGGAGGCCTGGGGCCTCGACTACGAATCGCTCGCCCGCGACAACCCGGGCCTGGTCATGGTCCGCGTCTCCGGGTACGGCCAGACCGGTCCGTACGCGTCGCGCCCGGGCTTCGGCGTCATTGGCGAGGCGATGGGGGGTCTGCGCTACGTCACCGGCACGCCCGACCGGCCGCCTTCGCGCGTCGGCGTGTCGATCGGCGACACGATCAGCGCGCTCTACGCGGTGATCGGCGCGCTGACCGCGCTCGCGTACCGGCGGACCAGCGGCCGAGGACAGGTCGTCGACGTCGCGCTCTACGAGTCGGTGTTCTCGGTCATGGAATCGCTGCTGCCGGAGTTCGACGCGTTCGGCGCGGTCCGCGAGCGCACCGGCTCGATCTTCCCGGGCATCGCGCCGACCTCCGCCTACGCCTGCGCCGACGGCAGCCACGTGCTGATCGCCGGCAACGGCGATTCGATCTTCCGTCGGCTGTGCGCGGCGATCGGCCGCGACGATCTCGCGAACGACCCCGCGCTCGCCCACAACGACGGGAGAGCGCAGCGACAGGCCTGGCTCGACGGCGAGATCGAGCGCTGGACGCGGGAACGCTCGCCCGACGCGGTCCTGGCGGCGATGGAACGCGCCGAGGTTCCCGCCTCGCGCATCTATTCGGTGAAGGACATCGTCGCCGATCCGCAGTACCGCGCCCGCGACATGATCGGCGAGATCGCGATCGACGCCGGCGCCAAGCTCAAGGTGCCCGGCGTCGTGCCGAAGCTCTCGGCGACGCCCGGCCGCTACGCACGCGGCGGGCCGCGGCTGGGCGAGCACACGCGCGAGGTGCTGCGCGAACTGGGCTACGACGACGCGGCGCTCGAGGCGCTGTCGGCGCGCAAGGTGATCCAGCTCGGGTAGCGGAGCTCCGCGCCCCGCGGCGGTCAGTCCCGCGCTTCCTCGAGCTGCTCGAGGTCCATGCGCAGGTCGCGCAAGTCCTCGTCGAACGCATCGCGCACCGACACGACGCCCAGCGGCCGACCGAACTCGACGACCGGCAGGTGGCGGAA
Organism: Burkholderiales bacterium; assembly: GCA_020851255.1. GTDB lineage: Bacteria > Pseudomonadota > Gammaproteobacteria > Burkholderiales > Casimicrobiaceae > VBCG01. The sequence goes on along the minus strand of JADZDA010000150.1, from coordinate 9,354 downwards.
GCGGCCGAGGTGCATGATCCGCAGCGCCTTCAGGAACGGTTCGTCCGGCTGGACGGTCTGGGGCTGCGGCGTCATCACGTCGGCGAGCGGCGTCGTGCGCGCGTCGCGACCCTCGGCGAGCACCCGGAACAGGGCGTCGCGCTCGGTGAAGATGCCGATCAGCCGGGTGCCGTCGACGACGAGCAGCGCCCCGACGCGATGCCGCTTCATGGTCGCGGCGGCTTCGGCGACGGTCGCGGTCCGGGGCGCGGTGATCGGTGTCTGACCGGCGACGATGCTGCGGATCGATCGGATAGGCATGACGGCTCCGCGGGGGAACCCGCGTGCGAAACCGCGCGGGCAACGCTGCCATTTAGCGCGCCGGCCCTCGGCCGGTCAAGCCCCCGGAAGGGGGATATCCGAACGCCGGCGCCGGCCCGCGGCACGTCCATCGGTACGCCGGCCGCGCACCCCGGGCGACGTTCGTCCGCGCCCCGGCCCCTTCGTCGCCGCGCCCGCGTCGACGACCGGCGCCGCGATACGATGTCGCGATTCCCCCACCCGCCCCGACCCGCCATGGACGAAGCCCGGATCAACAGCCTGCTCACGATCGCGCTCCTCGCCGCGTTCGCCGACGGCGGGAAGGACGAGCGCGAACGTGCGAGGATGCGCGAACTCGCCACGCGCCTCGCCGGCGACCGCGTCGACCTGGCCGAGCTCGACCGGAAAGTGCTGCTCGAGCGGCCACCGCTCGCCGACGTCGTCGCTCCGCTTTCCACGCTTGCGGAGCGCCAGTACGCCTACGAGCTCGCCGTCGCGGTCGTCGACGCCGACGGCGTGCACGGCGAAGCGGAGGCCGCCTTCCTGCGCGAGCTCGCCCTCGCGCTCGGGCTCAAGCCCACCGATGCCGAGCAGGTCGTGCGGCAGGCCGACGAGATCGCGGCGAGCCCGCTGGGGGCCGCCGCCGCGGGCAGCGGACCCGCCGCCGCCGCCGCGACTCCGGGCCGCCCGGCCCCGGACCCGGCCGACCTCGACCGCCGGATCGTCAGCGCGTCGATCACCAACGCCGCGCTGGAGCTCCTGCCCGAGTCGCTCGCCTCGATGGCGATCCTGCCGCTGCAGGTGCGTCTCGTCTACCGGATCGGCCAGTTGCACGGCTACGAGCTCGATCAGGGCCACATCAAGGAGTTCATCGCGGCGCTGGGCGTCGGACTGACCGGCCAGTACCTCGAGCAGTTCGGCCGCAAGCTCCTGGGCGGCCTGCTGGGCAGCGTGCTCGGCGGCATGGGTCGCACGATCGGCCGCCAGGCGGCGAGCTCGGGCATGGCGTTCGCGACCACCTGGGCGATCGGCCAGATCGCCCGGCAGTACTACGGGGGCGGACGCCAGCTCGACGCCGCCCGGCTCAAGGCGGCGTTCGCCCCGCTGCTCGAGCAGGGGCAGGGGTTGGTGCAGCGCTACGGCGGCGAGATCGCGCAGCGCGCCCAGACCATCGACATCCGCCGCCTGCCTGCGTTGATCCAGCAGGTCTGACAGGACCTGCGCCGGGGCACCCCCCATGACCCGGCCGGCGGTCCAGACCCACTGGCCCCGGAACCGCAGCCTGGACGACTGCTCGAAAACGATGTAACGAAGTGTTACTTCCCGTCGCCGGCATTCCGGCTATGCTCGCTGCTCCAAGCCCAAGAACGGGCTGCAACTTCCGCTGGAGCGCCCGATGACCCACGCCGCCCTCACCCGCAGTCTCCTCTTCGTCGCGACCGTCCTGGCGACGTCGACCTCGTCCGCCCAGACCGCCGACAAGCCCACGATCGCCGTCGGCGACCAATGGGCCTACAAGCAGGTCGACAAGGACGGCAAGGAGGTCTCCTGGGGCCGCAAGGTGCTGTCCGTCGACGCGGACGGCGGCTTCACCGTCCAGACCGCGCCGGACAAGACCATGAAATTCGACGGGTCGTGGAACTTCGTCGATCCGCGCGGCGCCGAGTACGGTCGCACGGCGATCCGTTTTCCGATGAAGGTCGGCGACGAGTGGTCGTTCATCTCCAAACAAATGCTGCAGACGAACCTGATCGACCAGCGCAACAAGTACAAGGTCGTCGCGCGGGAACCGCTCACCGTACCCGCCGGCACGTTCGACTGCTACCGGGCCGAAGGGACCTCCGAGGCGACGTACAAGAACTCCTACTCGCGGCAGATGAAAGAGACCTACTGGTACTGCCCGCAGGTCAAGGCGGTCGCGAAATTCGTCCGCGACACGACGACGTCCACGCGCGAGTCCGGCGGCTCCCGGGAATCGGTCGAATCGGTGCTGACCCGCTACACGCCCGCGCGCTGAGCGCGCGACTGACCGGCCCTCCCCTGCCCGTCCCGGTCGTCCGCCAGGCGCCGGGCGAGCCGGGTCCACGGGTCGACGGCGACCGCGTCCAGCATCGACGCGAGCGAAGGGCCGGGCCCGGTGCGCTTCCAGGCGAGCATAGCCTGATAGGCCGTTTCATCGGCGGCGAGCGCCGCGAGCCTCGCGGCGAGATCCGCGGGGTCCGGGTAGCGCGACGCGTCGACGTAGGCGGCCGGATCGGGCGCGTATTGCGAGATCTCCGGCGCGCCCAGCACGACGGGCACCGAACCGGTGGACAGCGCGTGGAAGAACTTCTCCGTGACGTAGTCGCGCTCGCAGGCGTTCTCGAACGCGAGGGTGAACCGGTAGCGCGCGATCGTGGCGAGCTTGGTGGCGCGGCCTTCATCGTGAGCGAAGGTCCGGTTGTTCAGGCACGCCCCCCAGCTATCGACGGCGAGATGGCGCATCAATCCGGCGACGTACGCGGTGCGGCCGTTGTGGTCGCGCGGATTCGACGCGATGTAGACCGCGGTCGCGCGCTCGGTCTTGGGCACCGGCGGCTGCATCAGCTCCTCGCGCGACGGCAGGTAGGGCGTCCACACGTCGGCGTCGCGACGGTGACTCATCGTCAGGTCGAAGCGCGCGAGGAACGCCGCGTCGGCGAAGGAAGGCGCGTTCGCGGCGCTCTCCATCGACCAGCCGACCCAGCGCTGGCCCGGGCGACGCCCGGCCGGCAGCGTGACCGGGTCGAGCGTCGGCAGGTGGAACACGATCGCGTCGGCGAGCGGCGCGCACCACCGGTCGCGCGTCAGCCGCCAGCCCGGCGCCGCGAGCTCGCGGTCCGGGCCGGCCATCCGCCAGTCGTCGTTCCACAGCAGGATGGTCCGCATCGGCCGCCGCCCGGGTGTGAGGCCCCATCCTAGCGCACCGCGCGGCGCGGTCGGCGATAATCACGCCACGCGGCCCCGGCCGCGACACCCGCCGAAGGACCGCAGGGCCGACCTTGAAGCGTGCGCTCGTCACCGGCATCACCGGGCAGGACGGTTCCTACCTGGCCGAACTCCTGCTCGCGAAGGGCTACGAGGTCCACGGCATCGTCCGCCGGGCCTCGACGTTCAACACCGGGCGCATCGACCACGTCTACCAGGACCGGCACGTCGACGGCGCCCGCCTGGTGCTCCATTACGGCGATCTCGCCGACTCCGCGAACCTGGTGAAGCTCGTCTACGAGGTGGCGCCCGACGAGGTCTACCACCTCGGGGCGCAGAGCCACGTGCGCGTCAGCTTCGACATCCCCGAGTACACGCACGACATCACCGCGCTGGGCACGGTGCGCCTGCTCGAGGCGATCCGCCAGTCGGGTCTCGTGCGCACGCGTGTCTACCAGGCGTCGTCGAGCGAGATGTACGGGCGGACGACGGTCGCGCCGCAGGACGAGTCGACGCCGTTCGCCCCGGTGAGCCCCTACGGCGTGGCCAAGGTCGCCGCGTACTGGACCGCGGTCAACTACCGCGACGCCTACCGGATGCACGTGTCCAACGGTATCCTGTTCAACCACGAGTCTCCGCGCCGCGGCGAGACCTTCGTCACGCGCAAGGTCAGCCGGGCCGTCGCGGCGATCCGTGCCGGCCTCGAGCAGCACGTCTGGCTCGGCAACCTCGACGCCCGCCGTGACTGGGGCTACGCACCCGAGTACGTCGAAGCGATGTGGCGGATCGTCCAGCACGACGCGCCGGACGACTACGTGGTGGCCACCGGCGAGACCCGCTCGGTCCGCGAGCTGTGCGAACGCGCGTTCGCGCACGCCGGGCTCGACTGGCGCGAGCACGTGCGCATCGACGAGCGCTACCGCCGGCCCAACGAGATCGACCGTCTGCAGGGCGATGCCGCGAAGGCGCGGCGCGTGCTCGGCTGGGAGCCGCGCGTGCGCTTCGACGAACTGGTCGCGCTGATGGTCGACGCCGACTCGAAGCTCGTCGACGACGCGCGCGCGGGCCGCGTCACGCGGATGCCGCGATGAGCCACTGGCGCGGCCAGCGCGTCGTGGTCACCGGCGGCGCCGGATTCCTGGGTTCGCACGTCGTCGACCGGCTGCGCGCGGCCGGCTGCGCGTCGGTCGTCGTCCCGCGCCGGCGCGACGTCGACCTGACCGAGCGCGCGGCGGTGCGCCGGCTCCTCGACTCGGTGCGACCGTCGACGGTGCTGCACCTCGCCGCCGTCGTCGGCGGCATCGGCGCGAATCGCGCCCACCCGGCCCGGTTCTTCTACGAGAACGCGGTGATGGGCGTCGAGCTGCTGGAGGCCGCGCGCATCGCCGGCGTCGGCAAGGTCGTCGTCGTCGGGACCGCCTGCGAATACCCGCGCGAAACGGCGGTGCCCTTCCGCGAGGACGACCTGTGGAACGGCTATCCCGAGGAAACCAACGCGCCCTACGCGATCGCCAAGCGCGCGCTGCTCGCCGGCGGCCAGGCCTACCGCCGGGAGTACGGACTGCCGGTGATCCACGTGCTCCCCGCGAACCTCTACGGTCCGCGCGACTCGTTCGACCTCGAGCACGGTCACGTGATCCCGGCGCTGGTGCGCAAGTGCGTCGAGGCGCGCCGGCGCGGCGAGCGGACCGTATCCTGCTGGGGCAGCGGCACGGCGAGCCGGGAGTTCCTCTACGTCGACGACGCCGCGCGCGGGTTGCTCCTCGCCGCGGAGCACTACGACGACGAGGCGCCGGTCAATCTCGCGACCGGCGAGGAGATCACGATCCGCGCGCTGGCGGCGACGATCGCCCGGATCGCTGGCTACGACGGCGAATTCACCTGGGACGCAACCCGCCCCGACGGCCAGCCTCGCCGCCGGCTCGACACCTCGCGCGCCGAGCGCGCGTTCGGATTCCGCGCGACGATCCCGCTCGAGGACGGCCTCGCGCGCACGCTGCGCTGGTTCGAGGAAACGGTCCCCGGGACCGGTGCGGCCGCCTGAAAGCCCCCCGGCGCCGCTCAGGCTCCGCCCCGGGGAACCGCGGCGCTCAGACGCAGCGGCCGCCGTCGACTTCGAGGCAGGCGCCGGTGACGAACGCCGCCTCGTCCGAGGCGAAGAACACGGCCGCCGCCGCGATGTCGCCCGGCTTCGACAGCCGGCCCAGCGGAATCGACGCGACGAAGCGCATCCGCGTCTCCGGCGTGTCCTCGCCCATGAACTGCGCGAGCATCGCGGTCTCGCCGGCCACCGGATTGATCACGTTGACCCGGATGTTGTCCTTGGCGAGCTCGGCCGCCATCGAGCGCGACGTGACGATCGCCGCGCCCTTGCTGCCGTTGTACCAGGTGAGCCCCGGACGCGGGCGCACGCCGGCGGTCGAGGCGATGGTCACGAAGACGCCGTCGCGCTTCGCCCGGAAGTGCGGCACGGCGTGCTTCGCGGTCAGGAACAGGCTCTTGACGTTGACCCGGTAGATCCGGTCGAACTCGTCCTCGGACACGTCGAGCATCGGCTGGTTGCGATGCGTGGTCCCGGCGTTGTTGACGACGACGTGCAGGTCGCCGTACGCGGCGAGCGCGGTCGCCACCAGTCGCGCCACGTCGGCGTCACGCGACACGTCGCCGGGCACCGCGTGGGCGCGCCCTCCGGCCGCGTTGATCTGCGCGGCGACGCGCGAGGCCCCGTGCGCGTTCAGGTCGTTGACGACGACGCGCGCGCCCTCCTCCGCGTAGCGCTTGGCGATGCCTTCGCCGAAGCCGGATCCGGCCCCGGTCACGATCGCGACCTTGTCGTTCAGACGCATGCGATTCCCCGTCGTCGATGCCGTTCCCGGTGGCGCCCGGCGCCGCACGGGGCGCTCCGGCGCGGCCCGCCGTCAGGCGCGCTCATCCGCCGGCCGACCGCCGTACGCGCCCGCGCAGCGCGAGTTCGTCCGCGGTCCACTTGCGCAGCACGATCTCGATCGCGGACTCCGCGACCGGCGTCATCGTCTGGTCGACGCGCGGCACGCCGACATAGCGGTAGGTGGCGTCGAGCAGCTCGATCCTGACCGGCTGCACGCGGTCCGAGACGCCGTTCAAGAGATCGGTGACATTGACCGACTTCGGCGACCAGCTCGCGAACTTGGCGATCGTGAACGTCCACTTGTGGTCGGCGTTGAACGTCGACGGGAACACGCCCTGCTCGTAGAGATCCTCGTCGGGAACGATGATCACGAGATGGCCGCCCGGCCTGACGACACGGATCCAGTGGTCGAGCGCGGCCGCCGGCTCGCGCATGTGCTCGAGACAGTGGCTCGAGTGGACGAAGTCGAACGTCTCGTCGGCGACACCGGGCAGCGTCTGCGCGTCGCCGTCGGGCAGATCCCACGCGCGGCACGAGCGCATGCCCGGGAAGAGCTCGCGGTACTTGCCCAGCGGATCGCCGCCGGCGCCGATGTCGATGCCGTCGCCGACGAACCAGCGCGTCGCGAACCGCGCATCGTGCAGTCGCCGCGCGACCGCCTTGCTGCATTCGTGCATGCCGGTCCGATCCTCTCCCTAGCCGTGCCGGAAGACGACCGTCTTCAACTGCGTGAAGCCGAGCAGCGCCTCCAGCCCCTTCTCGCGGCCGTGGCCGGAGCGACCGACGCCGCCGAACGGCAGCTCGACACCGCCCCCGGCACCGTAGTTGTTGACGAAGACCTGGCCGGCGCGGATCGCGCGCGCCATCCGGAACTGGCGCGCGCCGTCGCGCGTCCAGACGCCGGCGACCAGGCCGTAGGGCGTCGCGTTGGCGAGCCTGACCGCGTCGGCCTCGTCGTCGAACGCCATCGCGGCGAGCACCGGCCCGAAGACCTCGTCGCAGGCGATGCGCGCGTCGGCGGGTACGTCGGCGACCAGCGTCGGCACGACGTAGTAGCCGCCCGCCGGCGCGTCCGCGGCGATCGTGCCCCGCGCGACCACCCGGTAGCCCGCAGCCACCGCTTCGTCGAGGAAGCCGGCGACCCGGTCGCGCTGGGAAGCGCGGATCAGCGGTCCGCAGTCGAGATCGGCGAACGCCGGGCCCACGCGCAGCGCGGCGAACGCGCGTCCGACGCGCTCGAGCGTCTCGTCGTAGCGCGAGCGCTGGACCAGGAGCCGGCTGCCCGCCGAGCAGGTCTGCCCGGCGTTCTGCACGATCGCGTTGACGATCGCCGGCAGCGCCGCGTCCAGGTCGGCGTCGTCGAACACGAGCTGCGGTCCCTTGCCGCCCAGCTCCAGCGTCACCGGCACGTGCCGGACCGCGGCCGCCTGCGCGACGATCGTGCCGGTCGCCGCCGACCCGGTGAACGACAGGTGGTCGATCTCGCCGCGCGCGAGCGCTATCCCCGCCTCCGCGCCCAGGCCGGTCACGACGTTGACGGTGCCGGCCGGGAACCCGACCTCCGAGGCGAGTTCGGCGAGACGCAGGATCGACAGGCAGGCGTCCTCGGCGGGCTTGACCACGCACGCGTTGCCGGCGGCCAGCGCGCCGCCGACACTGCGCCCGAAGATCTGCAGCGGATAATTCCACGGGATGATGTGTCCGGTCACGCCGTGCGGCTCGCGCCAGGCGAGCACGCCGTAGCCCGGTGTGTACGGGATCGTCTCGCCGTGCAGCTTGTCGCAGGCGCCGCCGTAGAACTCGAAATAGCGCGCGCAGGCGGCGACGTCGGCGCGCGCCTGTTTGAGCGGCTTGCCGCAGTCGCGCGCCTCGAGCCACGCGAACTCCTCGGCGCGCTCGCCGATCGCGCGCGACAGCGCGGCGAGGCGGCGCCCCTTGTCGGCCGGCGCGGTCCGGCCCCATGCGCCGTCGTACGCGGCACGCGCCGCGGCGATCGCCGACGCGACATCGTCCGCGTCGCCGCGCCCGATCGCGGCGAACGGCGCACCGTCGGACGGATCGACGACGGGCAGCGTCGCGCCGCCGCGGGCGGAGACGAATCGTCCGCCGATCCAGTGCGCGGCGGGTGTGCGCACCGCGTGCGCGGGCAGCGGCGCGTTCATCGGCGCCGGTCCGGGAGCGCGCGGTCCGCGTGCAAGGCCGGCGTCACCTGCGCGGCGCGAACTTGTGCGCGAGCGTCTGTTCGTCGACGCGCGGCACGTACCCGATCCCGTCGCGCGTCGCCCACAGGCTCACCTGGAAGTGCAGCGGGATCAGGCCGGTGTCGTTGATCGCGATCTCGGTCGCGCGCTGCAGGTAGGCCTCGCGCTTGACGTCCTCGACGGTCATCAGCGCGTCCTCGGTCAGCGCGTCGACCTTGCCGTTCGAGTAGCGCCCGCGGTTCGCCGTGCCGAAGCCCTTCTCGCGGCTGAACGTCATCAGCAGCGCCTTGAGCGACGACGAGGCCTCGCCGGTGCCCGTCGACCAGCCGGCCTGCAGCGCGCTGAACTTGAGTTCGGTCGCCTGCGGGAAGAACGTGGCCGAGGGCATCGCGACGACGTCGGTCTTCAGGCCGGCCCGGGTCCACATCTGCGCGATCGCCTGCGCGATCTTGGCGTCGTTGACGTAGCGGTTGTTGGTCGCATGCAGCGTCACGGCGAACCCGTCCGGGTAGCCGGCTTCGGCGAGCAGCCGCTTCGCCCCCTCCAGGTCGAATTTCTCGACCTTCAGGTTCTTCGTCGCGCCGAACAGGAACTCGGGCACGAGCTGCCCGGCGGGGACCGCCTCGCCCTCCATCACGCGCTCGACGATCGCCGGCCGGTTGATCGCCATCGACAGCGCCTTGCGCACGCGGGGGTCCTTCAGCGGGTTCTTCGCGAGCGGCTTGCCGTCCTTCGCGGTGACGTGCGGCGTCGCGTCGCGCGCGCTGTCCATGTGGACGTACATCAGCCGGTCGGACACCTGCCGGTAGATCGACAGCCGTTTGTCCTGCCTGAGCCTCGCGACGTCGGCCGTGGGCACCGCCTCGATCGCCTGCACGTCGCCGGCGAGGAGCGCCGCGACCCGCGACGCGTCGTTGGTGAGCAGCCGCAGCGTGACCTTCTCCCACGGCGTCTTCCCGCCCCACCAGCCGTCGTTGCGCTCGAGCTCGACGCGGTCGCCCTTCGCGTAGCGGACGAGCT
>JADZDA010000149.1 GCA_020851255.1 Burkholderiales bacterium | reverse complement strand
TTGCCGGCCATGATGACGAGGTGGGGATACGCGCCGCGGATCTTCGCGACGAACTTGACGAAGCTCTCGGTGTAGCCGTTCGCGACGTCGATGCAGACGTATCGGACCGTCGAGTCCGGCCCCGTACCCGCCTTCGCCATCACCGCGTGCAGCTTCTCCTCGTCGCCTTCTCCGATGCCGAGCGAATAGAACGCGGCGCTCTTGCGTTCGAGCGTCCGGAAGAAGCGGACCGTGTCGTCGACCTCGTAGTGCTTGTGCAGCGCGACCGACAGCCGGTAGGCGTCCAGCGCGCGCGCCATCTCGAAGGTCCCGGTCGTGTCCATGTTCGCCGCGATGATCGGGATCCCCGAGTAATCGACCCCCGCGTGGCGGAAGCGGAATTCGCGGCTGATGTCGACCTGCGAGCGCGTGTTGAGCGTCGAGCGCTTCGGGCGGATCAGCACGTCCTTGAAATCGAGCTTGAGGTCGTTCTCGATGCGCATGGCCTTCGCACCCCGGAGGAACCGGCCGTCCGGCCGAAAAAAACGCCGGTCCGCGGGTGGGCGGGGCCGACGTCGGTCGATTCTACGCCGATCGGCCGGCCGCGCGCGACGACCGGCCGGCCGGCCGGAGACCGGTATCATCGCCGGCGTGCCGCGCCGCCGGCGCGGACCCGATCCGGGCCCCCCGCATGTCCTCGATCCGCCTCCTCCTCGACAACAACCGCGCCTGGGCGGAAGCCATCCGCGCGAAGCACCCGGATTTCTTCCCGAGGCTCGCGGCCCAGCAGGCGCCGCGCTACCTGTGGATCGGCTGCTCGGACAGCCGGGTACCGGCCAACGAAATCGTCGGCCTCGACCCGGGCGAGGTCTTCGTCCATCGCAACGTCGCCAACCAGGTCGTGCACACCGACTTCAACTGCCTGGCGGTCCTGCAGTTCGCCGTCGACGTCCTCAAGGTCGAGCACGTGATCGTCGTCGGCCATTACCGCTGCGGCGGCATCCGGGCGGCGCTCGAGGACTCGGCGCACGGCCTGATCGACAACTGGCTGCGGCACGTCCAGGACATCGCGGTCCGGCACGCGGCGCTGCTCGGCGGGCGCGACGACGCCGGCTGGCGCGTCGACCGGCTCTGCGAGCTCAACGTCGCCGACCAGGTGCTCCATGTCGCGCGTACGACCATCGTCGAGGAGGCGTGGCGGCGCGGCCAGAAGCTCACGCTGCACGGCCTCATCTACGGCCTGGAGGACGGCGTGCTGCGCGACCTCGGCATCGAGGCGGACAGCGGCACCGGCGTTCGGGCCGACTACGCGCGCGCGGTGGAGGCGATCGGGCGGCGCTAGGTCCGGAATCGGCCGACGCCGACCACTCCCGCGTCGTCGCGAACCCGGCGCGTCGCCCCGCCCGACCTGCGAACGTTCGCGATCCCGTCGAACCCGCTCAGCGCGGCGGCGCGGGCCCGCGACGCCGCTCGTCGGCGAGTGCCCGGTAACGCCGTCCGGCCGGGCTGTCGCGCCACGCCAGTAACGCGCCGCCCGTGGTCCTTTCGCGACCATAGACGATCCAGGCGTCGTCCGGGGTCCCGATCACCTCGTCGACGCGCAGGTGATCGGGATGCAGGCTCGCGTACTCCGTCGCCGTGATACCCGAGTCGATGCGACCATCGAGCAGCGATCGGGCCACGCTCGCGATCGAGATCTCGTCGACGATCGCCTCCCACCGGGTCGTATCGACGTAGGCGCGAGTGGCGGGCTGCATTCCGATGGATCTCGGCCGATCGACGCCCGCCCGGGTCAGCACCGCGAGCGGACGGCTCGGCGACACGAACACATCGACGATGAAGAATTCCCGGAAGTGGCGTCCCACCACGCTCGCCGTATCCGGATGTACGGCGACCTGGACGACGAAGTCCGCGGTACCCGCCCGGAGCATGGCGAACGCTACGTCGAACTCGAGCACCAACGCGATGCGCGCGTCGGGAAGCCCGTGGAAGTCGAGATATCGGCGCGTCACGAACTCATGGTTGCTGCCGGTCGGGCCGAGCGTCGCGAAGGTCAGCATCGGCGGATACCGGTCAGCGCAGGGCCGTCTCGCCGGAGGGCGAATGCGCCGCGGACCCGGCCCCGACACGGAATCGCCGCTCGAGCACGCGAAAGAGCCCCGCCAGCGAATAGGTCATCGCCAGGTAGAATACCGCGGCCGCCGTGAAGATCTCGTAGGGAGCGTAGGTGTCGTTGACGATCACTCTCGCCATCCCGGTGAGTTCGAGCAGCGTCACCGTGCTCGCGAGCGAAGTGGCCTTGACGAGCAGGATGACCTCGTTCGCGTAGGCCGGCAACGCCAGGCGGAGCCCGATGGGCAGACGCACATGGACGACGACCTGCCAGCGTGTCATGCCGAGGGCGCGCGCCGCACCGAGCATCCCGGCAGGCACCGTCCGTAACGCGCCGGCGAGGAGCTGGGTCGTGTAGGCGCCGGTATTGAGACCGAGCGCGATCACACAGCACCAGAACGGATCGCGAACCACGATCCAGACCGGCGACTGCCGAACCGCCTCGAACTGGGCGATCCCGTAGTAGAGCAATGCGATCTGCACCAGCGCCGGCGTTCCTCGAAACACGAGTACGTACCCGTCGATCGCGCGCTGCAGGAAGCGCCGCGACTCGGTTCGCAGAACGGCCAGCGGAAGCGCGATCAGCGCGCCCAGAACGAGTATCGCCGCGGACAGTGCGACCGTCAGCCCCATCCCCCGCGCCAGGCGGGGGAGCGCCGCAAGGACCGTGGTGATCTCGAACACGCCGATTCAAGCCGCGGCGTGACCGCGACCGGCCATGCGCTCGGCGCGCGCGAAAGCCGCGGTCAGCAGCACCGACATCGCGAAGTAGATCATGGCAGCGAGCACGTAGAACCGGAACGGTTCGCTCGTGGCGCCCGACGCGATTCCGGCGCGGCGCATGATTTCCTCGAGTCCCACGACCGAGATCAGCGACGTCTGCTTGAGCAATGCGATCGCCTGATTGCCCCATGCCGGAAGCGCGAGTCGCCAGGCCTGCGGCATGACGACGTACGCGAACACCTGGACCGGACGCAGGCCGATCGCGCACGCGGCGTCGATCTGACCGCGAGGGACCCCCAGGATCGCGCCCCGGAAGATCTCGGTCTGGTACGCGCCGGACACCGCGGCGAGCGCGACGACACCCGCCACGAACGGGTGAACTTCGACATAACGACCGAAGAGCGTCGACAGCGTGACCGTGCCGCCGAAATACACGACGAAGATGACGAGCAGGTCCGGCACTCCCCGCACGGTGGTCGTGTACGCCGCTGTCGCCCACCGCCACGCGCGGCCTCCCCAGAGCTTGCCCGCCGCACCGGCGAGCCCGATCATCGCGCCGGTCACCAGACTCGCCGACCACACGGCAACCGTGATCGCGGTGGCCCCGACGAACAGGTGTCCGAATCCCTGGTAGTCGAACAGCATCGCGCCGCCGCGCCATCGACCGGACCGAACGCGTCCGGTGCGCGCATCGGGTGCAGGTCAATCGGACACGAGCTTGAACGGGAAATACGCCGCGGAGATGCGGTCGAACGTGCCGTCCGCGCGGATTTCGGCTATGGCCTTGTTGAATCGGGCCAGGAGCTCCGTGTCCTCCTTGCGCAGCGCGATGCCCGCGCCCTCCCCGAGCACGCCGCCCCGCAGTTCGGGACCGACGAACTCGTAGGATGCCGCCTCGGGCTTTTTCATGAAGTCGACGAAGTACGTCGCCTTGTTGCCGATCATCGCGTCGATCCGGCCGGCCAGGAGGTCGAGTTCCACGGCGCGGGTCGTATCGTAGAGGACGAGCGTCGCCGACTTGTCGTAGCCGCTGGACTCGAGCCAGGTCCGCTGGGAGGCGCCTCGCTGGACACCGATCCGCTTGCCTTTCATGCCGGCCGGCGACGTATCGGTGATCGTGCCCTTCTTCGCGACGAACGTCGAAATCACGTCCTTGTACTTGTTCGTGAACGCGACACGCTCGCGCCGCGCCGGCGTCATCGACATGCCGGCGACGATCGCGTCGAACTTCTTCGCGAGCAGGCCGGGGATGATTCCGTCCCAGTCCTGCGCCGCGATCTCGCACTTCGCCTGCATCTTCGCGCAGAGCGCGCTGGCGATCTCGATGTCCCAGCCCACGAGATTGCCCCGGGCATCCTTGTAGCTCCAGGGAGCGTAGACCCCTTCCGTCGCGATCCTGAGCGTGGTCTGCGCCTCTACCGGCGCCGCCCCTACGACAACCGCTGCCCCGACCGCGAGCACCATCGCGCCCACTCTGGCGAATCGACTCATCGTGTCCTCCTCGTCGGCGCGGATCCGGAGCGGCCCGCTCTCGGATCGGCCTGGAAGGTCAGCCTACGGAGCCTCCGACGCGACTGTCAATAGCAGGACGAGAATTTTCCTATCAGGAATTTCCGCCCGAGCGCCGCCGAGACGCTCAAGTCCTGAGATTCACGACCACGGACAGGTAGACGATCGGCAACTTCTCCAGTCGCTCGGGTCCATGCTGCGCGCTCGCATCGAACAACAAGGCGTCGCCGGGGCCGACGTCGTAGAGTCGGTCCGCGTAGCGATAACGCATCCGACCCTTGAGCATGAACAGGAATTCCACACCGGTGTGCTGGAACGCCGGGTACACGATCGCCTCGTGGGTCAGCACGACCCGATAGGGTTCGACGAAGAGATCACCCGTCAACGAGTGGCCCAGCAGCTGGTACTCGTGTCCGAACCGCGCTCCGCGGCGAACGACTCGCACACCTTCCCCGGCCTTGACGTACGAACAGTCCCGCCGTTCCCCGTAATCCGCGAACAGCCGCGCCATGGGCACCCCCAGCGCATGGGCGACCGCGCCCAGTGTCTGAATCGAGGGAGACGTCGCGCCTCGCTCGATCTTCGACATCATCCCGTTCGACAATCCCGCGCGTTTGGCGAGCTCCACCGACGAGAGATCCGCGGCGCGCCGCAAGGAACGAATCTGGGCGCCGACCGAGGCGGCGATCGAATCGCGAAGCGCCGCCGGCGTCCTCAACGACGACTCCGTCACGGCAGCCCTCGCCGCCGCTGTTCCTGCGACCGATAGGGTGACGGGCCGGTGACGGCCCTTCGCGCGGGCAGGCATCGTGTGGCCGGCGGAGCCGGCGACTCCCGTGGCCGTCTCGGCGTACTTGTTGTTCGTTCAGTGGTGCAGGATCTTGGCGAGGAACTGCTGCGCGCGCTCCGAGCGCGGCTTGCCGAAGAAGTCCTCCTTCGGCGCGTCCTCGACGATCTCGCCGTGGTCCATGAAGATGACGCGATGCGCGACCTTGCGCGCGAAGCCCATCTCGTGGGTCACGACCATCATCGTCATGCCCTCCTTCGCGAGCAGGACCATGACGTCGAGCACCTCGTTGATCATCTCCGGATCGAGCGCCGAGGTCGGCTCGTCGAACAGCATGCAGATCGGATCCATCGACAGCGCCCGCGCGATCGCGACGCGCTGCTGCTGGCCCCCGGAGAGCTGTCCGGGGAACTTGTCCTTGTGCGCGGCCAGACCGACCCGGTCGAGGTATTTCAATCCCCGCGCGAGCGCCTCGTCCCCGGTGCGCTTCAACACCTTGACCTGCGCCAGCGTCAGGTTCTCGGTGACCGTCAGGTGGGGGAACAGCTCGAAGTGCTGGAACACCATGCCGACGCGGGAACGCAGCCTCGGCAGGTCGGTCGCCGGGTCGTTGACCTTGACACCGTCGACGACGATCTCGCCCTTCTGGAACGGCTCGAGCGCGTTGACCGTCTTGATGAGCGTCGACTTGCCGGACCCCGACGGCCCGCACACGACGATCACCTCGCCCTTCTCGACCTTGGTCGTACAGTCCTTCAGCACCTGGAAGCTCCCGTACCACTTGGAGACGTCCTTGATCTCGATCATCGGCATGACGGCGAACTCCGGGGCTAGCGAACGATGGCGATCCTCTGCTGCAGTCTCTTGACGAGCCAGGAGAGGCCGAAGCTGACGATGAAATAGACGACCGCGACGAACAGGTACATCTCGACCAGCCGGCTGTCGCGCTGCGCCACCTTGGTGGCGGCGCCGAGGAAGTCGGTGATCGACAGCACGTAGACGAGCGAGGTGTCCTGGAACAGGATGATCGTCTGCGTGAGCAGGATCGGCACCATGTTGCGGAACGCCTGCGGGAGCACGATCCTGCCCATCGTCTGCCAGTAGTTGAGCCCCAGCGCGTAGCCCGCCCAGACCTGGCCGCGCGGGATCGACTGGATGCCGGCGCGCATGATCTCCGAGTAGTACGCCGCCTCGAACATCGTGAAGGTGATGACCGACGAGGCGATCGCGCCGACCTTGATCGGCTGGCTCGCGCCGGTCAGCCACGCGCCGATGTAGGGCACGAGGAAGTAGAACCAGAAGATGACGAGGAGCAGCGGGATGGTCCGCATCAGGTTGACGTAGCCGGTCGCGAAGACCGACAGCGCCCTGATCGACGACAGCCGCATCATCGCGAGGATCGTGCCGAACACGATGCCGCCGACCGCCGCCAGCGCGGTGAGCGTCAGCGTGAACGTCATCCCCTCCCGGAACAGGTATCCGGCGCTGCGGCCGATCACGTCCCAGTCGAAGCCGCCCACGTCAGTGTCCCCCGTCGGCGACCGACGGCCCGACGAAGCCGGGGACCGCGACCCGGCGCTCGAGCCCCCGCATCAGCGAGACGACGACCAGGTTGACGACGATGTAGATGACGGTCGCCGCGGTGAAGGCCTCGAACACCTGGAACGTGAATTCCTGCATCGAGCGCGCCGCCGAAGTGAGCTCCACCAGCCCGATCGTCAGCGCGACCGACGTGTTCTTGATGATGTTCATCGTCTCGCTGGTGAGCGGCGGCATGACGATCCGGTAGGCCATCGGCAGCAGCACGTACCGGTAGTTCTGCGGCAGCGTGAGCCCGAGCGCGGTTCCGGCCATCCGCTGTCCGGCCGGCAGCGACTGGATGCCGGCGCGCACCTGCTCGGCCACCCGCGCCGACGTGAACAGGCCCAGGCCGATGACCGCCGGGACGAACGAGCCCCAGGGCGGCGGCATCTGCTTCATCGCGTCGCCGAGCGCCCTGGGCAGCAGCTCGGGGAGCACGAAGTACCACAGGAACAGCTGGACGAGCAGCGGGACGTTGCGGAAGAACTCCACGTAGGCGTTGCCGAGCCGCACCGCCCATTTCGAAGGCGTCGTGCGGATCACGCCGACGACCGAGCCGACGACGAGCGCGATGACCCACGCGCAGAGCGCGGCCGACAGCGTCCAGCCCAGCCCGTGGATCAGCGTCATGAACCACGTCTGCTGGCCGTCCGCCGAGGTCTGCCAGAGGATGCCCCAGTTCCAGTTGTATTTCACCGCGGTCCTCCCCGACGACGCGATGCGAACGGGCGATCCGGGGCGCGTTGCCGGTGATGCGCCCCGGAGGCGACGACCCTGGCGACTATAGCAAAAGAAAACGGGGAGCCGCGGCTCCCCGTCGTGCGCACCGCGTCGCGCGATGCCGGTACCGTCACTGGTAGATCGCCGGATCGCCGCTCGACGTCGGATTGGCGAGGACCTTCTTCAGCAGCGGGCTCATCGGCACGTTCATGGTGATGCCCTTCGGCGGCACCGGCTTCAGGAACCACTTGTCGTACAGGGCCGCCATCTCGCCGCTCCGGTACAGGTTCGCCGTGGCGGTGTCGACGACCTTGCGGAAGCCGGCGTCGTCGCGCGGCATCATCGCGCCGTAGGGCTCGACCGTGTAGGCCTCGCTGCCGACCATGTAGTCGGCGGGCGCTTTCGCGTTCGCGACCAGACCGTAGAGCAGGATGTCGTCCATGAAGAACGCGACCGCGCGGCCGGTCTCGACCATCAGGAACGCCTCGGCGTGGTCCTTCGCCGACAGGATCGACAGGCCGAGGTTCCGCTTGCCGTTCTCCTCGGTCAGCCATTTGATGTTCGTCGTGCCGGCCGTCGACACGACCGTCTTGCCCTTGAGGTCGGCGAGTTTGGCGATGTTCGACGATTTCTTCGCGACGTAGCGGTTGGCGGTCACGAAGTAAGTGTTCGTGAACCCGACCTGCTTCTGGCGCTCGATGTTGTTGGTCGTCGACCCGCACTCGAGGTCGATCGTGCCGTTCGCGATCAGCGGGATCCGCGTGGCCGAGGTCACCGGGTTGAGCTTGACCTGGAGGTTCGGCATCTTGAGCTCGGCCTTGATCGCGTCGACGACCTTCATGCAGATGTCGATCGAGTAGCCGACGACCTGCTGCTTGTCGTCGTAGTACGAGAACGGGATCGAGCTGTCGCGGTGGCCGATCGTGATGGTGCCGCTGTCCTTGATCTTCTTGAGCGTCGGCGAGTCCTGCGCGAGCGCCGGGGTGGCGGCGAACGCGACGAGTGCGACGGCGAGGGAGATGCTGCGCATGTGGGGTCCTCCAGGATGAAAAGTCGTCGCACCGCGGGCCGGTCCGGCGGGGGATCGCCCCGCGCCCGGCGCTCGGGCGAAGCCGGCGGATTCTACGGGGGGGACGGTCCTTTGTCCAAAGGACAATGACCGGGTCCGGTCGCCGATCAGCGGCGGCCGCCCGGGGTACGGTGGGCCTGCCAGCGCCCCACGCAGGCCCGGGCGAGCGCGGCGGTGGCATCGACGCAGGGCGCCGCCGGTGCGCCGCCGCCTGCCGCGAGCCCGGGAGGCACCTCGGTGCAGCCCAGGACCACGGCCGCGGCACCCGCGCGGGCGAGCGCCTCCAGCACGGCCGCGAACCGCCGCCCGCCCTGCGCGACCTCGCCGCGCTTGACGCAGGCGATCCCGTCGGCCACGCGCGCCGCGTCCGGCCCTCGGGGGACGATCACGCCGTATCCCGCGCGCCGGAGCGGTTCGGCGTAAAGGCCGATTTCGTGCGTCGCGGCGGTCGCGATCACGCCCACCGGTGCCGCCGGGGCGACGCTCCGCGCAATCTCCGCGATCGCCGCCTCGCCGATGTGGAGGAACGGGACCCCCGCGTCTCCGGCGAGCGCCGCGTGCCAGTGGTGCGCGGTGTTGCAGGGCCTCGCGAGCATCGTCGCGCCCGCCGCGAGCAGACGGTCGCGTGCGGCGATGAGCGCCGGCAACGGACTCGTCCCCTGCCCGAGGATCGCCTCGACGCGCGAGGGAATCTGCGGGATCGACGCGACCACCACGGGCACATGGTCGCCGTCGCCGTCCGCCGGTGTCGCGTCGATCAGCTTGGCCAGGACATCGACGGTGGCGAGCGGCCCCATGCCGCCCAGCACGCCGAGCAGGAATCGGGCGCCGGAATCGGCGGAATTGGGGTCAGACTCGAATTCCGCCGGGCCCATCGCGCGATCCTCATCCGGTCCGCGCGCGGAAATCGAGTCTGACCCCATTTCCCCCCCCAATTTCCCGACCCCGTTTCCGCTAGTGCCGCACCCGCGGCCGCGGCTCGGTCAGGTTCTCCGGCGACAGGATGCGGTCGAGGTCGGCCTCGGTGAGCCAGCCCTTCTCGAGCACGAGTTCGTAGACACCGCGGCCGGTCACGTGCGCCTCCTTCGCGAGCGCGCTGGACTTCTCGTAGCCGATGTAGGGATTGAGCGCGGTGACGATGCCGATGGTCTGGCGGACGGTGTCGGCGAGGCGGGCGCGATTGGCGGTGATGCCGGTGACGCACTGGCGCGCGAGCACGATGCAGCCCTGCTTCAGGTGCGGAATGCTGCGGAACAGGCTGTAGGCGATGATCGGCTCGAACGCGTTCAACTGGAGCTGCCCGGCCTCCGCCGCCATCGTGACCGTCATGTCGTTGCCGATCACCTCGAAGGCGATCTGGTTGACGACCTCGGGTATCACCGGATTGATCTTGCCCGGCATGATCGAGCTGCCCGCCTGGACCGCCGGCAGCACGATCTCGCCGAAGCCGGCGCGTGGCCCCGACGACAGGAGCCTGAGGTCGTTGCAGGTCTTCGACAGCTTGACCGCGATCCGCTTCAGCACGCCGGAGAGCTGGACGAACGCGCCGCAGTCCTGCGTCGCCTCGACCAGGTTCTCGGCGGTCTTGACCGCGACGCCGGAGAGCGCGACCAGGTGCTTGCAGGCGAGCGGCGCGTAGCCCGGGTGCGAGTTGATGCCGGTGCCGATCGCGGTCGCCCCGAGGTTGATCTCCTCGATCAGCGCGCCGGCCTCGGAGAGCCGCTGCTGGTCCTCGCCCAGCATGACGGCGAACGTCGAGAACTCCTGTCCGAGCGTCATCGGCACCGCGTCCTGCAACTGCGTGCGTCCGACCTTGAGCAGGTCGTGGAACTCGCGGGACTTGGCCTCGAACGCACGCTTCAACTCTTCCATCGCCGCGAGCAGGTCGACGATCGCGAAGCGCAGCGCGAGCCGCAGCGCCGTCGGATACACGTCGTTGGTGCTCTGCGCCATGTTGACGTGCTCGATCGGGTGGAGGAACGCGTAGTCGCCCTTCGCCCGCCCGGCGAGCTCGAGCGCGCGGTTGGCGATCACCTCGTTGGCGTTCATGTTCGTCGACGTGCCGGCGCCGCCCTGGATCATGTCGACGACGAACTCCCCGTGCAGCGCGCCGCCCGCGATCTCGCGGCAGGCGGCGATGACGATCTCGGCCTTCGACTCGTCGAGCATGCCGAGTTCGTAGTTGGTCTGGGCCGCGGCGTGCTTGACCAGCGCCAGCGCCCGCACGAGCTCCGGCCACAGACCGATCGGACGCCCGGTGATCGGGAAGTTCTCGACGGCGCGCAGCGTGTGGATGCCCCAGTAGGCGTCGGCGGGTACCGCGCGTTCGCCCAGCAGGTCGTGCTCGATGCGCGTCGCGCGGGATGCGTCGGACATGGCGGTCTCCGGTCGGCGGTGGCGGGGCACTCTACCATTGCGGCCCATCGGACGGCGCCGCGCATGACCGCGCCGCCCGTGCCTATAATGGCCCGATGGACCGGGCCGCCCTCGACGCGATCCTGACCGTCGACGAAGTCCGCGCCGTCGAGCGCGAGCACGCCGGCGCGGATCTGATGGAGCGCGCCGGCATCGCAGGCGCGCGCCTCGCGGCCGCGATGGCGTCGGAGCGCGCCGGCCCTATCGTCGTGCTCGCGGGACCGGGCAACAACGGCGGCGACGGTTTCGTCGTCGCACGCGAATTGCGGCGCGCGTACTTCGACGTCGCCGTCGTCTTCCGGGGAGACCCGGCGAGGCTGCCGGCCGACGCCCGCGCGGCCCATGCGGCATGGATCGCGGCCGGCGGCACGACGGTGGCCGACCCGCCCGCCGGTGCCGGCGCCCTGGTCGTCGACGCGCTGTTCGGCATCGGCCTGACGCGCGCGATCGACGGCGGCTACGCGGCGCTCGTCGACTGGGCGAACGCGAATCGGGCGCCGGTCCTCGCGCTCGACGTGCCGTCGGGGCTCGACGCCGATCGCGGCAACGCGACCGGCCCGGCGGTCCGCGCAGCGGCCACGGCGACGTTCATCGCATGGAAACCGGGCCTCTTGACCGGGGACGGTCTCGATCTCGCCGGCGCGACGAGCGTCCACCCGCTCGGCCTCGACGTCGGCGCGCTCGACACCGCCGGCCGCCGCCTCGTCTGGACCGCGCTCGACGAACGGCGTCCCGCCGTGTTCACCCGCGCCCGCCGCAATGTCCACAAGGGCACCTACGGCACGCTCGCGATCGTCGGCGGCGCGCACGCGATGACCGGGGCGCCGATCCTCGCCGGCCGCGCGGCGATCCGGACCGGCGCCGGCAAGACGCGCGTGGGATTTGTCGCCACGCCGCATCCGGACGTCGACCCGGTGGCGCCGGAGCTCATGCTCTCGTCGGCTACGCACGCGATCGACGGCGCCGACGCGATCGTCGCCGGCCCGGGCCTGGGTACGACCGACGCGTCGGCCAACGCGCTGCGCCGCGCGATCGGCGCCGGTGTCCCGATCGTGCTGGACGCCGACGCCCTCAACCTGGTCTCGGCGTCGCTGTCGCTCGCCGAGGCGGTCGTCCGGCGGCCGGCGTCGACGCTCGCCACGCCGCATCCCGCCGAAGCAGCACGACTGCTCGGAACGACGACCGCGATCGTCCAGCGCGACCGGCTCGCCGCCGCGCGTGCGATCGCCAAGCGCCTGAACGCGCACGTCGTCCTGAAGGGCGCCGGCAGCGTCCTCGCGCACCCGGACGGCGCGTGGGAGGTGAACGCCTCCGGCAACGCCGCGCTCGCGAGCGCCGGATCCGGCGACGTGCTCGCCGGTATCGCCGGTGCACTGCTCGCCCAGGGCCTCGACGCGGCGGACGCGCTGCGCTACGCCGTCTGCCTGCACGGCGCCGCGGCGGACCGGCTGGTGTCGCGCGGCGTCGGACCGGTCGGCGTCGGTGCGTCCGAATTGGCGGACGCCGCGCGCGCCCTCATCAACCGCGCGGACTGAACGCGCGGCGCCGGAGTCAGGGCAGCAGCAGCGTCGCGCCGGTGGTCCGGCGCGACTCGAGCGCGCGGTGCGCGTCGGCGGCCCGCGCGAGCGGGAACGTCTGGTTCACGTCGGCCTTGAGCTTGCCCGCGAGCATCAGGTCGAACATCTCGCGCGACATGGCGAGCAGGCTCTCGCGCGACGCCGCGTAGGTGAAGAGCGTCGGCCGGGTCGCGTAGAGCGAGCCCTTCTGCGCGAGCAGACCCATGTCGAACGACGGCACCGGCCCCGACGACGCGCCGAACAGCACCCACAGGCCGCGCGGCTGCAGGCAGTCGAGCGAACCCGGGAAGGCGTCCTTGCCGACGCTGTCGAAGACCACCGGCACACCCTTCCCTTGCGTGAGCGCCTTGACCCGCTCGACGAAATTCTCGCGCGAATAAACGATCGTATGCGTGCAGCCGTGGGCACGGGCGAGCGCGGCCTTCTCGTCGCTGCCGGCGGTGCCGATCATCGTCACGCCGATGGCCTTCGCCCATTGGCAGGCGATGAGCCCCACGCCGCCCGCCGCGGCGTGGAACAGGATCGTGTCGCCGGCCTCGAGCGCCCGGGTCTGCCGGAACAGGTACTGGACGGTCAGGCCCTTGAGCATCATCGCCGCCGCGTCGCGATCCGACACACCGTCGGGCAGCGGGACGAGCTTGTCCGCCGGCATCGTGCGCACCTGGCTGTACGCGCCCAGCGGCCCGCCGCAATAGGCGACCCGCTGGCCCGGCGCGAGATCGGCGACGCCCGGGCCTACCGACTCGACGACGCCGGCCGCCTCGACGCCCAGGCCAGACGGCAGCGACAGCTTGTACGCCCCGGTCCGATGGTAGGTGTCGATGTAGTTGAGGCCGATGGCCGTGTGGCGCACGCGCGCCTCGCCCGGACCCGGGTCGGGGACGCGGACGTCCTCGGCGACGAGGACTTCGGGACCGCCGTTGGCGTGGATGCGGATGGCGAGGGACATGCGGGTTCCTTGGTGGACGCGCGCGGCGGTCAGCCCGCGAGCGCGCGATAGGTGGCGAATCCGGCGAAGGTGAGCGCGAGCGATCCGGCGAGATGGGCCGAGGCGAGCAACGCGCCGGCCGCGAGGTCGCCGCGCATCAGCAATTCGACGACCTCCGCCGAGAACGTGGAGAACGTGGTGAGTCCGCCCAGGAACCCGGTCACCGCGAACAGCCGCAGTTCGGGCGGCAGATCGTGGCGCGCGAGGAAGTACGCGACCGCGACCCCGACGAGGTAGCCACCGATCAGATTCGCTACGAGCGTGCCGGGCGGGAACAGCGGCGCGCGCGGATTGAGCCAGATCGACAAACCCCAGCGCAACCACGCACCCAGCGCGGCGCCGGCGCCGACGGCGAGGAATCCGACGAACATCCGGGCGATTATACGGGGCCGGCGCGGGCGATCGCGAACGCCGGATCGGTCACTGCGTGCCCTTCTTCCACTCGGCGACCAGCGCGTCGATCTCCGCCGACGGATCCTGCGCGCGGGCGAACGACCGCCCGGCGCGCCGATACCAGTACCGGGCGTTGGGCAGGTCGCCCTCGAGCAGGTGCACGATGCCGTGCGCCCAGCAGCCCAGTTCGGTCGCGTCGTTGCGCACGACGGCGTGCGCCTTCTGCCAGTTGCCGCTGCGCAGATGCCGGATCGCCGTGTTGAGCGCCATCGGTCCTCCCGTTGCCTGTGCACCGCGAACCACCGTGCCGGACCCGGCCGCGCGGGCCGCCCGCTCGCCGCTACCGTTTCACCTCGCGCCCCGCGGGCCGCCGGCGGCGTTCGGCACCCCGGTCCGCGGCACCGCGCGCAGCAGCCGATCGACGTCGGCCGGCCGCGGCAAGGGATCCACGGCACCGTACCCGGTCGTCGCCAGCGCGGCGGCCGCGTTCGCGTAGCGCGCGGCCTCGACCGGCTCGTCGCCGGCCGCGAGCCGTGCGGCGAAGGCGCCGTCGAAGCAGTCGCCGGCGCCGGTCGCGTCGACCGCGGTGACCGGATGCGCGCCGATGACGACCCGGCTGCGCCCGTCGTCGACGACGCAGCCGTCGGCACCTCGCTTGTAGACGATTCCGCGGGCCCCGGCGCGGCGGCACGCGTCGATCACGGCGGCGGCCTCGCCGGTGCCGAACATCCATTCCGCATCCTCGCGCGAAGGCAGGATCCAGTCGGAAAGCGCCATCGTCGCGCGCGCGATCGCCGCCGCGCGGTCCCGGGGCCACAGCCTCGGCCGCAGGTTCGGGTCGTAGAACACGCGCGCGCCCGCGTCGCGCGCGATGCCGATCGCGGTGAACACGGCGTCGCATGCGCTCGTCGAGATCGCCTGGCTGATGCCCGACACATGCAGCGCGCGCGCGCTCCGGATCACCCCGGCCGGCAGATTCGCCGGCGAAAGCCGGCTCGCCGCCGATCCGGCCCTCAGGTAGGCGAAGGCGTGCCCGCGCTCGTCATGCGTGACGAAATAGACCGCGGTCGGCGCGTCCGCGTCGGTCGCGACCGCGTCTTCGGAAACGCCCTCGGCGCGCCACAGCGCACGGAACAGCCGGCCGAACGCATCGTCGCCGACGCGCGTCGCGTAGGCGACCCGCGCGCCCAGGCGCGCGGCGGCGATCGCCATGTTGGAGGTGTCGCCACCGTAGCCCTGCCGCCACGCGGACCGGTCGCCGTCGCGAGCCTGGTTGAATTCGACCATCGGCTCGCCCAGTGCGATCACATCGTAGCGGTCCACCGCGTCGCTCCCTTCACGATCGGGGGAGCCCGAAGCCGCGGATTTCGGGTCGATGAGTCCGTGCCGGGGCATGGCAATCCGGGGGAGCGCGCGCGGGATCGTCGACCGGCGGCGGCTCAGTGCGGCGGCAGCGCCTCGACCGCGCGAGCATACGCGACCGCGGCCGCTCGCACCAATTCGAGGTCGGCGCCCGGCCGGTATAGGTTCGAGCCGGTGCCGAAGCCGTCGGCGCCCGCCTGCCAGTACGCCAGCAGGTTGTCCGGCCGCATCCCGCCGACGGCGAACACGAGCGTCGAGCGCGGCAGGACGGCGCGCCAGGCCTTCAGCACGGCCGGCGGCAGTCCCTCCGCGGGGAACATCTTGAGCGCGTCCGCGCCCGCGGCGAGCGCGGCGTACGCCTCGGTCGGCGTCGCCACGCCCGGCAGGCAGGCGAGGCCCAGGCGCTTCGCCTCCCGGATCACCGCGGGGTCGCCATGCGGCATAACGATGACGCGCCCGCCGGCGTCACGCACCCGCGCGACATCGGCCGGGTCGACGACCGTGCCCGCGCCGATGAGGCAGCCGTCGCCGGCCCGGCGTACGAGCGCGACGATGCTCTCGAAGGGCCGGGGCGAGTTGAGCGTGACCTCGAGGATCCGGAATCCCGCATCGATCAGCGCATCGGCGACGCCGCCGACTTCGTCGGGCGTGATGCCGCGCAGCACCGCGACCAGCGGCAGCGGATCGAGGAATCGGGCGATCGGGGAGGCCGGCGGCGCGCTCATGGGCCGAGCCGTCCCGCCGCGCGCGCGATCCGGAAGAGTCCCCGCGCCGCGGCCTGCTCGACGCCACGGTCCGCGGCGATGCCGCTGGCCGCGAGCGCGCGCTCGTAGCGTGCGACCAGCGCGCCGTCGCCGACGACGAGCACGCGCGACGCGTCGTGCCCGGCGCGATGCGCCCAGCTCCGCGCGGTCCGGATCTCGCGCCCGATCAATACGCCCGACAACCACTCGCCGGCTCCGACCGGGTCGAGCCGGTCGACCAGGGCGAGCGTACGCGCGCCGAAGATGTCGTGCATCAGGCCGCCGGCGCCCAGGCCGCGCTCGATCCCGCGCTGGAACGCGGCCGGATCGGCGTCGGTCCCGCCCGACCTCGTCGCCAGCCGACCGAGGATCGTGTGTCCGAGCAGCGCCTCGTAGAGTTCGCCGGTCATGTAGGTCGCGAAATCGAGCACGGTGCCGTCCTCGACGATCGCCCACTTCGAGTGCGTGCCCGGCAGCACGGCGAGCGTCCGCGGCGCGTGCGAGGGCAGCGCGCCGATGAGCTGCGTCTCTTCGCCGCGCATGACGTCGGGTACGCCGGCGGCATCGCGAGTGCACAGGCCGGCGACGATCGTAATGGCGCCGCCACCGGCGTTCGTGAGCGTCTGCGCGAGCGTGTCGAGCGAGACCGGACAGCGGAGGTACGGTGCCTCCGCCCATCCCTGGCGGCTGCCGATCATCCCGCAAGCGAGCCGGGGTGCCGCCTCGACGCGCCAGTCGCCCAGCAGCTGGTCCAGGGCATGGGCGTGCGAGAGCTCGCCCAGCTTCTGCATGCCCAGTTCGGCGGCCCGCTCGCCCAGGATCCGGCCGGCCGCGTCGATCCGATACGCTCGGGCCAGGGTCGTTCCCCAGTCGAGGGCGATCAAAGCGGCGTCGGTCATGATCGGATCGGGTCCGGACCCGGGGCGTTCTCCGGCCACCGGCTGGGAACGCGAGTCCGAATCGTGGTCCGGGCTCGCGGAGAGGTCAAGTGGTCAGGCCAATGGCGAAGCGAACGCCCCGCGCCGCACGCCCGCGCCGGTTCCGGTCAGCCCCAACGGGCGTCCGCGTCGTCGTCCGAGACGCGGGCGTCGACCCAGCGATCCCCGTCGGGCGTACGTTCCTTCTTCCAGAACGGGGCGCGGGTCTTGAGGAAATCCATCACGAACCGGCAGGCGTCGAACGCGTCCGCGCGATGGGCGCTGGTCACCGCGACCAGCACGATCGGCTCGGTCGGCGCGAGCGGCCCCACCCGGTGGACGACGCGGACACCGTACACGTCGAAGCGCGACTGCGCCTCCGCCACGATCGCTTCGAGCGCTTTCTCGGTCATCCCCGGGTAGTGCTCGAGTTCGAGCGTGGCGACCGCGGTGCCGTCGTTGATGTCGCGCACCGTGCCCAGGAACGTGACCACGGCGCCGACGCGCGCATCGCCGCCGCGCAGCGCCGCGACCTCCGCCTCGACGTCGAACGGCGCGGTCTGGACCCGGACGGTCATGTCGCGCCGACTCGCGGCGCACCGGCGCCCCGCGATTCGCCCGATCGCCCCGCCGCGTACACCGGGCGTCGGTCGCCGGTCATCCGCCGGTCACCGGAGGAAACACCGCGACTTCGTCGCCGGGCCGTACCACGGCGCCAGCAGCGACCACTTCGTGATTGACGGCGACCTTGTAGGCCCGGCCGGCGGCGAGCTCGCGCTCCCAGGGCCCACCCCGCGCGCGCAGCGCCTCGAGCAACGCGCCGACGCTGATCGGACGGTCCAGCGGATAGGTTTCGTCCTGGCGCCCCAGCGCGTCGCGCAAACGCGCGAGGAACACCAGTCGTACCGTCGCCACCGGGTGCTGCGTACCTTCCATGCGACGGTACGATACCACCGGGCGCTGCGGACGGCGGGCGGTCCGACTGCGAACCGTGTCGCGATCGAGGCGGCCGGCGGGCGCTTTTCCTAGAACCGGAACCGGACGCCTACCCGGACGCGGTCCGATTCGGGAAAGGCATTGAACGACTCGAACGCGAAGCGCCCGAATCGGGTGTATTCGAGATTGACACCCAGCTCGCGGGTCACGTCGTAGCGCAGGCCGATGCCGTAGTTCACGCCGTCGCGCGATGCGCGCGGCTCGCCCGCCGGTACGCCGTGACCGGAAGGCTCGGCCTGCGCGTAACCGATCCGGCCGTAGAACGCGAGGGTGCGCAGGACCGCGTAGCTCCCCACGACGTCGACGTTCCACGCGGCGGAGGCCGTTTCGTCACCGACGAGGCGCAAGCCCACTCCGGTGCGCGCACCGCCCCCCAGCGGACGCAGCGTGTAGGTCTCGCTGCGCGCGAGCGCGGCCTCGACGGCGAGGTGGTTGCGCCAGCGATAGCCACCGAACAAGGCATGCCGGGTCGGCGACTCGTCGGCCGCGGCGACGGCCGGGCCCAGGGTGGCGGCCGGCACCAGCCCCATCGCCCAACCAGTCGAGCCCGCGTCGCGGTCGCGCAGGGCGATGCCGCCGTAGAAGCCGGACTCGAGCGCGACTCCCTGTGCCGACGCCGTCCCGGCCAGCAGAATCGCAGCCAGGGCGCCGAGGACGAGTCTCGCGAGAAGTATTTGATTTTTCACGATTTGCTGCCGAACACGCCGCATGCCGGACCGACCACGATCGGCCATTGGTCCCTGTCCGCGTCCGTAAGTTCACCCTACGCCCCCGCCGCGGGGCCCGTCAACCGTTCTCCGGCGGCAGGGCGGCGTTCAGGGCGACGAACGTTGCGATCGCGTCGTACTCGTCGAGCCGGAACCGGGTCCGGCCGGCGCCCGCGGGGGGCGGCAGATCCGAGGCGATCGCGACGATCGTCGGGTCGTCCGGATGGAGCCAGGGCTTCCCGACCTCGCTCCGGTGGATCTCGAGTTTGGGGAGCGCGAGCCGCTTGTACCCCTCCACGAGGACGAGGTCGCAAGGTGAGAGCCGGCCGATCGCACCGCCCAGGGAGAGTTCCGGCTCACCGCGCAGTTCGTGGACGATCGCCCAGCGTAGCCCCGACGAGATCAGCACCTCGGTGCTGCCCGCCTCCCGATGACGGTGGCTGTCCTTGCCCGGGTGGTCGATGTCGAAGGCGTGGTGCGCGTGCTTGATCAGGGAGACCCGCAGGCCGCGGGACACGAGCCGCGGTATGACCTGCTCGATCAGCGTGGTCTTGCCGCTGCCGGACCAGCCGGCGAAGCCGAACACGCGCATGTCGGTCCGCCTGCGACCGGGCTCAGAGCCCGCGACCGAGTGTCGCGATCGCGACCGTGAAGAGCCCCAGCGCCAGGTTGAGACCTACCAGGCGGCGGATCAGCCCCATCGCCGCGCCGCCGGCCGGCCAGTCCGAGGCGACCACGGCCTCGCGCATCCGCCGGTAGGGCACGAGGACGATGTAGGCGTACACGAGCGTCATGACCAGCCCGATCGTGGTCATCGCCTGGACCGCCCAGCCCGGAGCGCCGGGCGACCCGGGCGCGGCGTAGAGCGCTGCGCCCGATCCCAGGACCACGACGATCGCGGCACCGGCCCAGCCGAAGAACCCGGACAGCGTGCGCAGCAGCAGCGGCAGTCGGACCGGAGGCGCGAGTTCGGCGGCGGCCGGGCGCAGGGCGAAGTGGGCGAAGAACATCCCGCCGACCCAGACGACGATGCCGGTGAGGTGGAGCCAGCGGGCGATCTGCATGGGATCTTGGGGGAATTCGGGACGCGGATTGCCATTCTAACGGCACCGGTCGATCGCCCCCGCGTCCGGGCCGGGCGGCGGACCGCTGGCCGCGATCGCCATCCGGCGCTAAGCTGCCTTCGGTCCCGGGCGAGGACCGGAAGGGGACCGGGTGAGGACGGGCCGAGGACCGGACGAGGACCACCGGATGAGGATCGATTCCGTGAACGAGACCGACGCCCTGCCCGCCGTGCCCGGGCGCGACGTGACCGGGCTGATCGAGCGCGTGATCACCGCGGTGCCGGCCCCGCGATCGCATCCGGTCGCGCGGCCCGATCGGGAGGCGGCGCGGATCGCGCGCGAGGCCGCGCAGAAGGCTGCGCTCGTCTCCGGGTCCCTCGCGTTGCCGCCGGGTCCGCTGGGACTGCTCCCGGTGCTGCCGGACATCTACGTCATCTGGAAGATCCAGCGGCAGATGGTCTCCGACGTCTTCGGCCTGTACGGCCGCAGCGCCGAGCTCACGCGCTCGCACATGCTCTATTGCCTGTTCCGGCACGCGGCGAGCCAGGTGCTGCGCGACGTCGCCGTCCGCGCCGGCCAGCGATTCGTGATGCAGCAACTGACCGGCGGCGCGCTCCGCCATGCGCTGACCGGCGTCGGCGTCGCCGTGTCGCAGCGCCTCGCCGGCACCGCCGCCGCGCGCTGGGTACCGATCGCCGGGGCCGCCGCGGTCGCCTCGTACGCCTACTGGGACACGCTGCAGGTCGCGAAGACGGCGCAGCGGCTGCTGGACCCGCCCCGGGGCGAGCCGGCCGACGGTCGCTGACGGCGATGTGCGGCCGCTACGAACTGCACTCGCACCCTGCGGCGATCGCGCTCGCCTTCGGCCTCGCGCAGACCCCGGAGCTCGCGCCGCGCTACAACATCGCGCCGATGCAGCAGGTGCCGGTCGTGCGCACCGGCGCGCACGGCGCGCGCGAGCTCGCGCTCGTCCGCTGGGGCCTGGTTCCGCGCTGGGCCAGGGATCCCTCGATCGGCGCGAAGATGATCAACGCCCGCGGCGAGACGCTCAGGGAGAAGCCCGCGTTCCGCACCGCCTACCGCAGGCACCGTTGCCTGGTGCCGGCCGACGGCTTCTACGAGTGGATGGCGCTGCCGGGCGGCGGCAAGCAGCCGATGCACATCGCGATGGCGGACGGTCGGCCGTTCGCCTTCGCCGGACTCACCGAGCGCTGGCTCGGTCCCGACGGCGAGCCGCTCGACACCTGCACGATCGTGACGACCGGCGCGAATGCGCTGCTCGCCCCGGTGCACGACCGGATGCCGGTGATCGTGGCGAGCGACGACTACGCGCGCTGGCTCGACCCGGGCGTCGACGATCCGGCGGATCTCGTCGCGCCGGCACCCGCCGATCGCATGAGTGTCCGCCCGGTGTCGACCCGGGTCAACAACGTGCGGCACGACGATCCGTCGCTGATCGTCGCGGTGGACGCGGCGCCGCCGGAGTCGCCGGACGTCCGGCCCGCGGCGGCGACACCCGGCGAGGCGGACGCGGGCGCGCCGCCATCCAAACGCTCGCGCCAGTCCGCCCTGTTCTGATCGCGCGTCCGGCGCGTCGCGGGATCACCGCGACGTCGGCGATCCCGGCGTTCCGGCCGTCGCCTCGACACGCTGCCCTGCGATGTACGCGCCCATCGCGCGGTCGGCGGTCTCGATGTGATCGAGCAGCCAGTCCTTGATCGTCTGGACGACGACCAGTTCGCCGGCCTGCGCGAGGCGCTCGCGGATGTGGCCGACCTCGTCGAGCAGCCCCTCGTGGAGCTTGCGGTGCACCTCGAGCCCCGGGTACCCGTACCGGGCCATCCATTGCTCCTCGGTCTGGAAATGGTGGCGGACGAATCCCACCAGTTCCTCGAACAGGCGCGCGATGTCCTTTTCGCTGCGGCGGGCCTTGATCGCGGCGTTGAACCGCTCGGCGATCTGCATCAGGTGCCGGTGCTGGTCGTCGATGTCGGCGATGCCGATCTCGTGTTCCGGGCCGAAGCGGAACCAGGGCTCGTCCGCCTGGTCGGCCGGCGCGCCGGCGAACACGGTCGTGCGGTTCTTGCCGGCCAGCTTCGACAGGTACATCGCGGTGTCGGCATGGTCGATCAGCCGGTCGATCTCCGCGCCGTGCTCGGGGAAGTAGCTGACACCGAGGCTCGCGCCGATCCGGTACTCGCGTCCGTCCCGACCCGCGATCGGGTGTCCGAGCGCCGCGTGGACTTTCGCGGCGACGGTCAGCGCGTCCCGCGGCTCCCCCAGATGGCCCAGCACGATCACGAATTCGTCGCCGCCCGTCCTGGCGACGGTGTCGGTGGCGCGTACGCAGGATCTCAGCCGATGCGCGACGGCGACCAGCAGTTCGTCGCCCGCCTTGTGGCCATGATCGTCGTTGACGGCCTTGAATCCGTCGAGGTCGAGGAACAGCACCGCCACGTGGCAACGCGTGCGCCGGCCCTCCTCGATCGCCATCGCGAGCCGGTCGACGAGCAGCGCCCGGTTGGGGAGCTGGGTGAGGCGATCGTGGAACGCGCGGCGTTCCAGCGCGTCGACCGAAGCGCGCAGCGGATCCATCCGCGAGCGCAGCCACCCGACCGCCGCGACCGGCAGTCCGGCGAAGAACGCGACGAGCGCGAACTCGACGAGACCGCGCGACACCGTGTGCTCGCCGAACAGCGGGTGCACGACCGGCAGCAGCGACGCCAGCGCCACCACCAGAGCAGCCCCCAGCCGGCGACCCTGCCAGGCGAGGAAACTGGCCGGAATCGCGAACGGAATTCCCTGGAGGACGTCGATCGGAAGCCAGGGGACGAGCGCCGCCGTCCCCAGCACCAGCAGCCAGGGTCCGGCCCATACGCCCGCACGGACAATGCGCTCGACCACGTTCGCCTTCACGGTCCCCGACCGGACCGGATTCACGTCGGGACGGGCCAGGCTCCCGGGGAGTTTCGGGTGCTTCCCGGGGCCTCGGCCATTTGGACGAGTATCGGTCCGCCCAAGCGAAACCAGAGCGGTACGCGAACGATCGCTGCGCCAGATCAAATTCGTGCCGGTGCCGACCGGACACCGCGGACCGGATGACGCAGCCCGGACCTACTGCGGCGCGCAGAAGATGACCGCGTCGGGTCCGTAGCCCTCGGCGATGTGGCCCAGCGCCACCATCTGGTTGCGGACGGCGAGCGAGGTCGTGTAGCGATGGTTGGTGTCGGCTCGCGCGTTCCAGACGCGGTAGACCGGCACGGTCCCCGCGGCGCACACGCCCGACACCGGGTTCGGCGCGGCCAGGAACATGACCGCGGTCGACTCCAGGATGAACGACGGGTTGCCCGACTGCACGACGGCGCACTCCTGCGGACTCGCCGAATAGAAATGGGAGGCGGCCGGCGGCGGCAGGTAGAAGCGGCAGATCGGCTGGTAGCCGTTCTGCGCCTGCGCATGCGCCTTGAATCCCAGCCCCGTGCGCGTCCAGCCGACCAGGAGGCCGGAGTCCAGGGCCGCGATCTCGTCGGGCGCGATCGTGACGAAGTAGTGGTCGATCGAGGCGTTGTAGTACTCGACGACCGGCACCGGGACCGCGGCGTTGGGCTCGGGCGTGCCGGGCGTGGACTTGCCCATCCCGCGCAGCGTGACGGTGCTGCGCCGCCCGTCGGCCGCCTGCGCGACGAACTGGGCGCGGCGCTCGCCGGCCGCGCTGGGCGTGAAGCCGATGTCGACGGTGCAATACGCGGTCGTCTGCAGCGACAGGCCGTTCTTGCACGCACCGGCGCGCGAATAATCGTCGGCCTGCGCGCCCTCGAAGCTCATCGTGGCGAGCACGATCGCGGTGCCGCCCGCGTTGGTGAATCGCACCCGCTGCCGCGGCGCCGGCGCGGCGATCTCGACCTCGCCGAAATCCAGCTCCTCGATGTCGACGACGAACGGACTGCCCGCCCCGCCCGAGGCCGCCCCGAGCAGCCGCACGCGGTAGGCGGGCGGATCGCCGGCGGCGATGTCGACGCTGCCGCCGTGGTCGCCGCCGGATGTCGGCGCGAAGGTCACCTGGATCGTGCAGGCGCCGCCCGGCGGCAGCACGGTCCCCGACGCGCATCCGCTCGCCTGGTACGACGACGGGACCGTCACGCTCGTGATGGTCGTCGACGCGTTGCCGTTGTTGACGACCGGGAACGACCGCTGCGACGTCGTCCCGGCCGCGATAGTGCCGAAGTCGACGATCGGCGGCGGCGTGCACAGGAGGCCGGTTGTCACGCCGGCGGGCAAACCGTACAGACACCGGCAACCCCGGATGTCGTCGGCGGTCAGGTTGTCGAGCGAGTTGTAGAGCGAGTACGGCGGCCCCGACATCATCGTTCCGTCGATCTGCGCGTGGTTGAGACCCAGCACGTGACCGATTTCATGGACGAGGAGCCTCGTGAGCTGCGGCGTGGCCGAGATCTTGGCCGGATCGACGACGACGTCCGCGTCGAGGATCGGCCACAGTCCGGATTCGGCGTAGCCGGGCGTGCCGACCGTGTATCCCGAGATCCCCGACGGCGTCGCCTTCCAGCCCACGACGTTCACCTGGTCGGGCTGCGGGCCGTTCTCGGCGTCGAAGACCGTGCTCTCCGGCGGGACGCCTGTGACCCCGCCGAACGCGACATCGATCGGACAGGCCGCCTGCCATTTCGCCAGCGCGGCCTCGAGCGCCGAGGTCATGATCGACGAGTCAGCGAACGCCGGCGGCGCGCCCGACGGGTTGTAGCGCATCAGGAACGACGCGGGCCAGGCGGCGGGCGGGTCGTAGAGCAGCCGGAACTTCGCGTCCACGCCGCGCGAACGCGGCGCCGGTGCCACGACGAGGTCGTCGCCGAGCGCGGGCGCCGCGGGTGCGAGCACGCCCGCCGCGAGCGCGACGGCCGCGCACAGGCGCGGCAGCGGCGCGGGTCGGGACGACGATCGAGAATTCATGGCGACGGGCCGGACGGCCGGCGACACCTGCGGCGGAGCGGAATGTTGTTGCGGCCGGCGCGCACCGGGGCGCGTTGGGACAGCCGGAACGTTACCATGTTTGAACCTCGCCACCCGGCACCGCGGCGTGCGAAAAATCGGCCGGCCGCCACCGCCGGACGGCCGGCGCGGCCCGACGGACGCACCGGTCGCCGCTTCGGTCCCGCGCGCGTCGCCGCGCGGCGACAGTTCCACCCGCGCAGCGGCGCGGTATGCTCGCGGGCGTTCCCCGGACGCCGGACCGCCGATGACCGCCCCCCTCGTACTTTCCGGCTACCCCCGCGATCTCGTCGGCTACGGCGAGCGCGTCCCGCACGCGCGCTGGCCCGGCGGCGCGCGCATCGCGCTGCAGTTCGTCCTCAACTACGAGGAAGGCGGCGAGCAGTCGGTGCTGCACGGCGACGAGGCGTCCGAGACCTTCCTGTCGGAGATCGTCGCGGCGCAGCCGTTCCGCGCGCGCCACATGAGCATGGAATCGCTCTACGAATACGGCTCGCGCGCCGGCGTCTGGCGCGTCCTGCGCCTGTTCCGCGAGCGCGAGATTCCGCTCACGGTCTTCGGTGTCGCGATGGCGCTCGCGCGGCATCCGGCGGCCGTCGACGCGTTCCTGCGCGACGGCCACGAGATCGCGAGCCACGGCTGGCGCTGGGTGAGCTACCAATCGGTCGACGAGGCGCGCGAGCGCGAGCACATCGCGCTCGCCGTCGACGCGATCCGGCGACTGACCGGACGCGCGCCGGAGGGCTGGTACACCGGCCGCGACAGTCCGGCGACGCGCCGCCTGGTGGTCGAGCACGGCGGCTTCGTCTACGACGCGGACAGCTACGCCGACGACCTGCCGTACTGGACGGATGTCGGAACCCCGCGCGGCCCCGTGCCGCATCTCGTCGTCCCCTACACGCTGGACACCAACGACATGCGCTTCACGACGCCGCAGGGCTTCAACAGCGGCGACCAGTTCGCGTCCTACCTGCGCGACGCCTTCGACACGCTCTACGCCGAGGGCGACCCGGCCGGACTCGACAGGCCGAAGATGCTGTCGGTCGGGCTGCACTGTCGGATCGTCGGCCGTCCGGCGCGCCTCGCGTCGCTCGCGCGTTTCCTCGACTACGCGCGCTCGCACGACCACGTGTGGTTCGCACGGCGCATCGACATCGCGCGCCACTGGATCGGCGCGCATCCGCCCGCGGCGGCGGGCGCCGGCGGCGTCAGCGCAGCGACGCGTTGATCGCGGCGAGCGCCTTCGAGCCGGGGACGATCTCGGCGTCGGTCAGGCGGTTGAGCGGCGTGTCGACGGTCGCCTGCGCCTCGTGGAGGTCGACGGCGTGTCCGGCCAGGTACAGGAGCCCGGTCATGACGACTCCCTGCGCGCGGTGCGACTCGAGCGACGCCATGACCGACACCCGGTCGGACGGATCGTAGTCGGGGTCGATGCGCCTGACCCGGATCGTGCCGCCGTCGTGCAGCATGATCTCGCGCGTCTCGCCGGGCGCCGACTCCGCGACGATCGGCTCGCGCGATACCATGAAGTCGAGGCGGTTGACCGCGTCGTTGTGCTCGCGCACGTAGTCGTAGCTCTTGGTCGAGCCCGGATGGTTGTTGAACGCGACGCAGGGCGAAACCACGTCGATCAGCGCCGCGCCCCGGTGCCCCACCGCCGCCTTGATGAGCGGCACGAGCTGTTCCTTGTCGCCGGAGAAGCCGCGTCCGACGAACGTCGCGCCCAGCGTGATCGCGAGCATGACGAGATCGATCGGCTCGTCGTCGTTCGCCGCACCGCGCTTGCTGCGGCTCCCCTTGTCCGCGGTCGCCGAGAACTGGCCCTTGGTCAGTCCGTAGACGCCGTTGTTCTCGACGATGTAGGTCATGTCGACGTTGCGGCGCATCAGGTGGGCGAACTGCCCCAGCCCTATCGACGCCGAGTCGCCGTCGCCGGACACGCCCAGGTACACGAGCTCGCGGTTGGCGAGGTTCGCGCCGGTCAGCACCGACGGCATCCGGCCGTGGACCGTGTTGAAGCCGTGCGACTGGCCGAGGAAATAGGTCGGCGTCTTCGACGAGCAGCCGATGCCCGACAGTTTCGCGACGCGGTGCGGGGGGATCGCGAGGTCGTAGAACGCCTGGATGATCGCGGCCGAGATCGAGTCGTGGCCGCAGCCGGCGCACAGCGTGGAG
>JADZDA010000148.1 GCA_020851255.1 Burkholderiales bacterium | reverse complement strand
GCCGACCTCATCTGGTGCGAGACCGGGAAGCCGGACCTCGCGTTCGCCAAGGCGTTCGCCGACGCGATCCGAGCGAAGTTCCCCGGCAAGTTGCTCGCCTACAACTGTTCGCCGTCGTTCAACTGGCGGAAGAACCTCGACGACGCGACGATCGCGAAGTTCCAGCGCGAGCTGGGCGCGATGGGCTACAAGTTCCAGTTCATCACGCTGGCGGGCTTCCACAGCCTCAACTACTCGATGTTCAACCTGGCCTACGGCTACGCGCGCAACAACATGAGCGCGTTCGTCGAGCTGCAGGAAGCGGAGTTCACCGCCGCGGAGAAGGGCTTCACCGCGGTCAAGCACCAGCGCGAGGTCGGCACCGGATACTTCGACGCGGTGACGACAACCGTCCAGGGCAGCCAGTCGTCGACGACCGCGCTCAAGCACTCCACCGAGGACGAGCAGTTCTTCGACCGCAAGGACAAGAAGAAGACGCTGGCTGCGGACTGACGAACGTCCGCGTCGCCATCCAGGGCCGCGCCCCGCCGGGCGCGGCCCTTCGTTTTCCGGTCCCGGCGCCCGACGGGCCTGCGATCGTTGCATCCTCGATCCCGCCGTGCCGATAATCGTCGACACCCGGGCGCGGGCAGCGCCGCGGTGCGACCGCCCGTACCCCGTCGGCCCCCAGGGTAGAGACGCCGGACATTTCGAACCGCCGCCGTTTCCCGTTCGCCGTTCTGCCCTGGCTCGTCCTGCTGGTGGGCGGCCTGGTCACGACGCTCGCCACGGTTGACGTCCGTGAGCAGGCGCGCGCGCGGGCACGCATCGAGTTCGCCCGCGACTTCGACCGGGTGACCGAGGCCTTGCGCGACCGCGTGCGCGCGAACGAGCAGATCCTGCGCGGTGCCGTGGGCCTGTTCGACGGCAGCAGCCAGGTCGGCCGGCATGAGTTCCGCGCCTATGTCGCCGCGCTGAAGCTGATCGAGCGCCGGTCCGGCATCCAGGGTGTCGGTTTCGCGCGCATCGTCCCGGCCGCTGAACTCGCGCAGCACGTCGCGGCGGTCCGGGGCGAGGGATTCCCCGGATACACGGTACGACCGGCCGGCGATCGCGATCCGTATACGTCGATCGTGTACCTGGAGCCCTTCGACTGGCGCAACCAGCGCGCGTTCGGCTTCGACATGTACTCGGAGCCAGTGCGCCAGCGCGCGATGGCCCGCGCACGTGACATGGGCGTCGCGGCCATGTCGGGCAAGGTGACGCTCGTCCAGGAGACCGAGTCCGGTGTCCAGGCGGGTTTCCTGCTCTACGTTCCGGTCTACCGCCCCGCCGTGCCCCAGGACAATGTCGCCGCGAGGCGCGCGAGCCTGATCGGCTGGGCCTATTCGCCGATCCGGATGGACGACCTGATGGCGAGCGTGTACGCCGCCGAGGTCCACGATCTGCGGGATACGGTCGGGATTCGCGTGCACGACGGCCGCGGAGCATCGCCGGAGTCCCGGATGTACGAGTCGTCGGACACGAGCGCGCCGTCCACCGATACGATCGAGCGTTCGGATTACATCGAACTGGCGGGACATGGCTGGACCGTCGAGGCGCGGTCGCTGCCGGCTTTCCACCGGGTTCACGACACCGGCAAGCCGATGCTGGTCGCCGCGACCGGCGCGACCATCACGACGTTGCTCGCGTTGCTCGCCTGGATCCAGGTCCGCAGCCACCGGCGCGTCGCTGCCGCGCTCGGCCAGGTCGCCGCCGCGTTCGCGGAGGTCGATACGGCGAAGCACGAGCTCGAGTCGAGCCACGAGGCGCTCCGGCGGAACGCCGCGGAACTCGAGAGGCACCGCAACCGGCTCGAGACGCTGGTCGCCGAACGCACCGCCGAGCTCTCGATCGCCAAGGACCAGGCAGAAGCCGCGAACCGCGCCAAGTCCGCGTTCCTCGCGAACATGAGCCATGAACTGCGGACCCCGATGAACGGGATCATCGGCATGACCGACTTGGCGCTGCGGCAGGCCCAGGAGCCGAAGCTCCGGGATCGACTGCAGAAAGTGGCCCAGTCGTCGCAGCGGCTGCTCGCGATCATCAACGACATCCTCGACATTTCCAGGATCGAGGCCGAGCGCGCGACGCTCGACATCGGCGACCTGAGGCTCGCGGACGTGCTCGCGCATGTCGCCGCGCTGACCGGGCAGCGCGCCGCCGACAAGGGCCTCACGCTGCGCTTCGATCTCGCGCCGTCGCTCGCCGGACGGACGCTGCGCGGCGACGCCCGCCGTCTCGAGCAGGTCTTCGTCAACCTCGTGGGCAACGCGATCAAGTTCACCGATGCCGGCAAGGTCGAGGTTCGCGTACGCGCCGTCGATGAAGGTGTCGCGGGCGTGCGACTGCGCATCGAGGTCGAGGACACCGGCATCGGCATCGCCGAGGAGGACCGCGGACGCCTGTTCACCGCGTTCGAGCAGGTCGACTCGTCGATGTCGAGGCGCCACGGCGGGACCGGTCTGGGGCTCGCGATCAGCCGCAGCCTGGTGACCATGATGGGCGGGGAGATCGGCGTCGACAGCCGCGCCGGCCAGGGGAGCACGTTCTGGTTCGAGGTCCGGCTGTTTCCCTCTGGCGGGATCCCCGCCTCCGAGCGCGAAGCCCGGTCCTCCGGCGACGCGGCGGAGGCGGAGGATCGCATCCGGCGCGAATGCACCGGAGCGGGCGTATTGCTGGCCGAGGACGACCCGGTGAGCCGCGATGTCGCGCTCAACCTGCTGCGCGACGTCGGACTCGATGTCGACGTGGCCGAGGACGGCGCCGCTGCGGCTGCGCTGGCGCGCGAACGTCGCTACGCCGCGGTCCTGATGGACGTCACGATGCCGAAGGCGAGCGGCATCGAGGCGGCGCGCGCGATCCGGGCGGACTCGGTCAACCGCGACACGCCGATCGTGGCGCTGACCGCGCGCGCGTTCGACGAGGACCGGGTCGCCTGCCTCGCCGCCGGCATGAACGATCATCTGGCGAAGCCGTTCGAACGCGCACAGTTCTTCGAGACGCTCGCGCGCTGGCTCTTGCGCTGACCGAGTTCGTCGCGCGCGGTGCTGCTGGGTCGTACAGCAGGCACGCGGGACGGATGCGCGGGTTTTGCTCGTTCGCGCCGGGACCCGGCCGACGGTCGAGTGATCTCCGGGAGCGACGGCCGGATGCGCAACCCCGTCGACGCCCGCCGCCCGTTCCAGGGGTACCATCGCATCGGAAAGAGCCGTTGCTGCGAGAACCATCGCACCGGCGGGGTGCCCGATCCGGTGCGCTCGGGCGGCGATGCTTCGATCGCGCGTCCGTGAGGGAACGTGTCTTCGGGCTCGCGCGGGCGTGGCGGGATGTCGCTCAGGGGCCCGGCGGATACGCCTGCGAGGCGGTTCGGACGGAGATGACGATGGCGCGCGCGCTCCTGGCGGCAGGACTGGTGGCGATCACGGCCGTACACGCGTGGTGCGTGTGGCTCGGTGCGGGCGCGTTCGTCGTGCTCGCCGCCGGAAGACCCGACCTCGAGCGCACCTGGGCCACGAAGCTCGCGGTACAGGCCGACCTGCCGTTTCCGTTCCATGCGCTCGCCGTGCAGTCGGCGGCGCTGATTTCGCTGGTCGTGGCACTCGCGGCCCTGGTGGGCGCGGCGCGGCGCGGCTCGGATGGCGGAGCGCTCGCCCTCGCCGCGACCTGCCACGTGGGTGTCCTCGTCGCGTTGCTGTGCCTCGTCGGCGTCGGCGTCCTCTCCCCGCTGGTCGGCGTGGTCTCCGTGCTGCGCTGACGGATCGACGGACCGGGAAGCGGAGGCGAGCCCCATGGACCCGGATTCGACGCCGTTTCGCACGCCGGCCGGCGACCGGACCTGGGCGATCCTGGGCGCGTGCGCGCTGGGCATCGCGGCGGCGTCGGTCGAGTTCGCGGCCGTGCGCTGGGTTCCGCTCATCGCCTCGCTCGGCGAGGCGTGGCCCCGGCCAACCCGTGTCTTCGAGGACTACGCGCGTCCGATCGCGCCGTGGGCGGCGCTCGCGGGGGTCGCGCTGCTCGGAGCGCTCGCCTGGCGCGGCCATCGCCGGACTCCGGCCGACGGACTCGTGGCGCTGTGCGTCGCGCTCGCGTGGACCTGCGCGGCCCTGTGGGCGTTGTCGCTGCCCTTCGACGGCTGCGGCGGACCGCTCGAGCCGCGGGCGTGCGCGTCGCCGGTCCGGCCGCAGGTTCCGCGGTGAGACCCCGGCGGCGCCAACGGCCGGGCCTGCGGTTCATCCCCGGCCCGCGCGCAGGGCGCCGCGCAGCGCGAGCATCGCGGGCGACGCCGGCAGATCCCGCCGGGTGAACACCGACAGCGGGGCGTGTCCGAGGTCGAGCGATCGCCCCCGGAGTGCCGCGATCATCCCCAGCCGCCGGTAAGCGCTCACGGCGTCGTCCGGCGCCACGGCGAGCATGCGCGTGGTGCTGACGATGCGCAGCGACGCGTGCAGCGACGCGCATTCGACGGCGACCGGCGGTGGCGCCGCACCGTTCGAGACGAACAGGCGCCGGTACGCGGCGTGCGTGCGCGATTCGGGCGGGGGAACGATCCAGCGAGCACGGGAGAGCTCACCGACGCTGACCGACCGCGAGCGCGCGAGCGGATGGGACGCCGCCGCGACGACCTGCATGCGACCTTCCCGGATCGGGTCGATCGCCAGCTCGTCGATCGGCAGTCCGTCGGCGATCGTCTCGTCCAGCCAACCGACGACCGCGTCGAGCCGGCCTGCGCACAGGTCCCCGAGCAGGTCGCGCGCCCGCCCTTCGCGGACCTGCAGCCGACCGGCGAACCCGGTCGTTTCCAAATGGGCGAGCGCCTCGGGCAAGGTCCGCACGCCGGCGACCTGAACGCAGCCCAGCCGCAGGGGAGGCTCGCCGTCGGTCTCGCGCGCCGCCTCGATCGCGCGCCCGATCGACGCGAGGGCGGCCTGGAGGCGTGCGACCGCATGGCTTCCGGCGGCCGTCAGTCGCGCGCCCCGACGGTCGCGCTCGACCAGCGATGCGCCGAACGCCGTCTCGATCTCGCGCACGAGCAGCGTCGCCGCCGGCTGGCTCACGCCGATCTCCCGGGCGGCGCGACCGATCGATCCGTGCCTGCCGATCAGGTCGAGGAGCCTCAGGTGGCGCAGCTTCAGGCGATCCTGCCGGTACGTGGGCGCGGGTGTGGGCGCGGGAGCGGGCACGGGCGCGCGGGAACGCATCGGCGGCACCGGTCTTCTGTAGGTCATATGTTTTTCGGATAACCAGATAATGATTACGCGATTGAACGATATCAGAGCGCAAGGGACAATCGACCGACCGTCCGACCGCTCGATCTCCGGTGCCGACACCGATGTCCCTGGAACGCGGGAACGCCCCCGGTGATCCGTCCGCCGGCGATTCCCGCGCGGCGCCCCCGGCGTCGCCGGATCGTGCGGCAACGGGCACGGCCCGCGCGGCCGGCGCGCCGCTCGCGATACGTTCGGTCGAGCCGATCGCCCTCGAGATCCCGCTGGGGCGCACGGTCGCCAACCCGATCCTCGCCTTCTCGAGCCACGTCGCCCTGCTCGTGCGCGTGCTCGACGCGGACGGCGTCGAGGGCTGGGGCGAGGTCTGGTGCAACTTCCCGCGGTTCGGCCTCGCGCACCGGGCGAGGATCGTCGCCGAGGTGCTCGCGCCACTGGTCACCGGACGCACGTACGCGACACCGGAAGACGCGTACGCGGCGATGACCGCCGCGACGCGACTGCTGCGCGTGCAGTCGGGCGAGCCCGGCCCGGTTTCCTCGGCGATCGCGGGCATCGACATCGCGCTGCACGACATCGCCGGGAAGCGCGCCGGGTTGCCGCTGTGGCGGATGCTGGGAGGGGCGAGCGGCGCGGTGGCGGTCTACGCGAGCATCGGCCGCGCCGACGACGCCCGGACCGCCGTCGAGCGGGGACTCGAGCGCGGCCTGCGGGCGTTCAAGCTGAGATCGGCGGGCACGATCGACGCGCACCTGGCCGCGGTCCGGCCGATCCGCGCGATCACCGGCGACGATGTCGAGTTGATGCTCGACGTCAACGGTTCGTGGCCCGAGGACGACGCGCTCGCCCATCTCGCCCGCCTGGATGCGCTCGGCCTCGCGTGGCTGGAAGAGCCGGTGCCGGCCGATACGCCGGCCGGAACCTGGTCGCGCCTCGCGGCGGCGACCGTGACGCCGCTCGCCGGCGGCGAGAACCTGGTCGGTCCGGCGGCGTTCGACGAGGCGCTAGCCCTGGGGGCGCTCGCCGTCCTGCAGCCGGACCTCACCAAGTGGGGCGGGCTCTCCGCGGGATTGCCGCTCGCACGCCGGATCGTCGCGTCCGGCCGGCGGTACTGCCCGCACGCGTTCTCGGGCGCGATCGGGCTCGTGGCGTCGGCGCACCTGCTCGCGGCGAGCGGGAGCGCCGACGGCATGGTCGAACTGGGCGTCGGCAGCCACCCGGCCCGCGACGCGGTGCTCGACGGGAACTGGCAGCGTCCGCGGATCGAGCTGGGCGTGGCGCCGGGCCTGGGCATCGAGGTCGACCAACGGCGGCTCGACACGTTCCGGCGCGCCGTGTGACCGGCAGGTCGCCGGACGGATGAGGAGACGGGATGGAAACCGACATCGGCATCGAATCGCGGCTCGCGGCGCACACCACGGCGTCGATCTCGGACGCGCTCGACGAACTGGGCATTCCCGGCGCGTTGCACGG
The DNA here is from genome assembly GCA_020851255.1 of Burkholderiales bacterium. GTDB lineage: Bacteria > Pseudomonadota > Gammaproteobacteria > Burkholderiales > Casimicrobiaceae > VBCG01. The sequence continues at coordinate 13,030 of JADZDA010000148.1, read as the reverse complement.
AATCCGCGCGCAGCGCGAGGGCCAGGGACGGGTCTGCGGCCGGGCGCTCACCGTGCGCTTCGTGCGCAAGAGCGCCGATCCGGACGCCTACCGCTTCGGCGGGGGCGTGGGCAAGCCGCTGGAGCGCGTGCTCAGGACCATGCGGGCCGGCGACGTGGTCGTGATGGATGTCGACGGCGCGCCGAACGCTTCGGCGTGGGGAGGCCTGTCGTCGCGGCTCGCGCAGCGGCGCGGCGTGCGCGGAACGATCCTCTGGGGTTCCTGCCGCGATCTCGAGGAGATCCGCGCGGTCGGCTACCCGGTGTGGGCGGTCGGCGTGTGCCCGCGGCGCAGCCGCAACGAGTTCACGTTCGGATCGATCGGCGAGCCGATCACCATCGCCGGTGTTTCGATCGAGCGTGGCGACCTGATCGTCGCCGACGAGAGCGGCGCCGTGCGCGTGCCGAAGGCGCGCGCGGCCGAGGTGCTCGAACTCGTCTCGCGCATCGACGAGCAGGAGCGCCGTCTCGAGGAGAAGGTGCGCGACGACGCGGTCTCGTCGTGGGACCAGGTGTAGGCGCGACGATGCCGCGCATCCGGCGAACGACGACGACCGACGCGTTCCGGTCGCTGTACTCGCTGACCGGGCGGGTGGCGCTGGTGACCGGCGCGTCGCGCGGCATCGGCGCCGCGATCGCGCGCGTGCTGGGCGCGATGGGCGCCGACGTCGCGGTGAACCACCTCGGTGACGCGTCCGAGGCCGCGCGGGTCGTCGATGCGGTACGGGCCGGCGGGCGCCGCGCCGCGGCGTACGACGTCGACGTAGCGCGCCGGGACATCGCCTCGTCGCTCGCCGGCGCGGTCGAGCGCGAACTGGGACCGGTCGACGTGTTGGTCGTCTGCGCGGCGCGGTCGGTCTACGCGACGCTCGAGGACGCGCGCGACGAGGACATCGACCTGCAGATCGAGACGAATTTCAAGGCGACGGTGCGGCTGCTGAACGCGGTCGTGCCCGGCATGGCCGAGCGCCGGTTCGGCCGGGTCGTGACCATCGGCAGCATCGTCCAGGCGGCGCCGCTCGCGATCCTGCCGGTGTACGCGGCGATGAAGGCCGCGCACGAGAGCCTCGTCCGGGGACTCGCCTGCCGCTGGGCCGCACGCAACGTGACGTTCAACAACGTGGCACCCGGGCTCGTCCGGACCGATCGCAACGCCTGGCGGCGCGAGCCCGGCGGCGACTGGGACGCGTTCTCGCGCACGTGCAGCCACGCGCGACGGGCCGGCGAGCCCGACGAAGTCGCCTGCGCGGTCGCGATGTTCTGCGCGCCCGGCGCGTCGTTCGTCACCGGCGAGACGCTCTACGTCGCCGGTGGCGCGCAGATTCCCGGTCGCCGGGACGCCGGCGAGGCCTCGCCGACACCCGTGCGGGCGGATCCGGAACCGGCAACCGCGGCGCGCGCGCCGCGCGCCGCAACGAAAAGGAGGAAACGATGAATCCGCAAGGTCTCGCTTCGCGCGGGCTCGCGATGCTCGCGACGCTCGTCGTCGCACTGGGCGGCTCTCCGGCGGCGCCGGCGCAACCGGTCGTACGCGTCGTCGTCGGCGGACCGCCAGGAGGACTGTTCGACATCGTGCTCCGCAATGTCACGGCGGAGATCGAACGCGGCCTGGGTTCGACGGTCGTCATCGACAACAGGCCGGGCGCCGGCGGCGCGGTCGCGCTCGAATCGGTGCGCACGTCGAAGCCGGACGGCCTCACCGTCGGGATGATCAACGTCGCGGCGGCCGCGAACGAGAGCATCATCCGCAACAAGGCGTACCGGCTGCTCGACGATTTCGAGCCGGTCGGGCTCTACGTCTATCCGTCGAATGTGCTGATCGTCAATCCCGGCGTGCCCGGCGACGGTGTGAAGGCGCTGGTCGACACGCTGAAGGCCCGCGGTTCCGCGAACTACTCGTCCGGCGGCGTCGGCAGTCCCGGCCAGCTCGCCGGCGAGCTCTTCAAGTCGAGGACCGGCGTGCCGGTGACGCACGTGCCCTACAAGGGCGCGCCGCCGGCGGTGCTCGCGGTGGTGACCGGCGAGGTCGCGTACATGTTCGCGACCGCGTCGTCGGCGATCGGGCAGATCCAGGGCGGCAAGGTGCGCGCGCTCGCGGTCACCACGAGCGAGCGTCTGCCGCAACTCCCCGACGTGCCGACGATGGCGGAGTCGGGCTACGCCGATCTCAACGTGAGCGACTGGGCCGGATTCGTCCTGCCGAAGGGCACGCCCGCGGCGGCGCGCGACAAGCTGCACGCGGCATTGTCGGCCGCGTTCGCGGATCCGGCCGCGCGGGACCGGCTGCGCAAGGCGACGTTCGTCCCGGCGGCGAAGCCGCTCGGCCCATCCGAATTCGGCGCGTTCCTGCGAGCCGAGGTCGACAAGTGGGCGAAGGTCGTGCAGGACGCGAAGATCACGCAGGAGTGAGCGCGCGTACCGGGCGCCGCCGCGCGCCGGCGCTCCGGCGTCGATCGCGCCCCGGCGCTTCGCCGGCTACGAAGGCTTGTTCGCCCGCGGCCTGAGGAACGTCACGACCTGCGATCCGGGCGGATGCTTGGTCGAGCACCCGCCCTCGCCGACGCCCGCGCCCTGTTCGGCTTCGTAGAGCAGGTTGATGACGTCGACGTAGAACTTCTCCTTGACCATCATCAGCGCGGTCAACCCGCCGTGGTTGCGCGCGAGCACGTCGGCGCCGGCGGCCAGCAGCACCTGCACGACCGCGGTCTCGCCGTAGCCGGCCGCGAGCATCAGCGGGCGGATGCCGTAGCCGATCGGCGCCTCGATATCGGCACCCGCGTCGATCAGCGCCTGCACGACCTCGGCGTGACCGCGGTCGGTGGCGGGATCGTGCACGGCCTTCGAGAGCGCGGTCCAGCCGGCGGGATCGGCGGCGTTCACGTCGGCGCCCGCGGCGACCAGCGCGGTGACGGCCGCGAGATGCCCGCCGCACGCGGCGCGCATCAGCGGCGTCGTGCCGTCGTCTCCGGGGAGGTTCGGGTCCGCGCCCTGGGCGACGAGCGCGCGGATGCCCGCCGCGTTGCCGAGGGACGCGGCTTCCAGCAGGGTCGTCGTCATGGTCGCTTCGACTTCCTGTTCGTCTCGGACGTGTGCGAACCGAGCATCGTAACGACCTGCGCCGTCCGGTCAAGATGTCCTGTGCCGGACAGGACTGGCGTGGGCGGCGCGTCGACGCGCGAATCCCTGCTACGATCGCGGGCATCGACGTTCCCGCACCCGCCGATGTCGGTCACCCGTTCGGTCGAGTTCTTCGACACCCAGTTCCGGCGACAGGTCCGCGACGCGGAGTTCGCGCTCAATCCGTTCGAGACGGTCGCGTTGCCCTACGCGCGCGGCCGGGTGCTCGACTACGGCTGCGGACTGGGCAACTTCGCGATCGCCGCAGCGCGGCGCGGCAGCGAGGTGGTCGCTCTCGACGGCAGTCCGGCGGCGATCGAACATCTGCGGCGGACCGCGCGTGACGCGCGTCTCGCGATCGATGCGACCTGCGCCGATCTGCGCGCGCACGCGCTGACCGGGGCGTTCGACACCGCCGTGTCGATCGGTCTGCTGTCTTACTTCGATTGTCCGACCGCGTTCGGCGTGCTCGATGCGCTGAAGTCGTGCACGCGACCGGGCGGCGTGCTCGCGCTCAACGTGCTGATCGACGGCACCACCTGGACCGAGGGTTTCGGCGACGGCACGCGTTGCCTGTTCGCGGCCGATGCGCTCCGGGAGCGGGTCGGCGGATGGGAGATCCTGCACGACGAGCGCAGCGTCGTCGATGCGGCCGGGGGCACGGTCAAGGCGTTCGCGACGCTCGTCGCGCGCAAACCAGCGACGGCCGACGGGCCACGCTGACCCGACGGCACCGTCTACTCGCTGCAGAAGAACGAGCCGTCGACCGCGCCGGATTCGATCACGCCGCCGCGCGCGATCGCCTGGGCGATCACCGTCTCGTCGTCGGCGTACTGGTGGTTCGGCGCGCCGGTCACGCCGTTGTTGTAGACGCGTTTCACCGGGCGCATCGTCGGCGGGCAGCGGTTGGCGAAGCTCGGCCAAGGCGCGAAGAAGGTCCGGCCCTCGTGTTTCCAGACGGGACTGCCCTGGAGGATCGCGAACTCGCTCGAGCTGCTCGTGTAGAAGTGCGAACTCTTCGGCGCGAAGGCCTCGCTGAAGAACCGGTCGACGCCCAGCGTCCCCGGCGTTTCGGAGGCGTGGACGTTGAACCAGAAGCCGGTGCGCGACCATCCTGCGATCGTTCCGCTGTCGAGCGCCTGGACCTCGGCAGGGATCGAGATGACCGCATAGTGGCCGAGCCCGGTGTGGAAGTACTCGATCGCCTTGGTGGTTCCCGGCGGGCCCGCGAGCCGGCCGAGGAACGGACGCATCGTCGAGACATCCGGGTAGCTGCCGAAGTTCGCGCCGGCGACGGTGATCGTTCCGTCCGGCGCGTGTTCGTGCGTGAAGAACGTCGAATTGAGCCGGTCCGGGAAGGCGTACTCGACGTGTTGCGACGTGTAGGTCTCCGGCGCTCCGGCGGGGGAGGTCAGCGTGTGGAAGAACGCGAACGGACGCACGGTGCTTGCCGTGTAGGTCTCGCCGGTCACCAGCGTGGCCTGGACACCGCCGTTGTAGCCGGTACTGATCGTACGAGGATTGGTACTCAGGCCGGTCGCCGGGATCGACACGATTCCGTTGTTGCCGAAACCGCTGTCGAGCGTTCCGTCCTTGTTCAAGCGGACGATGATCGGCTGGTACGCGCCGACCTGCGGGCCTTCGACCCCGATGCTGACATAGAGCTTGTCGCCGTGGTTCGCCAGGTCCCAGAAACGCATGTTGAGCCCCGAGGCGTGCTGGATCTTCACCTGTCCGTCGCCGCCGAACTGGATGTCCAGCGCGGCCGAATTCCCCTGGTCCCGGATCTGATAGAGGCCGACCGATTCGGCCGACGTCGGCGTGTTCCTGAGACGTACGCCCATCCACAGGAGCTGTGCGTCCTCGAACCGGGCGCGTTCCGACGACATCTCGGCGAACCGCGCGGAGCGCGTGTGGCATTCGGAAAATCCGGAGAGGGGGTCGAGGTAGAAATTCGAATTGAAGATCTGGGTGTCGTCGAGATACTGCGCCTTGCCGAACTTGACCGAATGACAATCACCCGATTGCTTTTCCGCCACGAGGAAGTAGGTCGAAACGCCGTTCGCGCCGTCGCTGGTCGGTGGGGTCACGAACTGGACATCGGTGACTTCCGCCGAGCCCGGGAAGCCGGGAGCGAGATCGAGCGATGCACGGAGCGCCGGCGCGCCTCCTGATCGCGGCAGTGCGAACGAAAAGAGCCAGGGGTGGAACGTGTCCGTGCCCGTTGAGAGATTGAGGCCCGCGAACAGCCGCTCGCCACCCAGGCGCAGCCCGCCCAGACCGCCAACCGTCCCGCCGACCACGGACCCCAGGTCGGAGACATGGGTGCGGGGAGCGCTGTCGCGGAAATCCTCGTCGTCGCTCACCCACAGGAGCGACTCGAACAAGTTCCCGGCTCCGAGCCGGGCGGTCAGGTGGCTGACGAACCGCTGGTCCACGCGCTGCGGGCCGAGGTTGCGCGAGAGCAGCGTGGCGAACGACTGGCGGGTGGCCACGATCTGGTCCTGGACGACGAACTCGACGATGCCTTCGCCCAGCTTGCCAGATGCGGGGGAAACGGCGGCGACCGGCGCCATCGTCTGCGGACCGATGAGGATCGTGTAGCCGGCGTGAGCGCGAGGTACGCCGACGAGGGTGGAGGCGAGGAGCAGGGCCGCCATCGCGTGCCGATGCATGAGGACCTCCGTCAGGGACGAGAGCGCCTTGCTGATCGCACGCCGCGCGAGCGCGCGGTGCCGGAGGTCGCCCGAGAACGCATGGCGGCGGGGCCGGAAGCGCAACGCTACGCCGGTCGCCGCGCCCGCGCAATCCGACGCCGCCGGTAAAAGGTCACGGTGGCTTGCCGATGCGGGGAAGCCCGAATCGGACAGCGGAATTCACGCGCCAGGAGGCACCGGCACCGTGTAGTTGAGCGCGAGCCTGCCGCCGTCCGGATAGATCGTCTGGCCGGTCAGGTAGGAGGCGTCGTCGCTCACGAGGAAGGCGATCACCGCGGCGACTTCGGCGGTCTCGCCGAAGCGGGACATCGGCGTGCGCGACAGGATCCGGGTCTTCGCGCCCGGGTCTTTGAGCACCGCGTTCTTCATGAGGTCGGTCATGATCGTGCCCGGGCCGACCCCGTTGACCCGGATCCGGTGCGGCGCGAGCGCGAGCGCCATCACCCGGGTCAACTGGTTCACGCCGCCCTTGCTGACGACGTAGGGCACTTGGTTCGCGATCGCGACGACCGCGTTCGCCGACGAGAGGTTGACGATCGCTCCGCCATGCGCCTGCGCGACCATGCGCCGCGCCGCGGCCTGCCCGCACAGGAACATCGACTTCAGGTTCACCGCGAGCACCCGGTCGTACGCGTCCTCGTCGAGATCGAGGAAATCGGCGGCGTGGGTCATGCCGGCGTTGTTGACCAGGACGTCGAGCCGGCCGAACGCCGCGATCGCCGCATCGACGAGCGCCACCGCGGTCGCCTTCTTCGCCACGTCTCCGGCGCACACGCGCGTGCGCGCGCCGCCGGGGTCGATCGCGCGCGCGGCGGCGGCGACTTTGACTTCGTCGAGATCGCCCATCACGACTTTCGCGCCGTCGGCGAGCAGCCGTTCGGCGGTCGCGAGTCCGATGCCTTGCGCGGCGCCGGTGACGATCGCGACACGGTCCTCAAGTCGTTGCATGTCTCTCTCCTCCTGACGGGCGCCCTGCGCGTATCCTGGCGCGGGCCGCTATGCTATCGCGCGCAGCCGATCGCGGCGCCGGAGGATTCGCCGCCGATGCCGATGCCAGAGCCCGACGAACCGACCGATGCGACGCGCCTGTTCTACGCGGTCCTGCCCGACGCGGACGCGCGCGAACGGCTCTCGACGCTCGCCTTGGAGGCTGCCGGGCGGACCGGCGGGCGGGCGGCGCGGCCGGACACGCTGCACCTGACGCTCGTGTTTGTCGGCACGCTGCCCGCTTCGCGGGTAGGGGAGGCGATCGGCGCCGCGGGTGCGATCGCCTGGCAGCGCTGCCAGCTCGACATCGACAGGCTGGGCGCGTTCGTGCGCGCCGGCGTCGCTTGGGCGGGTCCCACGGGCATCGTCGAGTCGCTCGCGGCCGGACAGCGCGCATTGATCGCCGCGCTCGCGCAATGCGGGATCGACACCGACCCGCGCCCCTGGCGACCGCATGTGACACTCGCGCGCGGCTGTGTCCGGCCGCTCGCCGGCCGCATCGACCCGCCGATCACCTGGGAGGTCGACCGCGTCGTGCTGATGGGCTCGCGGCTCGCGCGCGACGGGCCGCGCTACCGGGAGATCGCGTCGTGGCCCACGGAACTCCCGGGTTCGCCCGCCGGCGATTCCGCTAGCGCACTTCGCACATGATCGGGAAGTCGGGGCCGGGCCCGTAGCCTTCGGCGACGTGGCCGAGCGAGGTCATTTCGCGGGCCACCTGGAGGCTGGTCGTGTAGCGGTGGTTGGTGTCTCCGGCGCGGGCGTTCCAGAAGCGGTACACCGGCGCGGTGGCGGCGGGGCAGGCGCCGGTCACCGGGTCGGGCAGCGCGATGTGGAACGGTTCGCCCTCGGGTACGAAGTCGGGATGGGCGTCGCGCAGGCGAGCGCATTCGGCCGGGTCGGCCGAGAAGAAGTGCGAGTTGCCGGCTGCAGGCGGCAGGTAGAAGCGGCACACCGGGCTCGTCCCCGGTCCGGGCACCGCCCAGCCGCGAAAAGTCAGCCCGGTCCGCGTCCAGCCGGGCAGTGTGCCCGCATCGAGCGCAGCGATCTCGCCGGGGATCAGGGAGAGGAAATAGTGGTCGAGCCCGGCGTGGTGGTACTCGACCGCCTCGGCGGTGCCCTCGGGAACGTCGGGTATCGGCACGACGGCGATGAAGGTCGGCCCGTCGACGCCGCCGGCGCCCGCCGGCACCAGCGTCCCCAGCTTTTCGCCGCTGACCGGGTGGACGCGCACGACCGCACCCGCGTCGACCACGAGCAGCATGCCGTCGGGCGCGTACGCGATGCCGGTGGGCGCGCCGAAAGCGCCGCCGATCTGCACGGTCGTTCCGGTCGCGACCTCGTGGCGCAGGAGCTTTCCCGATCCCTCCGCCGTCACGAACAGGCCGGTGGCGTCCGCGGTCGGCAGGATGCCTCGCGTCCGGATCAGACCGGCCGCCTGCGGCAGGATGGCGACGCTCGTCGCGCCGGTCGCGGGATCGTGCCGTACGAGGCTGTTGGCGTAGAACGCCGGGATCCAGAGGCTGCCGGCGGCGAACCGCATGCCGTTGTCGGGACCATTGATCACGACACTCGGAGGCAGGGGAACGTCGATGAACCGGCCGTCGGTGTCGTAGCGCCTGACGCTGTCGGTGTTGAACGCCGCCACCCACGCGCGGCCCGCGCCGTCGAAGTCGATCGCGGTCGGTCCCGCGCCGGCGGGCGTCGTGGCGAAGACACCGTCCCAGGCGAGCGTATCGTTGCGGTAGCGGTGTATCGTCCCGGTTCCTTCGGCGACCACGTGAATCCGGCGGTCCGGACCGAGGCGCACCGCCTGGGCTCCGCGCAGGCGCGTACGCGCATCGAGGTCGCGGAGGTACGCGCCGTTGCAGGCGTCGAACACATGAACCGTGCTGAAGTAGCCGCTGACGAACAGACGGGAAGGACAGGGCGATTGCGCGGATGCCACCGGAGCGATGGCCGCGCAGGCCAGCGCGAGTGCCGCGAATCGGGTACGAACGGTCATCGTGAATCCTCGGACGGGGGGATCGGAACCCGGTTTTTCGCCCGCCGGCCCCGCCGGTGTCCCGAGGTTTTCCTCCGTTTTTCCTCCTTTTCTCGAGTGCGCCCCGGATCCGGGTCCGCCGGGATCGGACCTTGACGGCCGGTGCGCCGCTGAAGGTCGGCACCGTCCTCGTCTGGCCGGCGTCGAACGAACTCGACGCCGGCCGCGGTCGCGAGCGGATCGCGCCGCGTCTCATGGCGCTGCTGATACGCCTGGTTACCGCGGACGGGGCGCCGGTCGACCGCACGACGCTGATCGATGAAGTCTGGTCGCGCAAGGGGGTCACCGACGAGGTCCTGTCACGCGCGATCGCCGAATTGAGGATCCTGCTCGGCGACGACGCGAAGGCGCCGCGGTACATCGAGACGCTCCCGAAGGTCGGGTATCGGCTGATCGCCGCGATCGCGCCGCTCGACGAGCCGTCGCTCACCCGGACCGCGGTACCCCGCGCACCGAAGGCGGGCATGGCCGGGGGGGTGTTGGCCGCTGCCGTCCTGGCCACCGGCCTCGCCGGGTGGGCGCTGCGGGACGCCGCGGACCCGGCCGCCGTCCTCCAACGCCAGTTCGCCGCAGCGACCGTGCTCGCCGGCGGTGCCGACATCGAAGTCGCCCCGCGCTTCTCCGCGGACGGTCGGCGGATCGTCTACGCCGTCGGCAGGGAGAGCTCGCGCATCGTCGTCGAGGACAGGGCCACGCGCGCCCGGTCGTTCGTCGGACCGGAGGGGGGACTGCAGACCTCACCGGTGTTCCGGCCGGACGGGAACGGCGTGGTGTTCCTGCGGGTGGTCGGTGACGATTGCACGATCGTCGAGGCCGATGCCGGCGGCTGGCGCGAGCGGCTCCGCTGCCCCGCCGGAATGCGCCAGCGCTTCGACCTCGCTCCGGACGGGCGTCGCATCGTCGCTTCGGCGCAACGCCGGCCCGACCGTCCGCACGCGCTCCTCGAAATCGACCTCGCCGGCGGCGAGACGCGCTGGCTGACCGATCCCGCGCCGGGCGAGGGCGAGGACACGCTGCCGCGCTACGCACCCGACGGAACGTCCATCGCGTTCTTTCGCGGCAACGATTCGAGGCGCGAACTGTGGCTGCTCGCGCGTGAGGCGCCCGCCGCCGCCCGGCGCGTCAGCCCGCAGTCGGGCCTCGCCTACGGCAGCGCTTTCCTGCCCGGGGCCGACGCGCTTCTCGTGTCCGCCGACTGGGTGGGTTTCCGGGCGTTGCTGCGGGTCGACCTCGCGAACGGCGCGCACGCGCTCGTCGGTGCGCGCGGCGCGCGGTTTCCCGACGTCGCGGCGAACGGTGACGTCGTCTACGAACTCGCGACCTACCGCGCGAACCTGTGGCGGGTCGATTCCTCGGGGTCGCGTCCGCCGGCCGAAGCCTGGCCCGCGGCGAGGTACACGAACCAGCCGGAAGTCTCGCCCGACGGGACGCGGGTCGCATTCGTTTCGAATCGCGACGGCGTCGAGGCGCTCTACGTCGCGGCGATCGACGGCGAGGCGCGCCGCGTGCCCGGCGGGGACGAGTGGCGCACGACGCGCCCGCGGTGGTCTTCGGATGGCCGTGATCTCTACGCGGTGCGGACCCGCCGCGGCGAACCGGCGAGCGCGTCGATCGCGGTGCGCATCGACCCCGGCAGCGGCGCGTCGACGCCACTGCCGGCGCTGGGCGATCACGTGCACGACGTAACGCCCGCCGCCGACGGACGTACGCTCTACGTGGGCGAGCTCGCCGGCCACGCGATCCGCCTCGCGCGGGTCTCCTCCGTGGACGGCGCAACGGAGCGGTTGCCGCTGCCGTTGGTCTCGGAGTTCCGGATCTCGGGCGACCTGCTCGCCTACGCGCAGCCTCAGCTCACCGGACTCACCGTGTGCACGCTGCCCGCGCTCGCCTGCCGGCCACTCGCGATCCCGGTGGACGACGCCACCCGTTTCGACTGGACGCTCGCGCCGGACGCCCTCTGGGTCCGCGTCGGCGTGGGCGAGACCGCGCAACTCGCGCGCTACGATCCCGCGAACGGCCGCGAGACCCTGCGCCTGCCGCTGGGACCGACCGCGGCCGGTACGAACATCGCGGCGGGTCGGGGCGGCGTGCCTCTCCTGGTCGCGCGCGAGGCCCCTGTCGAGATCGACGTCATGATCGCGCCGCGCTGAATCGACGCGCGATTCGCCTGCGGCGCCGAGCAGGGGCGGACTACTCCGGGCCGGAGGCGCGCGGCCTGGCCGGGTCCGCGCACCACTCGCTCCATGATCCCGGGTAGAGCTTGCCCCCGGGCAGTCCGGCGATTTCCATCGCCAGGAGGTTGTGGCAGGCGGTCACGCCGCTCCCGCACGCGTGGACCACCTCGCCCGGGTCGCGGCCGGCGAGTGCGGCGACGAACGCCTGCCGCAGTTCGCCGGACGGGCGGAACGACCCGTCGGGTGCGAGGTTCGCGTTGACCGGCCGGTTCGTCGATCCGGGGATGCGTCCGGCGACCGGATCGAACGGCTCGGACTCGCCGCGGAACCGCTCGGGCGAGCGCGCGTCGAGCAGCAGCCGTCGCCGGTCGTCGAGATGCGCGAGCACGTCGGCGGCGTCGACCACCGGACGCGAGCCGCGCACGCGGAAGCTCGCCGGCGCCACGATCGTCGGTCGGTCGGTGTGCGGCCGCTGCTCGCGCATCCACCGGGCCCAGCCGCCATCGAGCACAGCGACCGCCTCGTGGCCCAGCCACTGGAGCGTCCACCAGCAGCGTGCGGCGAACGCTCCTTCGTTCTGGTCGTAGACCACGACCTGCTTGGTCTCGTCGACGCCGGCGCGGCCGAGCGTCGCGGCGATCGCATCGCGGTCGGGCAGCGGGTGACGGCCGTTCGCGCCGGTCTTCGGCGCCGACAGGTCGTCGTCGATGTGGAGGTAGCGAGCTCCGGGAATGTGTTCGTGCTCGTACTCTTCGCGGCCCCAGTCCGGCTTCCTGAGGTTCGCGCGGACATCGAGGACGACCCAGCGGGGGTCCTCGAGGTGCGGCTCGAGCTCGGCGGGGCTGACGATCGTCGTGTGCATTCGGTCTCCGGGTCCGGCGCGGCGGCGGCCGGGCGGACGGTGGTCAGTCGTTGACGATGGGCGCGGTCGCGTCCTCGCGACGCGTCGGCCGCAACTGTACCGCGGCCACGCCCGCGGCGACGATCAGCGCCATTCCGGCCCAGGCGGCGAACGGCAGGCGGTCGTCGAACACCGCGATGCCGATCAGCGCCGAGAACACGATGCCGCTGTACGAGAGCGACGCGGAGACCAGCATCGAGCCGCGGCCGTAGGCGCGCGTGAGCGACCACTGCCCGAACGCGCCGGTCAGGCCCAGGCCGGCGATCGGCCAGGCCGACGCCGCGGTCGGCGGGTGCCAGGTCTGCGGGACCATCCAGGCGAGCGAGCCCAGCAGCGAATAGAAGCTGAAATAGAACACGATCCGGGCGTCGGGTTCCCCGGCGCGCGAGAGCTCCCGGACGTTCCAGAACGCGATCGAGGCGACCGCGCCCGACGCGAGGCCGATCAGTCCCGGCCGGACCTGGTCGGCGGCGAAGGCGGGCTGCAGCAGCAGCAGCACACCGGCGAATCCGACCAGGACGGTCGCGAGGAGCTTCGCCCCGGGACGCTCGCGCGCGAGGACTGTGAGCAGCACGGCCAGGAAGATCGGCGACGAGTAGGAGAGCGTCATCGCCGTGGCGAGCGGCAGGCTCGTCAGCGCGTGGAAGAACAGGAACAGCGAGACGAACCCGGCCACGCCCCGGTGCGCGTGCATGCCGAACCGCGAGGTCCGGATCGGCGAGCCCGCGTGCGCCAGCATGAGCCACGCGGCCGCCAACTGGACGATGGCGCGCCAGAAGACGAGCTCCGCGGCCGTATGGAACTCGGCCGCCAGCTTGACGAACACGCCCATCAGCGCGAACGACGCGCCCGAGGCGAGCATCCACAGCGATTGCACGTCGGTGGATCCTGGGGAGGCGCGCGCGCGTGGTGGTCGCGGGCATCGCGGCGATGCCCGCCCTGCGCGCGGCGCCGGACCGGCTCAGAGCGGCGTCAGCACCGCCTCCATCTCGCGCCGGTAGAACTCGTGGAAGTGCTGCATGCCGTCTTCCATCGGCGACTGGTACGGACCG
>JADZDA010000147.1 GCA_020851255.1 Burkholderiales bacterium | reverse complement strand
GTCCGCACACGTCATTGCAGAACGCTGGAGAGACCGCTTGTCCAAGACCCGCACCGAGACCGACACATTCGGGCCCATCGAGGTCCAGGCGGACCGCTACTGGGGTGCGCAGGCCCAGAGGTCGCTCGGCAATTTCAAGATCGGCTGGGAGAAGCAGCCGATGTCGGTTGTCCGCGCGCTCGGCATCGTCAAGCGCGCCGCGGCGGAAGCCAACATGGAGCTGAAGCGACTTGATCCCGCGGTTGGCAAGACGATCGTCGATGCCGCGCAGGAAGTGATCGACGGCAAGCTCAACGAGCATTTCCCGCTCGTCGTCTGGCAGACCGGTTCGGGCACCCAGTCCAACATGAACGCCAATGAGGTGATCTCGAACCGCGCGATCGAGATGCTGGGCGGCACGATGGGCTCGAAGAAGCCGGTCCACCCCAACGACCACGTCAACATGAGCCAATCGTCGAACGATACCTATCCGACGGCGATGCACATCGCCTGCGCGGAGCGGATCGTCCATGACCTGCTGCCCGCCCTGAAGCACCTGCACAAGGCGCTGGAGAAGAAGTCGAAGAAGTTCGCGAAGATCGTCAAGATCGGCCGCACGCACACTCAGGACGCAACCCCGCTGACGCTTGGCCAGGAGTTCGGCGGCTATGCCGCCCAGGTTGCCTCATCGATCACGCGCATCGAGGCGACGCTGCCCGGCCTCTTCGAACTCGCCCAGGGCGGCACGGCCGTCGGCACCGGCCTCAACGCACCTGTCGGCTTCGCCGAGAAGGTCGCCAAGCGCATCGCCAAGATCACCAAGCTCCCCTTCGTCACGGCGCCGAACAAGTTCGAGGCGCTGGCTGCGCACGACGCGATGGTGTTCTCGCACGGCGCCATTAACGCGACCGCGGCCGCCCTGTTCAAGATCGCCAACGACATCCGCTTCCTCGGCTCCGGCCCGCGCGCGGGCCTGGGTGAACTGTCGCTGCCGGAGAACGAGCCCGGATCGTCGATCATGCCGGGCAAGGTCAATCCGACCCAGTGCGAGGCGCTGTCGATGGTCGCCGCGCGCGTGTTCGGCAACGACGCGACGGTCGCCTTCGCCGGCACGCAGGGCAACTTCCAGTTGAACGTCTACAAGCCGGTGATGCTCGACGCGGCGCTCGACTCGGTGGTCCTGCTCGCCGACGCGCTCGCGTCGTTCGACATCCGCTGCGCGCGCGGGATCGAGCCCGACGTCGAGCGCATCGGAGAACACGTCGCCGGGTCGTTGATGCTCGTCACCGCGCTCAACCGGCACATCGGCTACGAGAACGCCGCGAAGATCGCCCAGCGAGCCCATCGTGACGGAACGACCCTGCGCGCGGCGGCGCTCGCGACAGGACTCGTGTCGGCCGAGGACTTCGACCGCTGGGTCGATCCGGCCGCGATGACCTGATCGCCGCGACGGCGAGGCACCGGACGATCGCCCGTACCCGGATCGTCGGGCAGGCGAGAGTAGTGGTTGTGCGTGCGGCCCGGTCCGCGTAGGCTCGGACCACATTTGCCCCGGAGGTCCCCATGCGTGCCCCGTTGATCCCTTGCGCCGCCATCGCCATCTTCGCCGCCGCCGCGCCGGCGCAGGCTGCACCGTGTCACGACGTCCGCGGCGACTGGACCTTCACGCTGCAGTGCGCCGCGCTCGGGCCCGCGCCGATCTTCGGCGCACGGACTCTCTACGCTACGATCGGCGCGCAGGAGGGATGCACGTTCACCGGGACGCTTTCGCCGGTCGCGACCGGAGGCGGCGAGCCCTGGGTAGGTGCGCTGCACGGCGACCAGAACCGCCAGGTCGCGTCCGACTATGCCGGCGCCAAGGCGACCGGGGAGCTGGCGGAGCGCCGTCGCGGGCTGTACCGCGAGATGACGATGACCTACACCTACAGCGGTGGACCGAATCCGACCGCCTGCACCGGGGTCGGCGTGCGCGCCGACTGACAGACCGCCACAGGGTCGGCGCGCGCCGTCAGCCGCGGCCCGCACCGGAATCGGACGGCTCGACCTCGGAGACCCATGTGCAGAGCAGCGTGTAGGTCACGGCGAGCACCACCGGACCGACGAACAGGCCGACCAGGCCGAACGACAGCAGTCCACCGATCACGCCGGCCATGATCAGGAGCAGCGGCAGGTCGGCGCCGCGCTTGATCAGCATCGGTCGCAGGAAGTTGTCGATCGTCCCGACGAAGATCGTCCACACGGCGAGCGCGACCGCCCAGCCGTGCGAGTCGGCGTACCAGAGCCAGGCGGCCGACGCGAGCAGGACCGGTATCGGTCCGATCTGCGCGATGCAGCAGATCAGCAGCGCCGCGGCGAGCAACGCGACGAACGGGACGCCGGCGAGCGCGAGTCCCAGCGCGCCCAGCAGCGTCTGCACGACCGCGGTGACGACGATGCCCAGCGCGACCGCGCGGATCGAGGCCCCCGCCAGCACGACGATCTGATCGCCGCGCTCGCCGTGCAGCCGCCGGAAAAAGCGGCGGACGCCGCGCGCGGCGGTGTCGCCGGTCGCGTAGAGCACGCCGCACAACGCGTAGGTGAGGAACAGGTGGACGACGAGTCCGCCCAATCCTCCCAGTTGCGCGAGCAGCCACTTGCCGACCGGGGCGGTGTACGGCGCCAGGCTCACGGCCAGCGCTTCCGGTCCGGCGGCGGCGATCGCCTGCCATTCCGCGGCGATCCGCTCGCCGAAGTAAGGCAGCGTGCCGACCCAGGCGGGCGGTTCGGGAATCGCGAAGCGGATCGATTTGAGCTCCGAGAGGCGTTCGACCTGGCCCGCGAGCGTGCTCGTCGCGGCGATCAGCGGCGCGATGACGGCGACGAGCAGCAGGACCATCAGCACCGAGACAGCGAGCATCCGGCGGCCGCCGAGTTTGCGTTCGACGACGGCCAGCATCGGCCAGGTCGCGGCGACGATCATCGTCGCCCAGATGAGCGCCAGCAGGAACGGCTTGAGGATCCACAGGCTGCCGACGCCGAGCAGCAGGATCAGCAACGTGCCGAAGACGATCCTCGGGAGGTCGCGGTTCGCGGGCGGCGCGGGGGTGGACATCGGGTCTCGCCGCCGGCGTCAGCGCATTGCCAGCTCGCGCTCGGCGAGCGCGACCCAGTAGCTCGCGCCGATCGCGAGCGTGTCGTCGTTGAAGTCGTAGCGGGGATTGTGCAGGCCGGGCGTGTCCTCGTCCCTGCGCGCGCCCATCCAGACGTAGCAGCCCGGCTTGGCCTGCAGCATGAACGCGAAGTCCTCGCTGCCCATCTCCGGCATCGGCTCGGTGTCGACGTTCGTCCGGCCGACGATCGTCTCGGCGGCCGCGGCGGCGACGGCGGTCTCGGTGGCACTGTTCACCGTCGCCGGGTAGCGGCGCTCGTAGCGCAGCGTCGCGGTCATCTCGAACGTCGCCGCGATACCGTCGACGATCCCGCGCATCCGGCGCTCGATCAGGTCCTGGACCGCCGGGTCGAACGAGCGGACGGTCCCGCGCAACACGACCTCGCCGGGGATGACGTTCCAGGTGTCGCCGGCGTGCACCTGCGTCACCGTCACCACGCCGGCGGCGAGCGGGTGGAGGTTGCGCGACACGATCGTCTGCAGCGCCGCGATCGCGTGCGCGGCGAACATCATCGGATCCTTGCCCTGGTAGGCCATCGCGGCGTGCGCGCCCTTGCCGGTCGCGACGATCTCGAAGATGTCGAACGCACCCATCAGCGGACCCGCGCGCATCGCGAACGTGCCCGCGGGGCGTGACGGCCAGTTGTGCAGGCCGTAGACGGCGCGCATCGGAAAGCGGTCGAACAGTCCCTCCTCGACCATCACGCGTCCGCCGCCTTCGTTCTCCTCGGCCGGCTGGAAGATGAAATACGCGGTGCCGTCGATCCGGCGGCGTTGCGAGAGCGCCTGCGCGGCGCCGAGCAGCATCGTCGTGTGGCCGTCGTGGCCGCAGGCGTGCATCCGGCCCTCGTGCCGCGACACGTGCGGCACGCCGCTCTTCTCGTGGATGTGCAGCGCGTCCAGGTCCGCGCGCAGGCCGATCGCGTCGTTCGACCGCCCGCCCTTCAGCACGCCGACCACGCCGGTGCCGGCGAGGCCGGTGTGGACGTCGAGTCCGATCGCCGCCAGCCGCTCGGCGACGAACGCCGCGGTCGCGCGCTCCTCGAAGGCGGTCTCGGGATGCGCGTGCAGGTGGCGGCGCCAGCGCCGGAGCTCCGGCTCGATCGCCACGACTTCGGGGACGAGGTTCATCGCGGGTGCGGGCGAGCGGGCTGCCGGCGAGCCTGCCGGCCGAAGCGGGCATCGTAACGCATCCGGTAGAATCACGGCGTGTCCGATCCGAGCGCCCCGTTCGATATCCTCGTCGTCGGTGGCGGCATCAACGGCGTGGGCATCGCGCGCGATGCGGCCGGCCGGGGCCTGTCGGTGCTGGTCGTCGAGCGCGACGATCTCGCGTCCGCGACGTCGTCGTGGAGCACCAAGCTGATCCACGGCGGGCTGCGCTACCTCGAGTACTACGAGTTCCGGCTGGTCGGCGAAGCGCTCGCCGAGCGCGAGGTCCTGCTGAAGCTCGCGCCGCACCTGATCGAGCCGCTCGCGTTCGTGCTGCCGCACGAGCCGCACCTGCGGCCCGCGTGGATGATCCGCGCCGGCCTCTTCCTCTACGACCGGCTGGGCGGGCAGATGTCGCTGCCGCGCTCGACCGGGGTACGGCTCGACGACAGTCGCTGGGGCGCGGGCCTGCAGCCGCGCTTCCGCAAGGGCTTCGTCTACGCGGATGCGCGCGTCGACGACGCGCGGCTCGTCCTCGTCAACGCGATCTCGGCGCGCGACCATGGTGCCGACGTGCGCGTGCGCACGCGCTTCGTGTCGGCGCGACGCGAGGCGGGCCTGTGGCACGCGACCCTCGACGGGCCGACCGGACGCGAGGAGATCGCCGCCCGCGCGATCGTCAACGCGGCCGGCCCCTGGGTCGCGGACGTCCTGCGCGCCACCGACGCGAAGCCCACGCGCGCGCGCGTGCGCCACGTCAAGGGCAGCCATATCGTGGTGCCGCGGCAGCACGCCGAGGAGCACGCCTACATCCTGCAGAACGCCGACAAGCGGATCGTCTTCGTCATCCCCTACCAGGAGCGCTACTCGCTGATCGGGACGACCGACGTCGCCGTCGACGACTACGAGTCGCCGCGGATCTCGGACGACGAGATCGACTACCTGATCGAGCTCGCGAACGCGTACCTCGACAAGCCGCTGTCCCGCGCCGACGTCGTGTGGAGCTACAGCGGCGTGCGCCCGCTCTACGACGACGGCTCGTCGGACCCGTCGGCGATCACGCGCGACTACGTCTTCAAGACCGACGCGCTCGACGGACCGCCGGGGCCGGGACGCGCGCCGGTGCTGTCGATCTACGGCGGCAAGATCACGACCTACCGCAAGCTCGCCGAGGCCGCCTTGCGCGAGCTCGCGCCGTACTTCCCGGCGATGAAGCCGCCGTGGACCGCCGGCGAGACGCTGCCGGGCGGCGACCTGCCGGGCGGCGACCGCGCGGCGTTGCTCGCATCGCTGTGCGCCCGGCATCCGGGCGTGCCGGTCGACGTGTTGCGCGGCATCGCCCGGCGACACGGTACGCGCACCGCGCGAGTGCTGGGATCGGCGCGCGCGCTCGACGACCTGGGCGAGCATTTCGGGGCGGGACTCACCGCGCGCGAGATCGATTTCCTGGTCGACGACGAGTGGGCGCGCGACGCGGACGACGTGCTGTGGCGCCGGACCAAGTGCGGCTTGCCGATGAGCGCGGCCGAACGCGAGCGCGTCGCCGCTTACATGCGCTCACGCGCCGGCGCGTCATGAGCGCTCCGGCGCGCGAGGCCGCCGGGCCCCGACCGCTGGCGGCGATGCCCGAGGCCTCGCGCCGCGCGATTCGCGGCGTGCTGACCGACATCGACGACACGCTGACCACCGACGGACGCCTGACACCGGAGGCCTACGCCGCGCTCGCCGGGCTCAAGGGCGCCGGCTTGTTCGTGGTGCCGATCACCGGCCGGCCGGCCGGCTGGTGCGATCACATCGCGCGGATGTGGCCGGTCGACGGCGTCGTCGGCGAGAACGGCGCGTTCTGGATGCGCTACGACGCGGGGCGCCGCAAGCTCGTGCGCCGGTTCGGCATCGGCGAGGACGAGCGTCGCGCGAATCGCGCGCGGCTCGCGGCCGTGGGCGAGAGGATCGTCGCGGCGGTTCCCGGCTGCGCGCTCGCGTCCGACCAGCAGTATCGGGAGACCGACCTGGCGATCGACTTCCGCGAGGACGTGCCGCCGCTGCCCCGCGAGTCGGTCGACCGGATCGTCGCGATGATGGAAGCCGAGGGGATGACCGCGAAGGTCTCGTCGATCCACGTCAATGGCTGGTTCGGCCGCTACGACAAGCTCGGCATGACACGGACCTTCCTCGCCGAGGCGCTGGACATCGACCTCGACGCCGAGCGCGAGCGATTCGTGTTCGCCGGCGACTCGCCCAACGACGCGCCGATGTTCGCGTACTTCCCCAACTCGGTCGGCGTCGCCAACGTCCGCGCGTTCCTCGACCGGATCGCGACGCCGCCGGCGTGGATCACCGAATCCCAGGCGGGAGCAGGGTTCGTCGAGCTGGCGCGGTTTCTGGTCGGCGCGTAATTGCGTAATTGGGGTCAGACTCGAATTTCCGGGGAAATGGG
>JADZDA010000146.1 GCA_020851255.1 Burkholderiales bacterium | reverse complement strand
CCACTCACGAAACGGAGTCCCCGATGGAAACCAACGATTCGCGACGCAAGTTCGTCGCCACCGGCGCCGCGATGGTCGCCGCCGCCGCGGCCGCCACGAGCGCCACCGCACAGGCGCAGACGCCCCGCCCCGACGCGACGATCGACATCCGCATCTTCCGTGCCGGCTTCATCGTCGGCGGCAGCGGCGGCTCCGGCACGCTGTACTTCCGCGACAAGGGCTACAACCTCGGCGTCGGCGGCGTGAGCCTCGGTGCGACGATCGGTGTGGCGCGCGCCGACTTCGTCGGCGAGGTCTACAACCTCAGGGAAGCGCGCGACATCGAAGGCACCTACGCGGCGGTGGGCGCGAGCGCGGCCGCAGCGGGCGGTGTCGGCATCACCGAACTGCAGAACCAGCGCGGCGTGCGGTTGCGCCTGCAGGGCACGCAGATCGGCCTGATGGTCTCGATCGACCTCTCGGGCATGATCATCAGCATCCGCAACTGACGCGCCGCCCGCGCGCCCCGCGAGGGGCGCCGCGCGGGGTCGTCGACGAACGTCACGGGGCCGCATTGCGGCCCCGTGGCGTTTCCGGGGGGTACCGGCCTCCCGCGGGTCAGAACGGGATGTCGTCCTCGAGGTCGTCGTTCTTGCGACCGCCGGCGGCCGGCGCGCCGCCCGGGCGCGGAGCGCCGCCACCCGAACCGCGCGATGCGGAGCGACCTCCACCCGAACTCTCGTCGTCGCCGCCGCCGCCGTCGCGCGGCCCTCCGAGAAGCTGCATCCGGTCGCCTACGATCTCGGTCGAGTACTTCTCGACGCCTTCCTTGTCGGTCCACTTGCGGGTCTGCAGCCGGCCCTCGATGTAGACCGAGCGGCCCTTCTTCAGGTACTCGCCGGCGATCTCCGCCTGGCGGCCGAAGAGCACGACCGTGTGCCATTCGGTCTTTTCCTGCTTCTCGCCGCTCTTGTCCTTCCACGTCTCGGTAGTGGCGATGCGCAGGTTGGTCACCGCGTCGCCGCCGGTCGTGTAGCGCGTTTCGGGATCCCGGCCGAGGTTGCCGAGCAGGATCACCTTGTTCACGGATGCCATGGTTCAGGTCCTTCCGGTCGGGGTGGAGGTTTCGGACGGTACCGGCGAGTCCGACATCGTGGCGCCGGCGAGAAGCCACAGGAGCGCGAGTGCGGCGCCGGCGAGGTGGACTGCCCCGGGCCCAACGTGCTTCAACAGCAGGCCGCCGGCCGCCGCGCCGGCGAACATGCCGAGGAACTGCATGCCGCTGTAGACGCCGATCGCCGTGCCGCGCGCCTCGCGGGGAGCGAACCGCGACACCATCGAGGGCAGCCAGGCCTCGAGCAGCGTGAACGCGGCGAAGAAGACCACGAGGCCCGCGACCAGCGCGGGCAGCGACGAACCCGCGGCCGCGAGGATCAGCAGCGAGACGACCAGCGATCCGATCGCGGAGGACAGCACGATGCGCGTGCGGCCGGGCCGATCGACGGCGCGGAACAGCGGCAACACGACGGCCACCGCGACGAAGAGCACCGGCAGGTAGACCGTCCAGTGCCGCGCGGGCTCGATTCCCGCGTCGCGCAGCGCGAACGGGACCTGGAGGAACAGCGCGGCCATGATCGCGTGGAGCACGAACACGCCGAAGTCGAGCCGCAACAACTGCCGGTCCGCGAGGACACGCCGGCGACGCGACGGGTCGTCGGCGACCGGGGCGGGCGCGACGGGATCGGGCACGCCCCACGTCACCACCGCGATCGCGCAAAGCGCGAGCAGGCCGGTCAGCGAGAAGATGCCGGGTACGCCGATCACCCCGGCGAGCGCGGGTCCGACCACGAGCGAGATCGTGAACGTCGCACCGATCGTGATGCCGATGGCGGCCATCGTGCGGGTGCGCACCTCGTCGCGCGTCAGGTCGGCGGCCAGCGCCATCACAGCGGCCGAGACCGCGCCGGCTCCCTGGATCGCGCGGCCGGCGACGAGCCAGCCGATGCCCGGCGCCCAGGCGGCGACGAAGCTCCCCGCGGCGAACACGACGAGTCCCGCGGCGATCGCGGGCTTGCGGCCGAAACGGTCGGACGCCCAGCCGAACGGAATCTGGAGGATCGCCTGGGTGAGGCCGTAGGCGCCGATCGCGATGCCGATCATCGCCGGGTCCTGCCCGCCGGGCAGCGACGCCGCATAAAGCGCGAGCACCGGCAGGACGATGAAGAGACCGAGCATCCGCAACCCGCTCACGCCGGCGAGGCACGCGGTCGCGCGGCGCTCGGCGGGCGTCATGCGGCTGGCGGGGCGCGGCCCTGCGGCGATCGACGACATCGGAGGGAGGGGGGCGAGTGCTGCGGGAACGTGCGACGGCATGCGGTTCGCGGTCCGGGGACTTGCCGCCGGACGAATCGAACGCACTATACTAGCAGGTTCGCCTCGCGCGCCTTCGTCCGTTCGGCCAGTCCGGCCGGAAGCGGGCCGTCGCGCCGGCCGGCCGAGACAGCATGGACCTCATCCGCATCCGCGGCGCACGCACGCACAACCTCGCGAATCTCAATCTCGATCTGCCGCGTCACCGGCTGATCGTGATCACCGGCCTCTCCGGGTCGGGCAAGAGCTCGCTCGCCTTCGACACGCTCTACGCCGAGGGCCAGCGGCGCTACGTCGAGTCGCTGTCGGCCTACGCGCGCCAGTTCCTGCAGCTCATGGAGAAGCCCGACGTCGACCTGATCGAGGGCCTGTCGCCGGCGATCT
>JADZDA010000145.1 GCA_020851255.1 Burkholderiales bacterium | reverse complement strand
GCAGCCGGCCTCGGTCAGCTCGGCCATCTCGGTCAGCTTCTCGCCGGCCAGGCCGGTCGTCAGTGCGCCGAGCGGATAGAGGTGGGCGAGCGCGAGGCTGCGGGCGCGATGCTTCAGCATCTCGATCAGCCCGGGCTCGTCGAGGGCCGGATCGGTGTCGGGCGGGCAGACCAGCGACGTGACGCCGCCGGCCACCGCCGCCTGCATCTCGGACTCGAGCGAGGCCCGGTATTCGAAGCCGGGCTCGCGCAGCCGCGCCGCCAGATCGACGAGCCCCGGGATCACCAGCCGGCCTTCGCCGGCGATCCGGCGCTGGCAGCGAAAGCCTGCCGGCGCTGCGCCGACGGCGACGATCCGTCCGGCCGCGACATGCAGGTCGGCCCGGTCGTCGCGGCCGTCGAACGGGTCGATCAGCCGCGCGCCGACGGTGCTGCAGGAGGCTTCGTCGCTCATGCCGCCATCACCTTCATGCCGCCACCCTCATGCCGCTGCCCTTACGCCGCCGCCACCATCGTCATCACCGCCATCCGGACGGCGATGCCGAAGGTCACCTGCTTGAGGATGACGGACTGCAGCCCGTCGGCGACGCTCGACTCGATCTCGACGCCGCGGTTCATCGGCCCCGGATGCATGACGATCGCGTCGGGTTTCGCGCGCGCGAGCTTGTCGGCCGTCAGCCCGTAGTGCTTGAAGAACTCGCCGGACGACGGCAGCAGCGCGCCTTTCATCCGCTCGTTCTGCAGCCGGAGCATCACGACGACGTCGCAGCCGTCGAGGCCGCGGTCCATGTCGTGGTGCACGCTCACGCCCAGCGACTCGACGCGCGCGGGGACGAGCGTCTTGGGACCGATCACCCGCACGTCGGGCACGCCCAGCGTCGTCAGGCCGTGGATGAGGCTCCGCGCGACGCGCGAGTGCAGGACGTCGCCGACGACGGCGACGGCGAGCGCGCCGAAATCGCGTTTGTAGTGGCGGATCGTGTAGAGGTCGAGCAGTCCCTGCGTCGGGTGGCCGTGGCGGCCGTCGCCGGCGTTGATGACATGGACGTGCGAGTGGCCGGCGGCGGCGAGGTGCGACGCGATCAGGTGCGCGGCTCCCGACTGCGCATGGCGGACGACGAACATGTCCGCGTTCATCGCGACCAGGTTGTCGATGGTGTCGAGCAGCGTCTCGCCCTTCGACGTCGACGAGGCGCCGATGTTGAGATTGATGACGTCGGCGGACAGGCGTTTCGCGGCGATCTCGAAGGTCGTGCGCGTGCGCGTCGAGTTCTCGAAGAACAGGTTGAACACCGCCTTGCCGCGCAGCAGCGGCACCTTCTTGACCTCGCGCTCCCCGATCGAGGCGAACGGCTCGGCGGTGTCGAGGATCGAGCGGATCGTCGCCGCCGGCAACCCCTCGAGCGTGAGCAGATGGACGAGCCGCCCGTCGCGGTCGAGCTGCAGGCCGGAACCCGCCGCCATCCGGTCAGGCCCCCGCCGGCTCGACCGACAGCGCGAGCCTTCCGTCGTCGCCGCGCGTGAGCACGATGTTGAGCGTCCGCGCGCACGCGACGCGGGCGCCGGTGTAGGCCGGCTCGATCGGCAGCTCGCGCCCGCCACGGTCGACCAGCACGGCGAGCTCGATCGAGGCCGGGCGCCCGTAGTCGAACAGCTCGTTGATCGCGGCCCGAGTCGATCGCCCGGTGTAGAGCACGTCGTCGATCAGCACGATGCGCGAGCCGGCGACGTCGAAGGGCAGCGCGCTGCGCCGCGCGCCGGCCTTGAGGCCCTTCTTCGCGTAGTCGTCGCGGTAGAACGACACGTCGAGGTGGCCGACCGGGTGGTTCCCCGGCAGGAGCTTGGCGAGGCGGTCGGCGAGCCAGGCGCCGCCCGAGTAGATGCCGACGAACGCCGCGTCGTGCGCGACGCCAGACCGCATCCGGTCGGCGAGCGCCGCGAGCGCCGCCTCGGCGTCGGGCAGGTGCTCGCCCGGAGGGTCAGGCGCGCGCGCGCTCATCGAACCACGCCTGCAGGATGCGCTGCGCCGCGACGCGGTCGCGCACCGCCCTCGCGACACGTCCGGTGACACCCGCCTCGGCCAGTGCCGACGCCGCGTCCTGCGTCGGGTGCCGCTCGTCCGCGTAGTCGACCGGCAATCCGGTGCGCCCGGCGAGCTGCCGGCCGAACCGGCGCGCGCGACCGGTCGTCCCGTGCGGCGTCCCGTCGGCGTGCACCGGCAATCCGACGACCAGCCGGGAGGGCTTCCACTCGTCGACGAGCGCGGCGATCGCCGCGAACCGGTCGGCCTCCCGCTCGCGTTCGATCGTCGCCAGCGGGTGCGCGAGCCGAGTGCCCGTGTCTCCGACCGCCACGCCGATGCGGCGCGTCCCGAAATCGAAGGCCAGCACGGTCGAGGAGTCGGCGGCGGCGGGCACGCGCGGGCGTCATGCGTGCCCGACGTCCTCGGACAGCCGCGAGAAGTCGATGCCGAGCTTCGACATCGCCGCGGGCAGCCGCTCCTCGGGCGGGACGTCGAACAGGACGCCGGCGTCGGCGTCGACGGTGAGCCAGGCGTTCTGCGCGAGCTCCTGCTCGAGCTGGCCGGCCGACCAGCCGGCGTAGCCGAGCGACACCAGGACGTCGCGCGGACCCTCGCCGCGTGCGAGCGCCTGCAGCACGTCCTTGGACGTGGTCAGCCCGACGTCGTCGGAGACGGCGAGCGTCGACTGCCAGTTGCCGAGCGGCCGATGCAGGACGAATCCGCGGTCCATCTGGACCGGTCCGCCGTAGAAGACAGGCGAGCGGCCGAGCTGCGCGTCGGCCAGCTCGACCTCGATCTGCTCGAACAGCGCGGAGAGCGTCATGTCGGTCGGCCGGTTGACGACGATGCCCAGTGCGCCGTTGGGGCCGTGCTCGCAGACGAACGTCAGCGTGTGGGCGAAATGCGGATCGACCATGGCCGGCATGGCGATCAGGAAGTGGTGGGTCAGATTGACCGTGGACACGGGGCACCCGGGTTCGGGTCCGGACCGCCCTGGGCGGCGATCGCGGTCCGCGGCCTGCGCCGGGCCGGCGGCGGGGGCGCCGCCGGTTCGGCCCGAACCTGTCGCATTGTAAACGGCCGGCCGAGGCCCGCACAATGCGACGTCCGGCCTAGTCCGTCCGCCCCTGCGATGTCTCCCCCCCTTGGGTCGCTCGTCTGGTTCCGCCGCGACCTGCGCGATCACGATCACGCCGCGCTCTCGGCCGCGATCACGGACGAACCGCCGGTCTGGTGCGCGTTCGTCCTCGACCGGGAGATCCTCGACGCGCTGCCGTCCCGGACCGACCGTCGCGTCGAGTTCATCCGCGAGAGCCTGACGGAGCTCGACGCGGCGCTGCGCCGGCGCGGCGGAGGGCTCATCGTCAGGCACGCGCACGCGCGCGACGAGATCCCCGCGCTCGCCGCGAGGCTCGGCGTCGCCGCGGTGTACGCGAACCACGACCACGAGCCGGCCGCGATCGACCGCGACGCCGCCGTCGGGCGCTCGCTCGACGCGCGCGGCATCGCGTTCCGCACGGGCAAGGACCACCTGGTCTTCGAGCGCGGCGAGATCCTCACGCGCGCCGGCACGCCCTACACGGTCTTCACGCCCTACCGCCGCGCCTGGCTCGCCGCGCTCACGCCGGCGCACGTCGCGGCGCACGACACGGCGGCGGCCGCCGGGGCGCTCGCTCCGCCGCCTCCCGATCTCGACGACCGGGTGCCCGCGCTCGGTGCGATCGGATTCCACGCGACCGATCTCGCCTCGGTCGGCGTGAAGCCCGGCATGTCCGGCGCGCGCACGTTCTTCCGCGATTTCCGCCGCCGCGTCGACGGCTACGCGGACACGCGCGACTTCCCGGCGGTCCGGGGACCCTCGTACCTGTCGACGCACCTGCGCTTCGGAACGGTGTCGGTGCGCGAGCTCGTCGGCTGGGCCCACGCGCGCGCCCTCGAGCGGGACGGCCGCGGCGCGGCGACCTGGCTCTCCGAGCTCGTGTGGCGCGAGTTCTACGCGCAGATCCTCTGGCACTTCCCGCACGTCGCCGGCCGCGCGTTCCGGCCGGCGTACGACACGATCGCGTGGCCCGACCCGCCCGGCAATCTCGACGCCTGGCGCGCGGGCCGCACCGGCTATCCGATCGTCGACGCGGCGATGCGCCAGCTCGCGCGCACCGGCTACATGCACAACCGGCTGCGGATGATCGCGGCGAGCTTCCTCGCGAAGGACCTGCACGTCGACTGGCGCAGCGGCGAACGGCATTTCGCCGACCTGCTGCTCGACTACGAACTCGCGTCGAACAACGGCGGCTGGCAATGGGCCGCGTCGACCGGCTGCGACGCGCAGCCCTACTTCCGCGTCTTCAACCCGGTCGCGCAGTCGCGGCGCTTCGATCCACGCGGCGCGTTCATTCGCCGTTACGTGCCGGAGATCGCGGCATTGGGTCCGGACGAGATCCACGCGCCCTGGACGCTGCCGCCGGCGATCCTCGCGGCCAGGGGCGTGGTCCTGGGCCGCGACTATCCACCGCCGATCGTCGACCACGCGACCGCGCGCCAACGCGCGCTCGAGCTCTACGGCCGCGCCACCGCGCCCGGGCCCGCGCGCGCGCGACGCCGGGATTGACGCCGCGAACCGGCCACGACCGGCGCCCCGGCCCGGGCACCGGAGGCGTCAGTCCTCCTC
>JADZDA010000144.1 GCA_020851255.1 Burkholderiales bacterium | reverse complement strand
CAGCGCATCGAGCAGCGGACGCGCTTCGATCTCGAGATGATGGTGGAGATCGGCTTCTGCAAGGGCATCGAGAACTACTCGCGCCACCTGTCGGGACGCAAGGCGGGCGAGCCGCCGCCGACGCTGATCGACTACCTGCCGCGCAACGCGCTGATGTTCATCGACGAGAGCCACGTGACCGTTCCCCAGGTCGGCGGGATGTTCCGCGGCGACCGCGCGCGCAAGGAGAATCTCGTCAACTACGGCTTCCGGCTGCCGTCGGCGCTCGACAACCGGCCGCTCACCTTCGAGGAGTTCGAGCGGCTGCTGCCGCAGACGGTCTTCGTGTCGGCGACGCCGGCCGACTACGAGCGGAAGCACGCCGGGCAGGTCGTCGAGCAGGTCGTGCGGCCGACCGGGCTGGTCGACCCGGTGCTGGAGGTCCGGCCGGCGCGCACGCAGGTCGACGACCTGCTCGCGGAGATCGGCCTGCGCGTCGGCCGCCAGGAGCGCGTGCTGGTCACGACGCTCACCAAGCGGATGGCCGAGGACCTCACCGACTACCTGGGCGAGCACGGCGTCAAGGTCCGCTACCTCCACTCCGACATCGACACCGTCGAGCGCGTCGAGATCATCCGCGACCTGCGGCTGGGCGAGTTCGACGTGCTGGTCGGCATCAACCTGCTGCGCGAGGGGCTCGACATCCCCGAGGTCTCGCTGGTGGCGGTCCTCGACGCCGACAAGGAAGGGTTCCTGCGGGCGGAGCGCAGCCTCATCCAGACCATCGGGCGCGCGGCGCGCCACCTGAACGGCACCGCGATCCTGTACGCCGACAAGACGACCGATTCGATGCGCGCGGCGATCGGCGAGACCGAGCGGCGGCGGGCGAAGCAGGTCGCGTACAACGAGGCGCGCGGAATCACGCCGCGCGGCGTCGAGAAGCGCATCAAGGACATCATCGACGGCGTCGTCGACCTGGACGAGGGCAGGCGCGGGATGAAGGCCGCCCGGGAGCTCGCGAAGGCGGAGGCGCTGGGCGCGAAGGACCTGGAGAAGGAACTCAAGCTGCTCGAGAAGCAGATGCTCGACGCGGCGAAGAACCTCGAGTTCGAGAAGGCCGCCGAATTGCGCGACCGCCTCTACCGGCTCAAGGAGAAGGTGTTCGGCGTCGCGCTGCCGACCGAGTCCTGAACCGTTCCGGGCTCAGGGCCGGGCGAGGCCCATGCGGGCGAGCGCCGGTCGCCAGCGGAGACGGTCCGCGTCGATCGTCGCCCGGAACGCCGCCGCGCTGCCGCCGATCGCCTCGAGCCCCTCCTGCGCCGCCCATCCGAGGCCTTCGGGCGAGCGGACCGCGCGGTCGAGCACCTCGTTCAGGCGCCGGATCACCGGCGCCGGCGTGCCTGCCGGTGCGACCAGCCCTATCCAGGCCGACAGATCGACCGCGGGAAAGCCCTGTTCGGCGGCCGTCGGCACGTCGGGGAACAGCGGCGAGCGGTTGGCCGCGAACAGCCCGAGCGGACGCACGCGCCCGGCGCTGGCGAGTCCGGCCGCGGTGGTGATCGACACGATCATCGCCTGGACATCGCCGGCCGCCACGCCGGCGATCGCCGCCGCCGGCCCGTTGTACGGGACATGGACCGCGTCGAATCTCGCGCCTTCGCGGAAGAGCTCCATATCGACGTGGTTCGACGATCCGACGCCGCCGCTCGCGTAGTCGAGTGCGCGCGCCCGGCCGCGTGCCCAGGCCACGAACTCCGGCAGCGTGCGCGGCGGCAGCGCCGCGTGGACCCACAGCGCCTTGACCGACCGGTGCAGGTTGACGACCGGTTCGTAGCGCTCGAGTCCCTCGGCCGGCGGGCCGCCGGCGACCGCCGGCGCGAGTACGTGCGTCGACAGCGTCGCCACCAGCAGCGTGTGGCCGTCCGCCGTCGCGCGCATCGCGTGCTCGACACCGATGGCACCGCTCGCGCCGGGCCGGTTCTCGACGACGACGGACGTGCCCAGTGCCCGGGCGAGCGGCTCGGCGACGAAGCGCGCGATCCGGTCGGGCGGTCCGCCCGGTGCCTGGGCCACGACGATCCGGATCGGACGCGCGGGCCAGGTGTCCGGGGATTGCGCCCGGCTGCGGGGGACGAGCGCCGCCGCGGCCGAACCGAGGGCGAATCCGAGTGCGCGCCGGCGCGCCGTCCGGACGCGCACCGACGCGCCGCCGGCGCTCATCGAGGCTTCGTCGCGGCGGCGCGCGCCGCCGGATCGACATCGAGGTACTTCCAGTGGAAGCCGAACGGCGACGGCCAGTAGCCGCGGACCCACGGGTGGACGAACACGTTCGCGACGCTGTAGATCTGGAACATGAGCGGAGCATGCGCCTGGGCGATCTCCGACATCCGCCGCACGTGCGCGTTGCGCTCGGGGCCGGGGGGCGTGCGCAGGAAGGCCTCGTACGCCGCGTCGTAGTCGGCGTTGCGGAAGCGCGCCCGGTTGGTGTCCGGCGGCGATTTCCCCCAGAGCGTCGACAGGATCTGCCAGCCGGACGGATCGAGGGCGCGGTATCCCAGGTTGAACATCGGCAACTGGCCGGCGACGCTCTGCTTCAGCAGATCGGCGAACGGCGCGGTGTTGATGCGCATCTTGAGGCCGATCGCCTCCATGCTCTTGAGCCACAGCGTGTCCGCCTCGCGCGACCACGAGTCCGGCATCGAGCTGTGCACGAGCACGAGCGGCTTGCCGTCCGGCGCCTCGCGCCCGCCGTCGCCGTCGCGGTCGACGTACCCGAACCGGTCCAGCAGCGCGCGCGCGGCGGCCGGATCGTAGGACGAGCGGTTCGCGAGCGCGGCGTCGTGGCCGTCGACGTGCGGGGGCAGGAGCTGGTTGGCCGGCAGGGCGTTGCCCGCGTACATCACGCGGACGAACTCCGGGTTGTTGAAGCCCATGCCGATCGCGCGGCGCAGCGCGATCTTCTCCGGCGACGACCCGCCGAGTTGCGGGTCGTCCATGTTGAAGTAGGTGAACACGAGGTTCGGGGCGACGCTGCGCACGTGCCGGATGCCGCGCGCGGCGAGCGCGGGCTTGATGCGGTCGCCGTCGAGGACGCGGGCCAGCACCGGGCCGCCGAGCGCCACGTAATCGAGCTCGCCCTTCTCGAACGACAGCAGTTCGGGGACGAACTCCTCGATGATCGCGATCTCGATGCGACCGACCGCCGGCAGGCGGACACCCTTCATCGAGGCGACGAGCTCGCGGTGCGCGGCGGCCGCGCTCGCCGGGAATTCGATGGCCCGGTAGTGCGGATTCGCCTCGAGAACGACACGCGAGCCCTTGCGCCAGTCCTTGAGCATGTAGGGTCCGGTGCCGGCCGGCTGGGTCATCACCTGGTCGCCGGCCGCCTCTATCGCCTCGCGCGCGACCGCGAACGACGGCAGGCTCGCGAGCCGCTCCAGCAGCGTGTAGTCGACGGCGTTGGTGCGGATGCGCAACGTGTGCGCGTCGAGCGCGACCAGCCCCGGGATCGGCCGGTCGTAGTCGAATTTCGCGCCCGGCGCCTTCGCGGCGTCGACGACCGGGCGGGCACCCTCGATCAGGTCGGTGAGCGACGGCTGGCCGCCGCCCTTGAGGTTGGGATCGAGCCAGCGCTTGAGCGCGTAGACGAAATCGCCGGCGACGAGCTCCCGCGGCCTGCCTCGGAACGCCGGATGGTCGGCGTAGCGGATGCCCGGACGCAGACGGATCGTCCAGGTGCGGCCGCCGTCGGTGATCGCGGGCATCGCGCTCGCCGCGTTGGGCACGATCTTCGCCGGGACGGCGAGATAGTCGTATTGGTAGAGCCCCTCGAACAACGCGGCCGTGACGCGCGTCGAGTACAGGTCGGTGCCCTGCTGCGGATCGAGGCTCGTGATGTCGGGCAGCGAGATGCGCAGCACCTTCGCCGGATCCGCCGCGTGCGCCGGCGAACCCGGTTCCGCCGCGAACGCGGCGAGACCGGCGAACGCGATCAGGCGCAGGGCGGGGCGGAGGCGTGCGCCGAACATGGTCGTCGTCTTCGGGACAGGGCCGTCGAGCGTGCCGCAGGTCGGTCGCGAGCGCAAGCGCGGGCGGTGGCCGCGCTCGGCCGACATCGCACGCGGCCCCTATAATCGCCGCCATGCCGACTCACGCCACCCGGTCCTCGGTCCTCTTCGTCTGCCTGGGCAACATCTGCCGCTCGCCGACCGCGGAGGCGGTGTTCCGCGCCACCGCCGAGCGCGCCGGGCACGGCTCGCGCGTGCATGTCGATTCCGCCGGCACCGGCGAATGGCACGTGGGCAATCCGCCGGACTGGCGCGCGATCGCGCACGGGCGGCGGCGCGGGTACGATCTCGCGCCCTTGCGCGCGCGCCAGGTCACGCGCGAGGACTTCGCGCGCTTCGACTGGATACTCGCGATGGACCGGTCGAACCTGCGCGAACTCCAGGCGCTCGAGCCCGACGGTTATCGCGGTCACCTGGGCCTGTTCCTCGACGTCGCACCGGCGATCGGGCGCCGCGAAGTTCCCGATCCCTACGACGGTGGCGCCGACGGGTTCGAGCTGGTGCTCGATCTGGTCGAGGAGGCGAGCCGGGCGCTGCTCGCACGCATCGTGCCGCGCGCCGGCTGAGCGTCGTGGTCGTGCCGCTGCGCGGATCGCGCCGGCGTCAGTACAGGCCGGCCTCGATGCCGGCGGCGATCGTCGCGCCGAGGTCCCGGGCGCGATCGAGCGCCTCGGCCGGCACCGTGTGCGCGCGCGCGACGATGCCGCTGCGATAGACGAACGCGGGCACGGCCTTGCGCAGCCGCAATCCGGTGGCGATCCGGTCCAGGTCGCGCAGCGCGCCGCTGCCGTCGTTGCCCGCGCAGACGATGGCGGTCCACGGACGCGCCTCCAGCCTGCCTTCGCACGGATAGTAGACGCGCTCGAAGAAGTCCTTGACCGTGCCCGCGAGCCCGCCGAAGTTCTCCGAGCCGGCGAAGAGGTACCCGTCGGCGTCGAGCACGGCGTCGACGCCGGCTTCGTTCGCCCGCCGCGCGTCGACTTCGATGCCTCCCGCCTGCCGCGCTCCCGCGATCGCGGCCCGGGCGAGCTGGTCGGTCGCGCCGAACTGGGTGTGCCAGACGACCAGCAGCCGCTTCATCGGCGGGCCTACGAGGGTCCGGTGCGTAGCGGCGGCGGCGGGCGCGGTGCATCCGCCCTCCGCCACCGGGCACGGCTACGGCGTCAGGGTGCGGGCGGCTGCGAATCCTTCCGCGTTTCGATGATCTCGAGCGGTTCTTCGCGGACTTCCTGACGCGGCGGCCGCAAGCGACGCGCACGCGGCGCTTCGGGCTCGGTAGCCTCCGGCGCGGCTGCGGCCCTCGCGCGATCGGTTTCGATCAGCACCAGCCCGGACTCTTCGGGCAGCCGGTAGGGCTCCTGCGGGCGCTGCGGAAGGGGATGCGTATCCACGGACGGACGGGCCGGCATCGGCGGTCGCTCGACCGGCGCCTCCGGCATCCGCGGCGCGGCGACCGGTGCGTGCGCCGGCGGCTCGACCGATCGGGACACCGGTTGAACCTCGGCTGCAGCGACCCCGGGCTCCGGAGACGTCGTCGTAACCGGCGCGGCGAAGGACTCGACCTCCGCGAGCGTCGCGCCGTCCTCGTCGGTGCCGACGCCGGCGAGTTCTCCCTGACGCGGAGCGCGTTCACCCGACCCGCCTCCACGACCCCGGCGGCGACGGCGACGTCCGCCATCGCGGTGGCCATCGTCGACACCGGCGATCGGGGCGCCTTCGACCAGCGCACCGACCGGCTCCGCCGGAGTCGCCGCCGCGGGCTCCTTCGCCCGTTCGGCCGCCTCGCGGCGCTCGCGCGGCTCGCCGCGTTCGCGGCGTTCGCGCTCCGGACGTTCCGGGCGCTCGGCACGCTCGGGCCGCTCGGCGCGCTCGGGCCTCTCGGCACGCGCGCCGTCGGCGGCGGCTTCATCGCGGCGCCCGTCACCGCGGCGCGGTTCCTGGCGGCCGGCGTCGTCACGGCGGCCGTCCTGGCGGCGATTGTCGTCGCGCTTCTCCCCGCGCGCCTGTCCCGGCTGCCCTTGCGAACCGCGTCCGCCGCCACCGGATGCGCCCTGCGCACCGCCGCGGCCCGAGCCTTCGCGGCGCTCGTCGCGCCGGTCGCGGCCTTCGCCGCGCCGCTCGTCACCCCGTCGCTCGTCGCGACGGTCGCGCCCCTCGCCGCGGCGCTCATCACGGCGACCGCCGCCGCCAGCGCGCCGCTCGTCACCGCGACCGCGCCCGTCACGCCGGGGCCGGTCGCCTGCGCCGCCATCGCGCGCGGGCGCCGTGGCAGGTGACGCAGCCGGCGCAGACGCCGCGGGGGTGGCCGGCTTGCTCCGGAACCAGCCCATCATCCGATCGAACCAGGAACCGGCCGAGACCGGGGCCTGCGCGGCGCGTGCCGGCGCGGCCGCCGGCGCGGGCTCCGCGGCGGCGACGGGCGTGGGCGCGGGCTGCGCGGGCGTGATGCCCTTGACCACCGCTTCCTGGCGGACTTCCTTCGCCTCTTCCTTCTTCTGCTTCGCGAGATCCTGTTCCTCCGGCGCGTCGACGAGGTCGAACGAAAGCGGCATCGGCTCGGCGTTGTTGAGATCGTCGTGACGCAGCCGCTGGACCTTGTAGTTCGGGGTCTCCAGGTGACGGTTGGGGACGAGCAGGACGCTGACCTTGAACCGGGTCTCGATCGACAGCACGTCGTTGCGTTTCTCGTTCAGCAGGAAGGTCGCGACGTCGACCGGCACCTGCGCGACCACCTGCGCGGTGTTGTCCTTCATCGCCTCCTCCTGCAGGATCCGCAGGATGTGCAGCGCGGTGGACTCGGTGCCGCGGATGTGGCCGATGCCGTGGCAGCGCGGGCAGGGGATGTACGCCGATTCGGCCAGCGCCGGGCGCAGCCGCTGGCGCGACAGCTCCATCAGGCCGAACCGCGAGATCTTGCCCAGCTGGATGCGCGCGCGGTCGTAACGCAGCGCGTCGCGCAGGCGGTTCTCGACCTCGCGCTGGTTCTTCGCCGACTCCATGTCGATGAAGTCGACGACGATGAGTCCGCCCAGGTCGCGCAGCCTGAGTTGCCGCGCCAGCTCGTCGGCGGCCTCCAGGTTGGTGTTGAACGCGGTCG
This sequence comes from Burkholderiales bacterium, assembly GCA_020851255.1. Classification (GTDB taxonomy): domain Bacteria; phylum Pseudomonadota; class Gammaproteobacteria; order Burkholderiales; family Casimicrobiaceae; genus VBCG01. The sequence goes on along the minus strand of JADZDA010000144.1, from coordinate 346 downwards.
TCTCGATGTCGCCGCCCTTGGTCGCGCGCGCGGAGTTGACGTCGATCGCGACCAGCGCCTCGGTGTGGTCGATGACGATCGCGCCGCCCGAGGGCAGCGGAACCGTCCGCGCGTACGCCGTCTCGATCTGGTGCTCGATCTGGAAGCGCGAGAACAGCGGAACGTCGTCCTTGTAGAGCTTCACGCGCTGCACGTTGCCGGGCATCACGTGGCTCATGAACTGCTGCGCCTGCTCGAAGATCGGCTCGGTGTCGATCAGGATCTCGCCGATGTCCGGATGGAAGTAGTCGCGGATCGCGCGGATGACGAGGCTCGACTCCTGGTAGATCAGGTAGGCGCCCGGCTG
>JADZDA010000143.1 GCA_020851255.1 Burkholderiales bacterium | reverse complement strand
CGCGGGGTGGAGCAGTCTGGCAGCTCGTCGGGCTCATAACCCGAAGGTCGAAGGTTCAAATCCTTCCCCCGCAACCCATTCCCGAGGGCCCGCGCACGCGGGCCCTCTGCATTTCCCCGGCCGAACCGCGAGGCGCCGCGCGCGCGCCGCGTCCGTGCTACGCTGCCGGCCCTCCGTGACGACGGAGTGCCGCGCCTTCACGGACGCCCGCGTGATCGATCGACCCGAATCGTGTCCGCTCGTCCCGCCGCCCCCGCGAAGCTGACGCGGCCGAGGCTCCACGACGCGCTCGCGCGGCCGCGGCTGTACGACCTGCTCGACCGCGCGGCCGAGCATCCGATCGTCTGGATCTGCGCGCCGCCGGGCGCGGGCAAGACCACGCTCGCCGCCGGGTATCTGGATGCGCGCCGGATCCGTCATCTCTGGTATCAGGTCGACGCCGGAGACGCCGATCCGGCGACGTTCGTCCACTACCTGCGCGAGGGCGCGGGGCGGCTCGCCGGGCGCAAGGCGGCGTCGCTGCCCGCCTACGCGGCCGACCTGCAGCAAAATCTCCCGGCGTTCGCGCGCGGGTTCTTCCGCGCCTTCTTCGCGCTGCTACCGCGTCCGTGCGCGTGGGTGCTCGACAATTTCCACGAGGCCCGCACGACGCCCGAGCTGCGCGCCGCGCTGGCCCAGGGCTTCGAGGAGATCCCCGAAGGCGTCACGCTCATCGTGCTGTCGCGCTCCGATCCGCCGCCCGAGTTCGCGCGGCTGGTGGCGAACGGACGGATCGCACGGATCGACGAGGCGGCGCTGCGCTGCACGCCGGAGGAGTCGGCGTCGATCGTCGGCGCGACCGGCGTCGACCGCGCGCATCTCGCGCGACCGGCGGTGCAGCGGCTCACGCGCCAGTGCCAGGGCTGGGTCGCGGCGCTGGTCCTGCTGCGCGAGCACCTGCGCCGCGAGGACGCCCCGCTGGACGAGGCGGTGGGCGAGGGCCGGGACGCGATCTTCGCCTACTTCGCGAGCGAGATCTTCGTCCGCGCGCGACCGCAGAACCAGCGCGCGCTGATGCTCGCCGCGCTCGCGCCGTCGGTGACGGCGCCGGAGGCGGTGGCGATCACCGGGTACGAGGACGCGCCGCGCCTGCTCGACTACCTGTACCGGCGCCATCTGTTCGTCGACCGCCGGCGCGCGGCCGAGACGACATGGCACTACCACGCGCTGTTCCGCGAGTTCCTGCTCGACCAGGCCGCGCGTCGCATCCCGGAGGGGGAACGCCGGGCCGCCGGCATCGTCGCGGCGCGTCGGATCGCCGCCCGGGGGCTCGCTGCCGACGCGCTCGTGCTCTACCGCGACGCCGGAGAGTGGGACGAGATGCGCGCGCTGATCCGCGATCACGCGCTCGAATGGGCGCGGCAGGGGCGCGCGCAGGTGCTCTCCGACTGGATCGAGGCGCTGCCGCCGGCGGTGCGCGCGGCCGACCCGTGGCTCGACTACTGGTTCGGGCGCGCGTGGATATTCGTCCAACCGCGCCGTGGCGCTCCTGCGCTGGAGCGCGCGTTCGACGCCTTCGTCGCGGCCGGCGACGTCGGCGGACAGGCGCAGGCGCTCTCGGCGCTGGTGACCGGCGTCTACTACGAGTGGGCGAACTTCTCGGCGCTCGACCGGTGGCTGCCGCATTTCGAGCGCCTGCTGGACGCCGCGGCGGCGCCGGCGCTCGACACCCGGAGCGAACTGCGCCTGCGCGCCGCGCACCTGATCGCGATGCTGTTCCGCCGTCCCGACGAGCACGCGCTCGAAGCCTGCGCGCGACGGCTCGACGATCTGCTCGACCACGAGCCCGACGTCAACGTGCGGATGATGGCCGCGTCGACCCTCTTCAACTACTACAACTGGTCGGTGAAGGGCGACCGGGCCGTGACGCTGGTCGACCGGATCGACGAGGTCGCCGCCCGGCCCGAGGTCACTCCGCACATGCGGGTGTGGTGGTGTACGCACCTGTCGTTCTGGCACTCGATCAACGGACGGCCGGACGAGGCGGCGCGCGTCGCCGCCTCCGCGCGCGGGATCGCCGAGCAGTGGGGACTCGAGGCCTACCTGTTCGAGATCGACCACGCGGAGCTGTCGGCGCTGATCCAGAAGGGCGAGCTGGTTCCGGTGCAGCAGCGCATCGACGAGGTCGAGCGCCGCCTGTCGCCGACGCGGCGGATGGACTGGGCGTACTTCCACCGGCTGAAATCGCTCCTCGAGCAGCGCACCGGACGCCACGCCGGCGCGGTCCGGGAAGCCGGACGGGCGCTCGCGCTCGCGGACGAGACCGGGTTGCCCGCGCTGCAGCTCCCGCATTTCCACGCGCGCCTGGCGAACGCGTACAGCGCCGCCGGCGACCGCGAAGCCGGCCTGCGCGAGATGGACGTCGCGGTCGCGACGGCGTCGGACGCCGACCGCCCGTCGCTCGAGCGCCAGCGTGCGGCGCTCATCGTCGACATCGCGATCGCGCGGGGCGCGATCGACGAGGCGCGCGGACGCCTGGCCGCGCTGCTGGCCGACCACCGGGCGCGCGGACAGGTCGCGTTCCTGCGCAACCGGCCCGATCTCGCGTCGCGGCTCGCGGCATTCGCGCTGGACCACGGCGTCGAGGTCGAGACGACGCGGATGCTGATCGAGCGGGGCGGGATCGCTCCGCCCGAAGGCGCCGGTCCGAACTGGCCCTGGCGCCTGCGCGTGCGGGCGCTCGGCCGGTTCGAGATCGAGCGCGACGGCCATCCGATCCGATTCCACGGCAAGGCGCAGCAGCGGCCGCTCGATCTCCTCAGGCTGCTGGTCGCGCTGGGCGGGGTCGACGTCGACGCGCAGCAGCTCGCCGCCGCGCTGTGGCCCGACGCGGACGGCGCGGCCGCGAAGGCGTCGTTCGACACGACGCTGTTCCGCCTGCGCAAGCTCCTCGATGTCGACGGTGCCCTCGACCTCTCGGCCGGACGGCTGACGCTGGTGCGCTCGCTCGCATGGGTCGACGTCCGTGCGCTCGAATCGGTGCTCGACGACGCGTCGTCGGGCGGGGGACGCGGAGGCGCGGCCTCCGACGCCGCGCGCCGTCTGCTGGCGGCGTACACCGGCCCGCTGCTCGGCGACGAGGCGAGTCCGTGGATCCTGAAGCCCCGCGACGCGCTGCGCGCGCGATTCGTGCGCACGCTGTCCACCGTCGGCGTGGCCCTGGAGTCCGGCGGCGACTTCGCCGGCGCGGCCGACCTCTACCGCCGGGGCCTCGAGGCCGAGAACCTGGCCGAGCCGCTGTATCGCGGCCTCATGCGCGCGCTGGCGGCGACCGGCGACCGGGCGGAGGCGATGAACGCGTTCCGCCGTTGCCGCGAACTCTTGTCGATCGTCCTCGGCGTCGCGCCGTCGGCGGAGACCGAGCGGCTCTACCGGGAGATCTCGGGCGCGGCGCCGTCGGCCGCGGATCGCTGAACCGGCCGGCGCCGCGGGAGGTCGTCGCGATCACATCATCGCCGAGGCTTCCTTCTGCTGGAGCGCGAAGATCGAGCTGTAGCCCTTCGACCAGTCCGGCGGCAGCGGGCAGGGGCGCGGATCGATGTGCGCCTGCTTCGCGCGCTTGCCGCGGATCACCGTCTCGGCGTGCTCGGGCTTGATCGGGTTGGCGGTGTAGGGCAGCGCGTCGGCGGACGCCATCGTGAAGAGCAGCAGCGGGCGTCCGGTGTCGGACTCGTTGCGCGGCGAGCCGTGCAGCGTGCGGCAATTGTGGATCGTCAGCGATCCGGCGGGTCCGGTCAGGTACTTCGCTTCCGCCAGATCGACCTTCGCGAGGTCGCGATCGTTGAGGCACCCGATCCACTTGCCGTTGTCGTCGTACTGCGGCGCGAGATCCCACTCGTGGCTGCGCGGGATCACGCCGAGCGGGCCCGGTTCCATGCCGCAGTCGTAGAGCAGCGTGCCGACGGTCAGCGGCGAGTAGTTGGTGTGCGGCCAGAAGCCGATGTCGTAGTGCCACTTCACCTCTTCGCCGCCCTTCGCCCACTTGTAGTTGAGCTTGGCGTGATGGAACTTGACGTCCGGCCCGACCAGGTCGGACACGACGTCGGCGAGGATGGATCGCGTCGCGTATTCCCAGACGACCGGGTGGTGCTGGTCGGGATTGGACACGCGCCGCAGGCGCGGCGCGTCGGGCCGGTGGTCCGGTTCCAGGTCGAACACGGGGTCCGACTTCGTGACCGACCGGCTCGTCGCGACGAACTCGTCGGACACCGCGCGCAGCTTCCGGATCCACTCGTCGGGCAGGATCTTCGGCACCAGCAGGTAGCCTTCGCGGAAATAGAATTCGCGCTGCTCCTGCGACAGCACGCGGGCGGGATGGGACAGGACTTGCTCGGGTGTCATCTTGGCCTCCGTTGCGTAATCAGGATTCCCCGCGGCCGATCGGCTGCGGCACGCCCTCTCCGGGGCGCATGAACATCTCGGTGGTGATCTCGCCGCCCGGCGGGACGACGACGAACTCGGTGTCGTCGGCATCGCCGCGTTCCGGCATCCGGACCATGGCCTCGATCAGGTCGGTCGTGCCGATCGTCTCCTCGTACTCCATGCCGAAGCGCTCCTTGCAGAACGCCGCGATCTCCATCGCGCGCGGCCGGCACGAGTCGAGCTCCTCCTGCGAGAAACCGACCATGCAGAGCTTCCGGTAGTGCTTGTACTTCATGTCGACCAGGTAGTCGGCGGTCTCCTCGTCGTAGTCCCGCACGTAGTCGAGGTAATCGGTGTGAGGCTCGTCCTTCGCGTCGATCCAGCCCTTGGTGAGGTAATAGGTGTTGGCGCTCGCGAAGAAGCGCTCGACGTAGCGCTGGTGCGAGCCGAGGAAGATCGCCACGCAGTCGTGGGTCCGCGGCACGATCAGCGTGTGCTCGCGCGACTTGACGCCGACCAGGCCGTTGCCGCACAGGCCGTAGCCGACCAGGATCGTGCTGGGCTCGGCGACCGCGTCGATGCGATCCTGCAGCGCGGCCGCGAGCTTCCTGGGGGTGTTGTGCAGCGTGATGTCCATCCACTCGACCGGCACGGCCGGCGGCAGGCGCTTGCCGAGCAGGTCGGTGAGTACGCTGCAGGACAGGACGACGGTCGGGCGCTTGGTCATGATCGTTCGGGTCAGGCGTGGGTGTCGGCCGCCATCGGCGCGAGCTCGGTGTGGAGCACGAAGAGATCCTGGAAGTCCTCGCGGCCGGAGAGTTCCAGCACCTCGAGTTTCCTCGCGAGCGTCATCGCGCGCTTGCGATGGTGGCGGTTGAACAACGCCATCCGCGCGCCGTCGCCGGCGGCGTTGCCGATCGAGCGGATCGTCTCGACCGGTACCGGCGGCACCAGGCCGATGTCGAGGATGTCCTCGGGTTCGAGATGATTGCCGAAGGTGCCGGCGAGATAGATGCGATCGAGCCGGGCGACACCGCTCTGCGCGAGCAGGATCTCGATGCCCGCCCGCAGCGCGGACTTGCCGAGCTGGACCGCGCGGACGTCCTGCTGGGTCAGCACGATGTCACGGCCGGTGCGGGAGTACGCGGAGCCGACGAGCACGAGCTCCTCGACGCGACCGTTACCGCGCTCGCGCAGCGCCGGGTGCTTCTCGCGCGGAGCGAGCGCGCCATCGCTGCCGATCAGGCCGGCGCCGACGCCGGCCGCCACGCCGGAGATCACGCCGGACCCGCACAGCCCGATCGGGCGCTTGTCGGCGCCTTCCGCCGCGGGGATCGCGGCGTACCGGATCTTGCCGCCTTGTTCCACCCAGACCTTCTCGATGGCACCGGGGGAAGCGCGCACGCCGCAGCGGATGTGCGCCCCCTCGTAGACCGGACCGGTCGCGCAGGACGTCGCGGACAGCACGCCGTCGCGCGACAGCACGACCTCGCCGTTGGTCCCTACGTCGACCAGGAGCTGGGTGCCGCGTTAGAAATCGGCGCCGCGCGTGAGCAGGGCTGCGATCGTGTCGCCGCCGATGTATCCGGAGACCATCGGGAAGACGAAGACCCGGGCGCGCGGGGCGATCGCGAGCCCCAGATCGCGGGCCTCGACCTCGACGCCGTCGGACCACACGGGTAGATAGGGGCCGCGTCCGAGCGACTCCGGGTTGATGCCGAGCAGGACGTGCTGCATCGTCGGGTTCCCGACGAACACCGCGTCGACCAGGTCGTCCTGCGCGATCCCGCATTCGCGGCAGGCGTCGTCGACCAGCCGGTTGAGATCGTCGACTAGGAGCCTGCGCATGGTCGCGAGCGTCGACGGATCCTGCTGCACGTGCGTCATCCGGGAGATCACGTCCTCGCCGTAGATCGCCTGCGGATTGCCGGCCGTGCGCGTCGCCAGCACCTCGCCGGATTCCAGGTCGCAGACGAACGCGACGAACGAGGTCGTGCCGACGTCGACGGCGAGCCCGCAGGTCCGCGCGCGCCGGCCGGGCAGGATCTGGATCACGTCGCGCTCGCGGTGGACGGTCGCCGTGACCTCGGCCAGCCCGTCGAAGCCCCGCAGCGCCGAGAGGTCGGCGATCGTCCCGAGCGGCAGGTGGATGGCACGGCGCGACAGCGCCGGGGCGATCGCGTCGGTCAGGCGGCGGGCGAGGGAGCGGGGCGGGTCGAACGCCGGGGGATCGACCCGTACGCTGATCCGCCGCACGACCGGCCGCGCCGCCACCGCGGTCAGCGTATGGGGCTTGCGGGGCGCGGCGAGCACCGCCTGGCTCTCGGGCGGTACCGAGAATGCGATGTCGCCGTGGATCTCGCACAGGCAGGCGAGGCGGTAGGTTCCTCCGGCGGGGTGCGCGGGCAGGAGTTCGCTCTCCGACTCGCCGGGCTCGCCCAGCGCGCCCGGCGCGGCGGACTCGATCTGCACGAGGCAACTCCCGCACTTGCCGCGTCCGCCGCACACCGACTTGATGCCCGCGCCCGCCTTCCACGCCGCGTGCAGCAGCTTCTCGCCGTCGCGCGCCTCGACGCTGCGTGAATCGGGATGGATGACGACGCGGTGCACGGAGGGTTCGTCCCGGTGGCTGGTATGACCCTGACAGGTACCCTGGCGACAGCCTTCGGTCAACGCGACGATCGTGCCGGCGCTACCGGACGCGCACGGGTGGTCATCCCGCCGGCGAGGTCAGCGCCGCGCCGCGTTCCCGCGTGCGCGGTGCGGCGACGGCCACCACGCCGGCCGGCCGGCGCAGATGGGCGGCGTCGGCGAACGGATCTCCTTCGAAGAGCGCCATCTCGGCGCGGGCGCCCCGGCGGATGTCCGCGGGCTCCGCTCCCCACAGCCGGCGCGGCAGCGAGCTCGCCGCGGCGAGCGATCGCTCCATCGTCAGTCCGCAGGCGAGGAAATGGTCGATCTCGTCGATCAGAGACCCGCCGTGGACGACGCCGGGGCTGCCGGCATCCGAGCCGGCGCACAGGTTCACGCCGAGCCGAGCCGCGACCGCGACGTGCTCCTCGTGCGCGTCGAGGATGGCGCGGAGCTTCGCCACCGTCGCGGGGGGCCAGCCGGCGAGCTCCGGCCGGCGCCACTGGAAATGGACCGGCGAGAACGTCGGCACCCACGCCGTGCCGCGGTCGGCCATCCGCGCGAGGATCTCGCGCGTCATGAAAAAGCCGTGCTCGATCGAATCGACGCCCGCGTCGACCGCGACCGCGATTCCCTCGCTGCCGCTGCAGTGCGCGAACGTGCGCAGCCCCGCCGCGTGCGCGCAACGGACGATCGTCTCCAGCGTCCGCGCGTCGAATTGCGGGGCGCCCTTCACGGTGCCCGATTCGAAGTCGATGATGCCGGTCTCGATGATCTTGAGATCGTCCGCGTCCGCGGCGATCTCGCGGATCGCGTCGCGCGCCTCGTCCTCCGTGGCGATCTCGCGCGCCATGAATCCGCCGTAGCGTCCGGGGCGCCGCAGCGCGATGCCCGCGGACCGGATCGAGAGCGTCGCCGAGCCGCCGCGCGCCGCGTGATTGACGCCGTAGCGGTCACCGGCGTCCCGAACGAGCGTCACGCCCGCCGCGAGATGGCGCCGGACGTTCGCGCGTGCGACTTCCATCATTCGTTCGAAAGGCGCTTCGAGATGGCGGGTGCGCGTCGCGAAGTCGAGCTCGCCGCCGTCGAGGAACAGGTGGCAGTGCGCGTCGACGAGCCCCGGCATCAGGAAGCCGCAGCGCGTCGCCGGCAGCGCGCCCGCGGCGTCGCCGGCGAGCACGTCGGCGATCCGGTCGCCGTCGACGACGACCGTCACCGGGCGGGCGTGGTGGCGCGCCCCGTCGAACCAGCCTTGTGCGACGATCGCCTTCATGCTTCCTGGTAGAGGTCGACCACCGCCATCAGCGCGTCGCTGTCGGAGAGCGCGATGATCCGCCGGAATTCACGCAGCACGAAGTTGTCGTCGGGAAGCAGCCGGTAGTCGCGCCACGGCGTCCCGAGCACCGTGTCGAAGCCCATCGGCATCGCGACGGTGAGGAACGCGCATTCGAGGTGGTACCTGAGGTCGGAGCCGTCGGCGGCCTTCGCCGGCAGGTGCTGGGGCAGGTTCGACAGGCCTCCCATGATGTGCACGCCGGCCATCTCGGGATCGGCGTGGACGAGCCGGATGCCGTCGAGCGCCATCCGGATCACTCCCTCGGTGTCCGCGGCGAGCGTCGCGATCGACACGTCGACGAAGAAGTCGTCCGGGCCCTGCGCGTAGCCGCCGGCGAGCAGGCGCCGCACCTTGCGCGTGGCGACCTCGTGGACTTCGGCGCCGCTGCGGTTGGGGACGCTGCGCCCGTCGCGCTCCTGCTCCGACGACATGAGGATCGCCTTGCAGGGCCGGATCTTCATGAGCTCCGCGAGCTCCCAGCGCGATTCGGAGATCGAGTTGATCACCGGCTTGCGCCCCCGGGCGCGCGCCGGGTCGTAGGCCTCGAGCACCGACTTCAACACCGTGTAGTCGGGGCAATCGAGGGACAGCGGAAGGTCGACGACCGCCTGGATCGCCCGGACCACCTCGATCATGAACTTCGGGTCGCGGAGCGCCTGGGTGCCCGCGTTGACGTTGAGATAGCTCGCGCCGGCCTGCGCCTGCCGGACCGCGAGCGCCTGGATGCCGGCGAAGTCCTCGTCGTCGAACAGAGCCTGTGTCGAGCGGAATCCGGGATTGATCCGCTCGCCGATGATCGTCAGGCCGGGGATGGACACGTCTTCGCTCCGTTCGGTTGCGTGGCGCGCGGACGGTCCGCCAGCACGCCGGATTGGGTCACGATGGGACCGATCAGATGCTCGCGTTTCGGCGCCATCAGGTGGATGCCGGCGACGCCCTCGATCGCCCGGATCGCGCGGATCGTCTCGACGCACATCCGCACACCCTCGGACTCCGGGTCCGCGGCGCTCTCGAGCCTCGCGATCGTCTCGTCGGGGATGTGGACGCCGGGCACGTGCGCGCGCATCCAGCGCGCCGAGCGCGCCGACACCAGCGGCCCGACGCCCACGACGATGCTGCAGCGCCGATGCAGCCCTTCGGCGCGCACGCTCGCCATGTAGCGCTCGAGCATCGGGATGTCGAAGCAGTACTGGGTCTGGATGAAGCGGGCGCCGGCGGCGACCTTGCGCGCGAGTCGCAGCGGACGCAGGTCGTGCGGGGGCACGAACGGATTATCGACGGCGCCCAGGAAGAGCCGCGGCCGGCCGGTGAGCTTGCGGCCGGACCGGTAGAGACCGTCGTCGCGCAGCCGGCGCGCGGTGTCGAGCAGCGAAACCGCGTCGAGGTCGAACACCGCCTTCGCGCCCGGATCGTCGCCGTTGCCGATGCCGTCGCCGGTGAGGCACAGGAGGTTGCGGATGCCCAGCGCCGCCGCGGCGAGGATGTCGCCCTGGATCGCGATGCGGTTGCGGTCGCGACAGGTCATCTGCATCACCGCCTCGTGGCCGGCGCGTTCGAGGATCAGCGACACGCCCAGGCTCGACATGTGGCAGTGCGCGCCCGGCGCGTCGGTGACGTTGAGCGCGTCGACGTGGCCGTCGTAATGATGCGTGCGTGCGAGCACGTCGTCGGGGTCGGCCGAGTCCGGCGGCGCACACTCGGAGGTGACGACGAACGTGCCCGAGGCGAGCAGCGCTTCGAGCCGGCTCCGCGAACCGGACTGCGGCGCATGCGGCGCCTCGGTGACCAGCGGCGCCGGCCACGGCTCCTGACGCAGCACGCGCAGCCAGCTCGAACGCCCGGCGACGTGGTGCTCGACCGGCGGATTGGGCGTCGAAGGCAGCGCGCCCGCCTTCATCCGCTGCGCGCCCCGCCAGGCCTCGACCCAGACGCAGGGGAGGTTCGCGTCGACCTCGCAGCTGCCGTCGGCCCGCACACCGCCGCAGGGGCCGTTGCGCAGGAGCTTCGGGCAGTTCATCGGGCAGGACATGCCGGTCACGGACAGCGAGCACGCCCCGCACATCCGGCAGTCGAAGAGCAGTCCCTTCGCGTGGCGCTCGACGAAGGCGACGGGCCGTTCGAGACGCTCGTAGCCGATGCGGCGCACCAGCGGACGCACGAGGTCCAGCAGCCGGTCGAGCACCCTGTAGGCGGACTCGAGCAGTCCCGCGTGGCGAACCGACCAGCGGCGCAGCGTGTACACGGCGGGGGTCGCGGTGGGAGGGTGTGGCGCTCGCCGCCGGCGCCCGCCGGCCCGCTCGTCTATCGGTAGGTCCGGTACTTCCGGATCGCGCGCGACATCGCGCGGACGTTCTCGAGCTTGCAGTAGTCGGTGATGCTGTTCGCGCTCGAGATCATGTAGCCGCCGCCCTTGCCGACCTTCTCGATGCGGTCCTTGACCTCGGCCTCGACCTCGGCCTCGGTGCCCCTCGGCAGCGTGTAATCGAGGTCGATGTTGCCGACGATGCAGACCCGGTGGCCGTACTTCGCCTTCAGGTCGTTGATGTCCATCGCCGACGGCTGCACCGGGTGGATGCCGTTCATGCCCAGCGTGAGGAGCCCGTCGAGGATCGGGAAGAGGTTGCCGTCGCTGTGGAAGATCCAGGGCTTCCTGATCTCGCGCGCCACCATCATCTGGTAGGGCTTCATGAACTCTTCCCACATCTCCATGTTGACCCAGGGCATCTTGGTGTCGGCATGGTCGTCGTTCGCCCAGATGAAGTCGAAGTCCATCTTGTTCAGGTGCTGGACGACGCGCGCCGACCACTCGGAGAAGCGGCGGTGCACTTCCTTCACGAGGTCCGGGTCCTCGTACATCATGATCGAGAACACGTCGAGGCCCATGCTCTCGAACGTGCTCGCCCCGCCCAGGCGGATGCGCGCGAACACCGCGTAATCCTCGCGGTAGCGCTCGATCCAGCGCGCGACCTGCTCGTAGCGCGCCGGGTGGTCAGGGTCGGGCAGGAACTTGTCGAACAGCTCGAGCGACTCGCGGCTCGTGAGCAGCCCGTGCTTGACGTAGGTGCGCCCGTTCGACGGGTCGGTCCCCATCTCGGCGATCCACGGCGGCACGAAGTCGAAGGTGATCCGCTTCGGGTGGTACCAGGCCTCCTTGCCGGTCGTGCCGGTCGTCTGGATCGACTGGCTGTCCGAGGCGCGCTGGCCGCTGGGGAAGTGATAGCCGAAGCCGTCCATGCCGAGCTCGCGGCACAATTCCCCGGGCGTGTAGTCGGTGCGACCGCCCATGACGCGGACCTGCATGTCCTCCTCGATGTCGTTCTCGATCCACGGCACCATGTCCGGCTGTCCGCGCTTGAGGGCCGTCAGCACCCGCTCTCTGGGGGTCATGATCTCGTCTCCGTGATGCGCGTCAGGCCGCGATGTACTGGTTGCAGACCTGGACGCAGCCGTAAGCGTCCTCGCTGTAGAAGTCCGCGCCGATCTCCGCCGCGTACTTGTGGGTGAGCGGAGCGCCGCCCACGCCGACCTTCACGGCCGTCCGCAGGCCGGCGGCGTCGAGCGCCTGGATCGTGCGGCGCATGCTCTCCATCGTCAGCGTGATGAGGGCGCTCATCAGGACGAACTGCGGCGACTCGCGCTTCACCGCGTCGACGAACCGGTCGGCCGGCACGTCGACGCCCAGGTCGACGACGACGTAGCCGGCGCCCTCGAGCATCATCTTGACGATGTTCTTGCCGATGTCGTGGAAGTCGCCCTGGACCGTACCGATCACGGCCTTGCCTTTCGCCTCGGCGGCCGCGCCGACGAGCAGGGGCTTCAGGACCGGGATCACCTCGGTCATCGCCCGCGCCGCGATCATCATCTGCGGCAGGAAGAACTCGCCGGACGAGTATTTCTGGCCGACGATCGACATCGCGGCGATCAACCCGTCCTTCATGATCGCGCCCGGATCGACGCCGGCGGCGAGCGCCTCCCGGGTGGCCGCGACCGCCTCGTTCTTCTTGCCCTTGATCACCCACTCCTTGATCGTCGCGATCGGGTCGGACATGCGCGTTCTCCCGTAGTGTGCGACTGATATATTACGAGTATGTTTGGCGCCCGTCAACGCGCGCCGTCGGGTTCGCCGCCGGGGGGCGGCGGGTGGCCCGGCCCCGGGGATCGTCCCGCCGGACCCCGACGGGGCACCCGCGTCGCG
>JADZDA010000142.1 GCA_020851255.1 Burkholderiales bacterium | reverse complement strand
TTTCCAGAAGCCGGAAATTCGAGTCTGACCCCAATTTGCCCCCCATTTGCCTGACCGCAATTGGCCCGGGAATTCGAGTCTGACCCCAATTTCCCCCAATTTCCCCAATTTGCCTGACGCCAATCACGGGAGCGCACAGATGGGCAACGAATTCGCCGGCAGGATCGTCGTCGTGAGCGGCGGCAGCCGCGGCATCGGCCGCGGCATCGCGTCCGCCTTCGCGGCGGAGGGCGCGAGCGTCGTGCTCGCCGCGTCGTCGCGCGCGAATCTCGACGCCGCCGCGGCCGCGATCGCGGCGACCGGCGCGAGGCGCCCGGACGTCTGCGCGGCGGACCTGCGCACCGAAGAGGGCTGCGCGGCCGTCCACGCGCTGGTCGCCGAGCGCCACGGTCGATGCGACATCCTCGTCAACTCGGCCGGCGCGACCAAGGCCGGCGCGTTCCTCGAACTCCCGGACGCGATCTGGCAGGACGGATTCGCGCTCAAGTTCTTCGGCTGCGTGCGGCTGTGCCGGCTGTTCTGGCCGATGCTCACCCGGGCGAAGGGCCACGTCGTGAACATCATCGGCGGCGCGGCCCGCACGCCGGACCCCGAGTTCCTCGTCGGCGGCTCGGTCAACGCCGCGATGTGGAATTTCTCCAAGGGCCTCTCGGGCCTGGGCAAGCGCGACGGCGTCAACGTCAACGCGATCCTGCCGGGCATGACCGAGACCGAGCGGATCGAGCAACTGTTCTCGCAGCGCGCGCAGGCGAGCGGACGCAGCGTCGACGACGTGCGGCGCCAGTTGATCGAGAAGGACGGCCTCGCGCGGCTGGGCAGGCCCGAGGACGTTTCGGCGCTGGCGCTGTTCCTCTGCTCCGAACGTGCGCGACATATCCAGGGTACGGCGATCGCGGTCGACGGCGGCGCGACGTCCGGCCTCTACTGACCGCCCGCCCTCCCTCCCGACCCGCCGGCCCGACATGGACACCCGACGCCCCGCCGCCTGCGTGACGGGCTGGCCGGTCAAGCACTCGCGCGCGCCGATCATCCACGGTCACTGGATCGACGAACACGGTGAAGATGCCGCATAGGCCGATGGCGATCGAGCCCGCCTGACCCGGTCCCCGCTCTCGCCGAGAGACCACGCTGCGCGGACGACGCCCGGTCCGTCCGGACGACCCGCGCGCGCCCATGTTAGGCTCGCGCCACCGACTGCTGACGGCGCCGCCCCCCGGAGCCCCGATGGCCGACCTCGCGAAACTCTCGATCCACCAGGTGACGCTGCTCCAGCAGTGCACGACGCCGCAGTTCATCGAGACGATGGCGCACCACGACGTCCGTTGCGCGAGCCTGTGGCGGGACAAGGTCCGCGAACACGGCGTCGAGCGCACGGCGGCGCTGGTCGCCGACAGCGGCATCACGATGTCCGGCTACTGTTTCGGCGGGCTCGTCACTTCGCCGGACGCACGCGAAGCGGCGCGGGCCCGCGACGACGTGCGCCGCGCGCTCGACGAGGCCGCCGCACTGGGTGCGCCCTGCCTCGTGTTCGTCGCCGGCGGTGTCGACCCGGCGGAGAAGAGCATCGCCAACGCCCGCACCCGCGCGCTCGACGGAATCGCCGACCTGATCCCGCACGCACGCTCGGTCGGCGTCAAGCTCGCGATCGAGCCGCTGCATCCGATGATCTGCGCGACGCGTTCGGTGCTGTCGACGGTCGGGCAGGCGACCCGCTGGTGCGACAAGCTCGCCGCCGACGACATCGTCGGCATCGCGGTCGACACCTACGCGGTCTGGTGGGACCCGGACCTCGAGGCCGAGATCGCGCGCGCCGGCAAGCGGATCTGCGCGTTCCACGTCAGCGACTGGCTCGTCGACACCCAGGACCTGCGCTTCGACCGCGGGATGATGGGCGACGGCGTCATCGACATCCCCGGGATCCGGGCGATGGTCGAACGTACCGGCTTCGACGGCTGGGTCGAAGTCGAGATCTTCTCGCAGCGCAACTGGTGGAAGCGCGACACCGACGAGGTGGTCGAGACGATCCAGGAACGCTTCGAGAGCGCGACCTGACTCCGGCGACGCCGGCGCCGGTTCGCGCCTCCCGTTACAATCGCGAGTCCCCGACCGCTCCGCCGAGGAGATAGCGATGCCGATCTACGAATACGGATGCAACGCCTGCGGTCGCGAGTTCGAGACGCTGGTGCGATCGGGCACCACGCCCGACTGCCCGGACTGCCACTCCACCGACCTCGCCAAGAAGCTGTCGGTGTTCGCCACCGCCGCGAGCGGCGGCGACCCCGCCCCGATGGCCACCGGCTGCGGGTCCTGCGGTCACCCGGACGGACCGGGCGCGTGTGCGTTCAATCGCTGATCATTCGGTGTAATTGGGGTAATTGGGGTCAGACTCGATTTCCGCCAGGAATCCGTCAGAAGGCGGATTTCCGGCGGAAATCGAGTCTGACCCCAATTTCACGCTACGCCCCGATATCCCACAACGCCGCGCCGCGCTTCATCGCGCTCTTCGCGACCACCGTGCGGTGGATCTCGGAAGTGCCGTCGAAGATCCGGAAGATCCGCGCGTCGCGATAGAGCCGCTCGACCGGCAGCTCGCGGCAGTAGCCCATCCCCCCGAACACCTGCACGGCGCGATCGGCGACGCGGCCGAGCGTCTCGGCGGCCTCGATCTTCACCATCGAGATCCAGTCGCGCGCGTCGCGCCGCTGGTCGATCTCCCACGCGGCACGCAGCAGCAACAGCCGCGCGCCGTTGATGTCGATGACGCTGTCGGCGATCATCTGCTGGATCATCTGGAACTCGCCGATCGCCTTGCCGAACTGCCTGCGCTCGTTCGCGTAGCCGGTCATCATCGCCAGCAGCCGGCTCGCCTTGCCGATCGCGCGCGCGCCGACCTGCGCGAGCCGCACCCGGCCCAGTGTCGAATAGGCGATCGCGAGCCCCTGCCCTTCGGCGCCCAGCCGGTGTTCCGGTCCGAGCTTCACGTTCTCGAAAAAGAGCTCGACGTGACTCGTGCCGGTGAGCCCCATCATCTCCTGGTCGCGGCCGATCGTGACACCCGGCAGGTCCTTGTCGACCAGGAACAGCGACACGTGCTTCGGCTTCGCCGCCGGATCGGTCACCGCCGAGACGATGAAAAAATCCGAGTACAAGCCGTCGCTGATGAAGTGCTTGCCGCCGTTGAGCACGTAGCCGTCGCCATGGCGCGCGGCGCTCGTGCGGATGCCGGCGGCATCCGACCCGGCGCCCGGCTCGGTGATCGCGATCGAGCAGGTGCGTTCGCCGCGCACGCACGGCAGGAGCCAACGCGCCTTCTGCGCGGCGTCGCCTTCGAGCAGCGACTCGTAGACGTTGCCGAACGCGCGGCGGATCAGGATGTCCTTGGCGTGGCCGAACTGCTCCTCGACCAGCATCGTGTCGACGGCCGACAGGCCGCCGCCGCCGTACTCGGCCGGAATGTTGGTCGCGTACAGGCCCAGCGCGCGCGACTTCTCGAAGATCGCCTTCGCCTGGGCGGGGTCGAGACGGCCGGTCTCCTCGATCCCGTCCTCGAGCGGAAGCAGTTCTTCGTGGACGAACCGCCGGACGGTGTCGACGATCATCGTCTGTTCTTCGGTCAGGTCGAAACGCATCGGATGCTCCGGGAAAGATTCGATGGGGCGGGCGCAACGCCGCGGCCGGCGCGCGGGACGGTCAGTGCTGCGCGCGCACGGCGCGCGGCCGCGGCGCGGTCGGCTCGGACGCGCCGATCGACGCGCGGCCGACCGCGGTGAAGAATTCCGACGAGGAGGACGCATCGGAGAGCTCGGCGGCGGCGGCTAGCATCGCCGGCGCGAGTTCGTCCATCCGTGCGTCGGTGAGCCGCACGAGCGGACCGGCGACGCTCACGACGCCGACGACGGCCCGCGAGGCGGGATGGCGGATCGTCGCCGCCATCGCGGCGGTCCCCGGCGCCGAGCTTTCGGCCACGCGCGCGTAGCCGCGTTCGCGCGCTGCGCGCAGTCGCTCGAGCAGCGCGCGAACCGTGCGCGGCGCGTTCGGGCCGTGGGCACCGGGCGCCGGAAAACCCTGGCGCGAGACCAGCATCAGCGCCTGCTCGTCGGTCAGGCACGCGAGCCAGGCCTGCCCCGACGCGGTCGACGCGAGCGGGGCCTCCGCACCCATGTCCGGGTCGTAGCGCAGGCCCGAACGCGCGCCCTGCGACTTGGCGACCCAGGTCTGGCGATCGCCGTCGATGACACCCAGCCGCACGAGTTCGCCGGTGCGTTCCGCCAGCCGGTCGAGCGTCGGCTGGACGATGTCGGGGACGCCGGCGAGCGCGAGGAAGCGGAAGCCGAGCGAGGCGAGCCGGGTCGTCAGCCGGTAGCGGCCGGATGCCTCGTCCTGATGCACGTAGCCGCGCGCCGAGAGCAGCGCGAGCAGCCGGTGCGCGGCGCTCTTGGGGATGCGCAGCGCCTCGACGACCGCCGCGAGCGGCAGGCCCGCCGGATGCGAGGCGAGGAGTTCGAGGGCGTCGAAGGCGCGATCCAGGGCGCTGCCGGCCATGGGTTCCGTTTTCCGTTTGTGCGTTCTGAATTGGAACATTGTTCCAATATTGTGTCCATGGCGACCGCGGAGGTTCCGCCCGGTTCCGGGCGCCCGGCGCCCTGAATCCCACCCGGCGTTCGCGCCGGGTCGCGGGAACCGCTGCGCTAGAATGGCCGGGCGGGCGTCTGCCCGCGCCTATAGACGTTCGCCCGCCCCGCGGGCAGCGCGTCCCCGACGATGTCCAACACGCCCCACGACCTCGACCGAGAAGCCGCGACCGAGACCGCCAATCCGCTGGGATTCGACGGGATCGAGTACGTCGAATTCGCGACCTCGAAGCCGCAGGCGCTGGGCGGCGTGCTCGAGACGATGGGATTCCGGCCGATCGCGCGCCACCGCTCGCGCGAGGTCATGCTCTACCGGCAGGGCGCGATGAACGTCGTGGTCAACGCGCAACCGGCCGACGTGCCGCGCACCGTGCAGCCGGTCGAGCGGCCGGTGATCAGCGCGTTCGCGGTGCGCGTGCGCGACGCGCAGGCCGCGTTCCGCCGCGCGCTCGACCTGGGCGCCTGGGAGATCCCGGTGCGCGCGCAGGCGATGGAGCTGAACGTCCCGGCGATCCACGGCGTCGGCGAGAGCCTCGTCTACTTCGTCGACCGCTACGACGAGTTCTCGATCTGGGACATCGACTTCCGCCGGATTCCGACCGTCGATCCGCATCCGCCGGCGATCGCGGGGCTCCATTTCTTCGGCCTGGTCCAGTACGTCGGTCCCGACCGCTCGGCCGACTGGACCGAGTTCTACCAGCGGATCTTCGGCTTCGCGCCGGTCCCCGACAGCGGGCGCTACGGCATCATGCCCAAGGGTCACCTGCTGCGCAGCCCGTGCAGGAACTTCTTCGTGCAGTTGATCGAGCCCGAGGACAGCGCGCGCTACGCGCCGGCCGAGGAACACCTGCAGCGGCTGGGGCTGGGCACGCCCGACGTGCCGGGCGCGGTCGCGGCGCTCGAGAAGCGCGGCATCGAATTCATGTCGACCGACCGTGTCCACACGACCGAACGCGGCGCGCTCACGCGCCCGATGGGCGGAGGCGTGATGTTCGAGCTGGTGAAGAGCGAGCCGCAGGGCTGATGTCCGCCTCCGGCGATCGAACCCGACGCGCGTCCCGGGCCCCGATGTCCGTCGCGCGAGTCCGATGATCTTCCACGACTTCGGCATGGATACCGCGTCGCTCGCGGGCTCGCTCGAGAGCAAGCTCGCCGCGATCCGCGCGGCCGGCTTTTCGCAGACGATGATCTCGGCCGCCGACATCGTCGGCCATCCCGGCGGAACCGCGGCCGGCGTGCGCGCGGTGCGCGGGAGCGGCCTCGCGGTCACCGGGCTCGAGGTGTTGCGCGACTTCGAAGGCGTGGCGGGCGCGCTGTCCGCGTACAAGGTCGACGTCGCGAAGTCGATGCTCGAAGTCTGCCATGCGCTCGGTGGCCGGCTGCTCGTCGTCGAGGCGTCGACCTCGCCGCACGCGAACTCCGATCCCGAGGCGATCGCCCGCGACCTGCGCAAGCTCGCGGTGCTCGCGATTCCCCTGGGTATCCGGATCGCGTACAAGGGACAGCCCAAGGGCCGCGCGGTCCAGGATTTCCGCGCCGCCGGCGATCTCGCGTT
>JADZDA010000141.1 GCA_020851255.1 Burkholderiales bacterium | reverse complement strand
TCAAGGAAGCGTCGATGGCGAAGCTCTTCGCCTCCGAGATGGCCGAGCGCGTCTGTTCGGCGGCGATCCAGGTCCACGGCGGCTACGGCTACGTGTCCGATTTCCCGGTCGAGCGGATCTGGCGCGACGTGCGCATCTGCCAGATCTACGAGGGCACGAGCGACATCCAGCGGATGCTGATCGGCCGCAGCCTCGCGGCCTGACGCCGGCGGAGAGCACGATGGCCGCGCCGATCGAGTTCTGGTTCGATTTCTCCTCGCCCTACGGCTTCCTCGCCTCGACGAAGATCGAGGCGCTCGCGGCGCGCCACGGCCGGACGGTCGACTGGCGCCCGACGCTGCTGGGTGTGGTCTTCCGCGCGATCGGCACCGCGCCGCTGGTCGAGATCCCGCTCAAGGGCGACTACTCGCGGCGCGATTTCCCGCGCAGCGCGAGCTTCCACGGCGTCACCGGATTCCGGATGCCGTCGAAATTCCCGATACCGACGCAGGCGGCCGGACGGATCTTCCTGTGCGCCAAGGCGGGCGACGCCGCGCTGGGCGTGCGCGTCGCGAAGGCGCTCCTCGCCGCGTACTGGGTCGACGACCGCGACATTTCGAACGCCGACATCGCTGCGAGCGTCGCGGCGACCGCCGGCTTCGACCGTGTCCGGGCGCGCGCGGCCGTCGACGATCCGGTGTGGAAGGACGCCTTGAAGCGCGAGGTCGAGGCCGGACTCGCGTGCGGGGTGTTCGGGTCGCCGTTCGTGATCGCCGACGGCGAGCCGGTCTGGGGCCTCGACCGCCTCGACCAGCTCGAGTGGCACCTCGCGCGCGCGCCGGCGGCGACCGGCAGGGTGCTCGGCGCGACGCACTTGCGGCTGATCGTGTCCGACGCGCAGCTCGGGCCGGCGATCGCCTTCTACCGGGACGTGCTCGGACTGCCCCTGGCGGTGGACGTGCCCGGTGCCTACGCCGAGTTCGCGACCGACGGCGCCCGGGTCGCGCTCTGCGCCGAAGCGGTGATGGGCGCGGTGGTCGGACGCCCGGCGCCGCGATCCGGCGACGCGGTGGTCGTCTGTCTCGCCGTCGACGACGTCGACGCCGCGTGCGCGTCGGCGCGTTCGCGCGGCGCGACCGTCGTCCGCGAGCCGCACGACCAGCCGACCTGGGCCCAGCGGGTCGCCCACCTGCGCGATCCGGCGGGGCATCTGGTCGAACTGTGGGCGCGGATTCCCGCGCCGGCCGCCTGAAGGGACCGCGATGGCCGAGTACACGCTGCACTGCTTCGCGCAGTCGGGCAACGCCTACAAGGCGGCGCTGATGCTCGAGCTCGCGGGCGCCGACTGGGAGCCGCGATTCGTCGACTACTTCGGCGGCGAAACGAAGTCCGCCGGGTACCGCGCGAAAAACGTGATGGGCGAGGTTCCGCTGCTCGAGCACCGCGGCCTGCTGCTCTCCCAGTCGGGCGTCATCCTCGACTACCTCGCCGGCACGCTCGGGCGCTGGGGCGCCGCCGACGAGGGCGAGCGGCGCGAGATCCTGCGCTGGCTCCTGTGGGACAACCACAAGTTCACGAGCTACACGGCGACCTTCCGCTTCCTCCGGGCGCTGGCGAAGGATCCGGATCCGGCGGTCGTCGACGAATTCGGCCGGCGCGCACGCGCCGCCTGGGGCGTGCTCGACCACCACCTCGCCGGCCGGTCCTGGATCGTCGCCGGGCGGCCGACGATCGTCGACCTGTCCTGCTGCGGCTACGTGTTCTTCGACGACGAGATCGGGGTAGACTGGTCCGAGTTTCCGGCGATCCATGCCTGGCTCGCCCGGCTGAAGGCCCTGCCGCGCTGGAAACATCCCTACGACCTGATGCCCGGACATCCGAGGCCCTGACGACGACCGCGCCATGCCCCAGATCGAAAGCCGGCTCGATCCGCGCGACCCGATGGTCGCGAAGAACCGCGAGGCGATGAGCGCGCTCGTCGCCGACCTGCGCGCCCAGGTCGCCCACCACGAAAAAGGCGGCGGCGAGGCCGCGTGCGCGAAGCACGTCGCGCGCGGCAAGCTCCTGCCCCGCGACCGGATCCGGGCGCTGATCGACCCGGGCAGCCCGTTCCTCGAGTTCTCGACGCTGGCCGCGCACGGGATGTACGACGGCACGATCGCGTCGGGCGGCGTGATCACGGGCATCGGCCGCGTCTCGGGGCGCGAATGCGTGGTCGTCTGCAACGACGCGACCGTCAAGGGCGGCACGTACTACCCGATCACGGTCAAGAAGCACCTGCGCGCGCAGGAGATCGCCCGGGAGAACCGCCTGCCTTGCGTCTACCTCGTCGATTCGGGCGGCGCGAACCTCCCCAACCAGGTCGACGTGTTCCCCGACCGCGACCACTTCGGCCGCATCTTCTACAACCAGGCGACGATGTCGTCGGAGGGGATCGCGCAGATCGCCGCGGTGATGGGCTCGTGCACCGCCGGCGGAGCCTACGTGCCGGCGATGGCCGACGAGTCGATCATCGTCCGCGAGCAGGGGACGATCTTCCTGGGCGGCCCGCCGCTCGTGAAGGCGGCCACCGGCGAGATCGTGTCGGCCGAGGAACTGGGCGGCGCCGACGTGCACACGCGCGTGTCCGGCGTCGCCGACCACTACGCGCTCAACGACCACCACGCGCTCGCGACCGTCCGGTCGATCGTCGCCAGGCTCGAGCCGCCGCGGCGCGCCTTGGTCGAGACGACGCCGCCGGCCGATCCGCGCTATCCGGTCGACGAGCTGTACGACGTCATCAACGCCGACATCCGCAAACCCTACGACGTGCGCGAGGTCATCGCCCGGATCGTCGACGCGAGCGAGTTCGACGAGTTCAAGTCGCGCTACGGCACGACGCTCGTGACCGGCTTCGCGCGCCTCTGGGGGTATCCGGTCGGCATCGTCGCCAACAACGGCGTGCTCTACGGCGAGTCGGCGCAGAAGGGCGCGCACTTCGTCGAGCTCTGCTGCCAGCGCGGCACGCCGCTCGTGTTCCTGCAGAACGTCACCGGGTTCATGGTCGGACGCAAGGTCGAGGCCGCCGGCATCGCGAAGGACGGCGCGAAGATGGTGACCGCGGTGTCCTGCGCGCAGGTGCCGAAATTCACCGTCATCATCGGCGGCAGCTACGGCGCCGGCAACTACGGCATGTGCGGCCGCGCGTACTCCCCGCGTTTCCTCTGGATGTGGCCGAACGCGCGGATCTCGGTCATGGGTGGCGAGCAGGCGGCCACCGTGCTCGCGACGATCCGCCGCGACACCATCGAGGCCAGGGGCGGGATCTGGAGCCCCGACGAGGAGGCCGCGTTCAAGGAGCCGATCCGCGCGCAGTACGAGAAGGAAGGCCACCCGTACTTCGCCAGCGCCCGCGTCTGGGACGACGGCGTCATCGATCCCGCCGACACGCGGCGCGTGCTCGCGCTCGCGATCTCCGCTTCCCTCAACCGGCCGATACCGCCCACGCGGTTCGGCGTCTTCCGCATGTGATCTCCATGGCCAAGAAGAAGTCCGGCGCGACCGCGCGCCCCGGGACATGGACGACCCTCGAGGTCATCGACCGCGAGAGCGTGCGGCTGGTCGGGCTCGCCCGGCCCGACGTCCACAACGCGTTCGACGAGACGATGATCGCCGAGCTGACCGCCTGCCTCGGCGCCGCCGGCGCGGACCCGGCGGTGCGCGCGATCGTGCTGCACGGGGCCGGCGAGAGTTTTTGCGCCGGTGCGGATCTCGACTGGATGCGCCGCATGGCCGGCTACGGCCGCGCGGAGAACCTCGCCGACGCGAACGCGCTCGCCGCGATGCTGCGCACGCTCGCCGAATGTCCGAAGCCGACGATCGCCCGCGTCCACGGCCCGGCGTACGGCGGCGGCGTCGGCGTGGTCGCGTGCTGCGACATCGCGATCGGCTCGCACGACGCGGTCTTCGCGCTGTCCGAGGCGAAGCTCGGCCTGGTTCCGGCGACGATCTCGCCGTACGTGCTCGCCGCGATCGGCGAACGCCAGGCGCGTCGCTATTTCCTCACCGCCGAGCGTTTCGACGCCGCCGAAGCGTTCCGGATCGGGCTCCTGCACGACATCGTGACCGCCGGGCAACTCGACACGCGTGTCAACGAGATGCTGGGCGCGCTGCTCGTCTGCGGGCCGGACGCGCAGCGGGAGGCGAAGGCGCTGATCCGCGCGGTCGCGAACCGACCGGTCGACGACGCGCTCGTCGCGGACACCGCGCGGCGCATCGCGTCGGTGCGCGCGGGCGCCGAGGCGCGCGAGGGCGTCGGCGCGTTCCTCGAGCGCCGTTCCGCCGCGTGGGTGCCCGAAGCGCTGCGTCCCGCGCCGCGGCGGAAGCGCTGACAGCCGCCCGCCCGACGATGACGACCGCACCGGCGACCTTCGACGTCTGGCAGTTGATCGCGCTCGCGGCCGCGCTCGGCTGGGCGAGCGGCGTACGGCTGTACGCCGTGCTGTTCATCGTCGGCGGGCTGGGGTTCTTGGGCTGGATCCCGCTGCCCGGCGCGCTGACCGCGCTCGCGCATCCCTACGTGCTCGCGGCGTCGGGATTCATGTTCGCGGTCGAATTCTTCGCCGACAAGATCCCCGGCGTCGACACGGTCTGGGACGTCGCGCAGACCTTCGTGCGCATCCCGGCGGGCGCGGCGCTCGCGGCGAGCGTGTTCGGCGACACGTCGGCGGTCGCCGCGCTGGCCGCCGCGATCCTGGGCGGCACGCTCGCGGCCGGCAGCCATTTCACCAAGGCCGGCGGCCGGATGGCGATCAACACTTCGCCGGAGCCGTTCTCGAACTGGGCCGCCTCGTTCGGTGAGGAACTCGCCGTCGGCGTCGTGCTGTGGCTCGCGTGGACGCATCCATGGGTCGCGCTCGCGGTCGTCGGCGCGCTCGTGCTGCTGATGCTCTGGCTGCTGCCGAAGCTCGCCCGGATGATCCGGCGCCTCTTCGACCGCGTGGCCGGCATCGCCGGCGAGCGCGGGTCCGGAACCCGGCGGGGTGCCGCGTGACACGATGGACCGGAGTGTCCCGGTGAATTCCGCGGCGATCGCCCGGAACGCGGACACGCGGGCGCTGCCGTGGCCGGCGATCGTCCGGCGGTCCGGCTACGACGGAAGGGGCTGACGTGTTCGGGAAGATCCTCATCGCCAACCGCGGCGAGATCGCGGTCCGCGTGGCGCGCACCGCGCGCCGGCTGGGCGTGCGCACGGTCGCCGTCTACTCCGACGCCGACGCGAACGCGAGGCACGTCGCCGCCTGCGACGAGGCGGTGCGGATCGGACCGCCGGCGCCGCGCGAGAGCTACCTGGACGGCCGGCGGATCCTCG
This sequence comes from Burkholderiales bacterium, assembly GCA_020851255.1. Taxonomy (GTDB): domain Bacteria; phylum Pseudomonadota; class Gammaproteobacteria; order Burkholderiales; family Casimicrobiaceae; genus VBCG01. The sequence goes on along the minus strand of JADZDA010000141.1, from coordinate 719 downwards.
ATGCCGCCCGGTCGACCGGCGCGCAGGCGATCCACCCGGGCTACGGTTTCCTGTCCGAGAACGAGGATTTCGCGGCGGCGTGCGCCGGCGCCGGCGTCGTGTTCATCGGCCCGCCGCCGGAGGCGATCGCGGCGATGGGTTCGAAATCGGCGGCCAAGTCGATCATGGGCCGCGCGCAGGTGCCGCTCGTGCCCGGCTACCACGGCGACGACCAGGATCCGGCGCTGCTCGCGCGCGAAGCCGCGCGGATCGGCTTCCCGGTGCTGATCAAGGCGACCGCCGGCGGCGGCGGCAAGGGGATGAAGATCGTCCGTTCGGCCGGCGACTTCGCGGCGGCGCTCGCCTCCGCGCGCCGCGAAGCGCAGGCGTCGTTCGGCGACGACCGGGTGCTCGTCGAACGCTACCTGGATTCCCCCCGGCACATCGAGATCCAGGTGTTCGCCGACTCGCACGGCAACGCGGTGCACCTGTACGAGCGCGACTGCTCGGTCCAGCGCCGCCACCAGAAGGTGCTGGAGGAGGCGCCGGCGCCGGGCATGACCGAGGCGCGGCGCGCGGCGATGGGCGAGGCGGCGGTCGCCGCGGCGAAGGCGATCGGCTACGTCGGCGCCGGCACCGTCGAGTTCATCGCCGAGCAGGACGGCCGGTTCTATTTCATGGAGATGAACACGCGGCTGCAGGTCGAGCATCCGGTCACCGAGATGATCACCGGCCTCGAC
>JADZDA010000140.1 GCA_020851255.1 Burkholderiales bacterium | reverse complement strand
TTCCTCGCCGTGCCGGTCTCGCTGATCGGCACGTTCGCCGGGCTCCATCTGCTCGGCTCCTCGATCAACACGCTCACGTTGTTCGGCATGGTGCTCGCGATCGGCATCGTCGTCGACGACGCCATCGTCGTGCTCGAGAACGTCGAGCGGATCATGCGCGAGGACGGGCTGCCGCCGCGCGACGCCGCGGTCAAGGCGATGCGCGAGGTCACCGGGCCGATCGTCGCCATCGTCCTGACGCTGACCGCCGTGTTCGTCCCGATCGCGTTCCTGGGCGGCCTCACCGGCGAGCTCTACCGCCAGTTCGCGGTGACGATCGCGATCTCGGTCGCGATCTCGGGGCTGGTCGCGCTGACGCTCACGCCCGCGCTGTGCGTGACCATGCTCGCGCGCGGCCATCGGGAACCGGGGGCGTTCTTCCGCGCGTTCAACGGCCTGTTCGCGCGGCTGACGCACCGCTACACCGACGGCGTGGTCTGGATGATCCGCCGCGGGGCGCTCGGACTCCTGCTGTTCGCCGGCATGGTCGCCGCGACCGCGGGCCTGTGGCGGATCACGCCGGGGAGCCTCGTGCCCGACGAGGACCAGGGCTTCTACATCGCGGCGGTGATCCTGCCCGACGGCGCGACGCTCGAGCGCACCGACCGCGTCGTGCGCGACGTCGAGGCGCGGATCCGGGCGAACCCGGCCAACAAGGACGTCGTCTCGTTCGCCGGCTTCGATTTCCTGGGCGGCGGCTTCCGCAACAACGCGGCCACGATCTTCGTCACGCAGATCCCCTGGGACGAGCGCAAGGTGACCGCGGCGCAGCTCGTCGGCGAGCTGTTCGGCGCGACGATGGGCATCAAGGAGGCGCTCGTCTTCGCGTTCAACCCGCCGCCGATCTTCGGGCTGGGTCTCGCCGGCGGCTACGAGCTGCACCTGCAGAGCCGCGGCGATGGCGGCCCGAAGCGGATGGCCGAGGTCGCGCAGGCGTACCTCGCGCGCGCGAACCGCGACCCGATGCTGGGCGGCGCGCAGACGCTGTGGCGCGCGGCCGTCCCGCAGATCCGCGTCGAGGTCGACCGCGAGAAGGCGAAGAAGGCCGGCGTCGCGCTCGACGACCTGCACGCGGCGCTCGCCGGCACGCTGGGCACGACCTACATCAACGACTTCAACACGTACGGCCGCACCTGGCAGGTGCTGATGAGCGCCGACCCGGAATACCGGCGCCGGCCCGGGGACATCGGCGGCGTCTACGTGCGCTCGCGCGACGGCTCGATGGTGCCGATCGCCTCGCTCGCCGACGTGCGGTTCACCTCGGGGCCGGATTCGCTCGACCGCTTCAACAACCTGCCGGCGGTGAAGATCTTCGGACAGGCGGCGCCGGGCGTGTCGTCGGGCCAGGCGATCGCCCGCGTCGAGTCGATCGCGGCCGAGGTCCTGCCGCCCGACTTCAGCTACGACTGGGGCGGCACGAGCTTCCAGGAGAAGCGCTCAGGCGGTGCGTCGACGTTCGCGCTCGCGCTCGCCGTCCTGATGGTGTTCCTGATCCTGGCCGCGCAATACGAACGCTGGTCGCTGCCGCTGTCGGTGCTGCTCGCGCTGCCGTTCGGCACGTTCGGCGCGCTCGCGGCGGTGTGGCTGCGCGGGATGAGCAACGACGTGTACTTCCAGATCGGGCTGGTCACGCTGCTGGGACTCGCCGCGAAGAACGCGATCCTGATCGTCGAGTACGCGGTGCTGAAGCACGAGGAGGGCATGTCGGCGCCCGCCGCGGCGATCGAGGCCGCGCGGCTGCGCTTCCGTCCGATCCTCATGACCTCGCTCGCGTTCATCCTGGGCGTGCTGCCGCTCGCGGTGTCGACCGGCGCGGGCGCCGGCGCCCGGCTGTCGGTCGGCACGGGCGTCATGGGCGGCATGATCGCGGCGACGTTCCTCGCGGTCTTCTTCGTCCCGCTGTTCTTCCGCGTGATCTTCGACCGGCGGCTGGCCGAGCGCCGCTCGCACGACGAGCTCGTCGCCGAGATCGAGCATGCGCGCGCCATGCACGCCCGCCCGCCGACGCAGACCCCCGGCCATCCGCCCCATCCCGACAGCGGAGGACCGCGTGAGTGACCGCCGCGGCCCCCGCGCCGCGATCGCCGCCGCGGTGCTCGCGACCGTGCTCGGCGGCTGCGCGGTGCGCCAGCCGGCGCCGCCGGTGCCCGACGTGCCGGCGGGTCCGGCGCTGCGGGCCGGCGATCACGCGCTGCTCGCGCGCTGGTGGACGGCGTTCGGCGACCCGGCGCTCGTCCGCATCGTCGACGAGGCGCTCGCGCGCAACCTCGACGTCGCGGCGGCGTTCGCGCACGTCGAGCTCGCCCGCTCGCAGGTGCAGCTCGCGCAGTCGAACCTCTCGCCGAACGCGAATCTCGCGCTCGGTGCCGGCCGTTCGCGCATCAGCGGCGTCGGCTCGCCGCCGCTGCCGGCGGGCACGCCGCTCGCCAGCGGCAACTTCAGCGTCGGCGTCGACCTCGCCTACGAGATCGACCTGTGGGGCAAGTACCGCAGCGCGACGCTCGCCGCCCGCAACGAGCTCGCGGCGTCGCGCTACTTCGCGGAGTCGGTGCGCGCGGCGATCGCCGCCGAGGTCGCCGTCGCCTGGTTCCGCCTGCGGGCCGCCGACCGCGAGCTCGCGCTCCTCGGGCAGACGCTGCGCACGCGCGAGGAGACGGTCGCGTTGCAGCAGGACCGGTTCGACGCCGGCATCGTCGGCCAGTACGACCTCCGGCAGGCCCAGGCCGAGCGCAGCGACGTCGTCGCGGGACTGGCGCGCACCCGGCAGGCGATCGGCCTCCTCGAAGGGGCGATCGCGACGCTCGCCGGGCGCGGCCCGCGCGAGCTCGTCACGCCGCTGCTCGCGCGCCAGGACGGTGCCGGCGCGGCGACCGGGCTGCCCGAGCTGCCCGACGGCGTCCCTTCCGGGCTCCTCGAGCGGCGCCCCGACGTCCGGCAGGCCGAGGCGCTGCTCGCCGCGGCCGAGCTTCGGATCGAACAGGCACGGGCCGACTACTACCCGTCGATCTCGCTCACCGCCGCGTTCGGGTCGGAGTCGGCGGCGCTCGCCGATCTGTTCACGTCGCCGGCGTCGGTCTGGCGGTTCGGCGCGGCGCTGCTGCAGCCGCTGATCGGCCTCAAGGGCATCGAGGCGAACGTGAAGTCGGCCGAGGCGCGGCGCGAAGAGGCGCTCGTCGCCTACCGGCGGACGGTGCAGCAGGCGTTCCGCGAGGTCCACGACGCCCTGGTCGTCCACCGGACCGCGCGCGAGATCCTCGACGCCGAGACGCGCCGGCGCGGCGAGCTCGCCGACGCGCTCGAGGTCGCGAAGCTCCGCTACGAGGCCGGACGCACGTCGTTCCTGGAAGTCCTCGACGCGCAGCGCCAGTTGCTGGGTGCGGACACCGCGCGGATCGCCGCCGCGCGCGACCGGCAGATCGCGCTGGTGGCATTCGCCAAGGCGCTGGGCGGCGGATGGGATCCGCAGGCGCTGGGCGATGCGTCGGGCGACGTGTCGCCCGCGACGCGCTAGACTGGCGGTCGATCGCCTCGCCCGCCCATGCGCCGACTCGCTCAAGCCGTCGCTACGATCCTGATCGCCGGCACGACGGCGGGCGCGCCCGCGCAGTCGGGGACGCCGCCGCTGATCGTGCAGCAGATCGCCTGTCGCGCGGACGCCGACGCCTGGCGGTTGGACGCGACCCGCCAGGCGGCGGTCCTGCGCCGGAGCGCGGGCAAGGGCCCGCGCGAACTCGTCTTCCGCGGCGAGGCGCTCGACGTCTCGAACGTGCCTGCGCGCACGCTCGTCTGGCGGGGCTCGTCGACCCACCTGCCGGCGGAGACGCTCGTCGCGACGCTGCGCGAGGAGACCTGCCGACCCGCCGGCGCGGACGCCGGAGTCTCGCAGCCGTGGCGCGCGATCGTGTCGCCGCGCGCCGGCGACGCGATGAGCGCCTGCTGCACGGTCCGGACCGGATACGACCTCGCGAAGGCGCCGGTCGCGGTCTTCGCGGACAAGCCGGAGAGCGACTGGGCGCGTCACTATCCGGACGTGTTCACCTCGATCCGCCGCTGCCTGTCGGACGCCCGCTTCGCCGTCGCGAAGGTCGTCCACGCGGCGCCGCGCGAAGGCGACGGCGCGTACGTGCAGCTCGTGGCGACCGACGGCCGCACGTGGACCTGCACCGCGGGAGCGCGGCTCGCCAAGCCGGTGTTCACGCCCGCCGCCGCACCCGGCGGCGCGCCGGACCAGCCGGAGTTCCACCCGCTCCGCGAGGGCGGGCCGATCCTGTCCTGCGGGCGCGTCGAGCGGGTTCCGCTGCCCGGTTCCCGCAATCGCACCGAGGGCTGGCTGCAGTACGACCGCGCGGGCTGCTGAGCAGGGGCGCGCGGTCCGGCGCGGGCGACGGCTTACTGCAGCCGGGGCTTGCGCAGCAGCGCCATCCGATCCGCCGTCACGACCCGGACCCGCCGCGCCGAACCGTCGCGCACGACGGTGAGCGGCACTTCGACGCCCGCGGCGCCCTGCCGCCAGAGCAGGCGCCAGGCGTGCGCGAGCTGGACGACCGGTACCTCGGCGATCGCCGCGATCTGATCACCCGGCGACAGGCCCGCGGCCTCCGAAGGTCCGCCTGGCGCGACACCCTGGACGACCAGGCGCCCGTCCTCCTCGTGGAGGTAGAGCCCCAGCCAGGGCCGCGCGGGGCCGGTGCGCGTGCCGTGGGCGAGCAGTTCCGGGAGCGCCGCGTCGAGGATGTCGACCGGCACGAACAGATTGCCGCGCGTCGCGCGGCCGTCGACGACCTGCTGGACGAACAGCGATCCGATCCCGACGAGGCGGCCGCGGGCGTCGAGCAGCGCCGCGCCGCTCCACACCGGGTGCAGCGGCGCGGTGAACAGCGCCTCGTCGAGCAGGTACTCCCAGTACCCGGCGAATTCCTGCTTCGCGACCAGGCGCGCGGAAAGCGCGTGCCCGCGCCCGCCGTGCGAGACCGCGGTGACGGTGTCGCCGGCGGACACCGCGGAAGCCGGAGCCCGCGCGAGCGGCGGCACGCCCAGGTCGCCCAGCGGCTGCACGAGGCCGAACCCGGTGACGAAATCGGTCGCGAGCGGATGCGCCTCGACGACCCGTCCGTCGTGGGTCGCGAGCCGGACGCTCTCGGCTTCGGTGACGAGGTAGCCGATCGTGAGCGCGAGCCCGTCGTCGCGGATCACCACGGCGCTGCCGGTGCGCTCGGTACCGAGGATCGACGCGGTGAAGGCGTCGGCGGGCACGCGCGCGTCGAGCGCGACGACCGACGAGAGCGCGCGTCCCAGATCGTAGCGGGCCGACTGCGGATCGGGCTGGAACTCGGGGGGGAACGCCCAGGGTTCGTCCTCGCTCATCGTGTCCTCCGTTCAGCCGACCGCGCAGGCGCGGCGATGCGCGACGATCGTCGCATCCACGTGGATCGCGAATCCCGCGCGCCGCAGCGCCGCGCAGGCCGGCACGTCGTCGGCGAGCCAGGCGCCGTCGCGCGCCTGCGGGCGGAAGCATTCGTAGTGGACCGCGGTGGCCGCGACGCCGTCCGAGCCGACCAGCGGCACGTCCGCCGCGTAGACGCGTCCGTCGCGCTTCGCGTCGTCGACGAGCGCGTCGACCGCCGCCCGGGACAGCAGCATCGCCGCGGCGCTCGCGCGCTCGTGCACGAACAGCGCGCCGTCCTCGCCGACCAGCGGGCCGAGGTCGAATCGCGGCTCGCCGGACACGGTCGCACCGGGCAGCGCGACCGGCAACGCGACGACGTCGCGGCCGTGCGCGAGCAGCCGTCGCAGCGCGTCGCGCGGGAGCACGAGGTCGGGGTCCACGAGCCACAGGTGGGTGCCGGCCGGATCGGCGTGGAAGGCCGAGACGAGCGCGTTGCGTCCGGGCGCGCGTTCGGCGTCGATCGCGGCGGCGAATCGCGGCGCCGAATCACCGTCGCCCGCGCCGACGAGCATCGCGACCGCCTCGGCCGCCACCCGCCCGTCGACCGTCGCCATCGCGACGAGCACGTTCGCCGCGATCTTCATCGCCCCGCGCTCCCCGGCGAGGGCCGGTACTTGTCGCGCCGGCCCCCGGATTGCGCCTGCACCTGGGCGAGCCGCGCGAGCGCGTCGTCGTCGAGTCCGTCCAGCGACGACTGCAGCGCGCGTGCGGCACCGTCGTCGTCGCGCGGCGCGCCGGCGAGGCGGATCGCCGGCTCGTCGTCGAGTTCGAGCGTCGCCACCCGCAGCCGTTCGACGCGCCACGACAGCGCGAGCCGCTCGAACCCGTCCGGGAACCGCTCGTCGAACCCGCCGAGCCGCGCGAACGTCGCCGCCCGGATCACGAACCAGCCGCCGCACAGCACGTCGTCCTCGGGTTCCCCCGCGATCGACCGCGCGACCATGGCGCCCTCGCGGCCCATCGCCCGGACGCGCGCGACCTCCGGCGCCGGCACGACGATCCGGCCGCGCGTGGGCTTGACGAGCGCCCAGCCGCGCGCCGCGTACGCGACCGCGGTGTCCAGCGTCGACGGCGGCAGCACGTCGGGATCGCCGAACACCAGGATGTCGGCGCCGGCGGCGAGCGCGCCGACGTTGAGACCCCAGCCGGTGCGCAGTTCCCCCGGGTTGTACGCGAACGCCGACCTCGCGGACGCGGGCGCCGGCAGGCTACCCTGCTCGACGACGAGCACGCCGATCGCGGGCATGCGTGCCAGACGGGCGAGCGCCGCGTCGAGATTCGCGCGCCGCGCGGGCGCGTCGTCGACGCGGACGGTCAGTATCGCGGTCGCGAGGCTCGGCATGGTGATCGGACTGTCCCTGCACGGCTCGCCGGACGACCGGTGTCCCGCTCCGACCCCAAGCATGCCGGCACGGCGGGGTCGACCGCCGCGCCGCTGGGGGTCGGTGCGCTACGACCGTCCGCGCCGCACCTCCGGCCGGGTCCGGCGCCGCAGGACCAGGATCGACGACAGGGCGAGCAACCCGGCCAGCGCCGCGGCGCCGCCGCCCGAGAGCACGGGGATGGCCGCGGTCCCGTCCGCTCTCGCGACCAGATCGATCGCGAGCCCGTCGCCTCTCAGGCTCGCCGTGAACGCGAGGTTCGGGCAATTGTCGGTCACCGTGAAGCCGGCGACGGCGATCGGGTTGCTCGAGGTCATGACGCCGGGAAACGTCGCGCCAGGCGCGATGGCGCCGCAGTTCGCGCGGACGAAGATCGGCGCGGACGGCGGCAAGGTCGCCGCGCCATCGACCTGCAGCGCGCCGTAGGTCGCGGCGTTCGCGATGTTCACTTCATAGGTCCCGCCGGCCGCCTGCACGTACGCGCCGGGGGTCGTCGCGACCGCGCCCGCGGCGACGCCCAGCGTTCCGCCGGCGTTCACGGCGATCGCGTTCGTGCCGCTGACGCCGTTGAGGCGCAGCGCACCCGCGTTGACGGTCGTCGGACCGGTGTAGGTGCCGGCACCGCCCAGTTCGGTGCTGCCGGCGCCGTCGTGGACCAGCGCGAGCGTGCCGGAGAGTGCCGGCGCGAACGCGTGGCCGGCGCTCGTGTGGTTGAAGCGCACGGTCGGGTCGCTGCCCACGCCGGTGATCGTCGTCGGCGCGATCACGCCGGCCGGTCCGCCGGCGCCGATCTCCAGTCCGCCGACACTCGTGCCGGTGGCCGCGCCCAGCGTGATCGACGCCGCCGACAGCGTGCCGCCGTTCGCGACGGTGACCGTGTTGTTCGCCGCGCCGACGACCCGGCTGATCGTCAGCGCCTGGACATTGAGCTGCGATCCCGGGCCGCTGACGAGCACGTGGTTGTCGTCGTTGACCGCGTCGTAGCCGACGAAGCTGTTGCCGGTGACCGTCACCACGCCGCCGTTGGTGATGTCGAGGCCGCTGTTCGTACCGGCGACGCCGGCGCCGACCCGCATCGTTCCCGCGATCGTCCAGGTCGAGCCTCCGTCCACGACGACGCCGTTGCCGGTCGGCGAGCCGGTGGCTCCGGTTCCGCCGCCGATGCGGACGTTGCCGCTGGCGACCTGGCCTCCCGCCAGGATCTCCAACGCGTTCGAGTTGCCGCTGCGGCCGACGTAGAGCGTGCGCAGCACGCCGGTGTAGAGCGTCGCCTTCGAGTTCGCACCGGTCACCAGGATCTTGTTGCCGTCGGCGCCGGGCTCCGCGCCGATCAGCGTGTCGAGCGTGCTGGCCTTGACCTCTCCACCGCCCGAGATCGTCAGCTGGTTGGCGCCCGCTGCGTTTCCGACGTACGTGACCCCGTTGATCGTCCAGACCGAACCGGTCGCGTCGACGGTCGCGGTGTTGCCGCCGGCGCCGGCGGCGACCCCGAGCCCGACGTCCCCGGACGTGGTCAGCAGCGATTGCGCCAGCAATTGGAAGTCGTTCGCGGTCGAACCGGACACGGCGCCCATGTAGAAACTGCCGGACGACCCGGTCGCCCCCTGGTCGAAGACGAGCGTGTTGCCCGCGCCGGCGTTGCCGACGTAGATCGACTCGGCCACCGTGAGCGTCGCCGGCGCACCGGTCAGCGTCAGGCGGTTGCCCGACGATCCGGCGTTGATGCCCAGCGCGGCGGAATGGCCGCCGGCGTTCACGGTCACCGAGCCCCCGGAGACGATCGACGCGATCACGTTCGGCAGGTTGACGCCGATCCAGAAGCTCGTGTCGGCGACCTGCGGCGTGCTGATCGGCGCGGGACTCGCGTCGAAGACGAGGTTCACCGCGCCCGCGCCCCCGCTCGCCAGGAACGCCACGGCGGCTCCGACCGCGCCGACACGACCGAATTCCCGGACACACCCGACACGGCCGCCCTTACGCATCGCCTTCTCCCCGGTCGCCGCACCGCCTGGAAAGGCGCCGGCGCGTCATGGTCGTCGAAGCCGGCCGTCGTCCGCGGCCGTCGCCGGACCGATGGTATCGGAAACCGGGCACCCGCGCCGACGCCTCCTGTTCCGGTATGCTCGCCGTCGATGCCGATGCGAGTCAGCGCCCTCACTGTCACGCGCGAAGGCGCGCTGCCGCGTCTCGCGCTCGCCATCGGCGACTTCGCGCGGCAGACGCTGCCAGACCGCGAACTCGTCGTGGTCCACGACGGCGGCGAATCGTTCGACCGCGAGGTCCGGGACCTCGTCGAGCGGTCCGGCGTCGTCGCGACCGTGTCGCGCGAGCCGCCGGGCACATCGCTGGGCATGCTGCGCAACCGGTCGGTCGCGCTCGCCCGCGGCGATCTCGTCGCGCAATGGGACGACGACGATCGCTATCACCCGCGGCGGCTCGAGATCCAGGTCGGCGCGATCGACCGGGAGCGGGCGGACTTCGCGTTCCTGACCGATCAGCTCCACTACTTCGCGGCGCAGCGCATGCTGTGGTGGACCGACTGGAGCGCGGAGGCGTATCCGCTCGATTTCGTCCAGGGCACGCTGGTCGGACGCCGCGACCGGATGCCGGCGTATCCGGACGCAAGGCTGGGCGAGGACACGCAGCTCTGTCTCGCGATCGCCGCCTCGGGAGCCCGGATCGCGCGCGTCCGCGACGCCGGCTGGAGCGTCGTCTACGTGTACCACGGCGCCAACGCGTGGCCGGCGGCGCATCACGCGGCGATCGCCGCGGCGAAGCGCCTGCCCGACGCCCGTCTGCTCGCGCGCGAACACCGGCTGCGCGCCGAACTCGCGCGCTACGAACCGTCGCTCCCGCCGCTGGTCGTGCCCTGCGGACCAGGCGCGATCGTCATCGAACCGGCCGCCCGCTGACCCCCGGGGCCGGCGCGCTCGCGCACCACGCGAACTCGTCAGCCGGGCGGAGCGGCCGCTTCGTTCCGTGCGATCGCGTCGGCGAGCACGTCCGCCGGCAGGAATCGCCGCGCGACGGCCGCGACCGTCGACGCACCACGCGTGATCCACTCCGGCGTGACCTGTTCCGCGTGGAAAGTCGTGAAGTCGACGCGCGTCGCCGACCACCACAGGTGCGCCCACAGGTGCAGGCTCTTCACGCCGGCGAGGCCGACGTCGAGCTCGGTGAACAGCGAGGCGATGCCGGCGCGGGTCGCCGCGTGCCGGTAGAACACCTGTCGCGGCAGCACGTGGACCTCGTCGGGATGCCGCGCCCACAGACGCGCGGCGGCCGCGCACGAATGAGCGTTCCACGTACCGTCGAAGCTCGCGCGCGCCTCGTCGGTCCAGCGCCGGAGGAACGGCGCGCCCGGCCGCGCGAGGATCACCGCGTTGCAAAGCGAAGGGACGAGCACGCCGCTCGCCCCGGCGATCGCCGGCTCCTCGCCCAGCACGCAGTCGTTTCCGAACCATGCGTCCGGATAGCGTTCGACGAACAGCGTGTCGATGTCGGCGTACGCGCCGCCGGCCGCGAACAGGATCTCGAGGCGCAGGAAGTCGGCTTCGTGCGCGTAGTCGTAGCCGGCGCCCGCGATCAGGCGGCCCTCGTCGGTCGCCCCGTACCGCGACGGATCGAATCCGCGCGGCGCCACGCCGACTTCGCGGACGTCGAGATGCGGCGCGATGCGTTCCCACCACGGGCCCCAGGGCCGGTGGCGACAATGGAAGACGATCGTGTCGGGCGCCTGCGTGCGCCGGCACGACTCGAGCGCGAGCCAGTGGAGCAGATGGAACGGCTCGCGCTGCGGTCGCAGTCCGAACACGAAGTGGAATTCGCGGCGCATGTCAGTCGGCGAGCGCGGCGAGGAACGCGCGCGCGATCCGCGGCTCCGTGTAGTCGTCGGCGATGCGCTCGGCGATCGTCGCGGCCGTGGCGCGGAAGCGCGCGGGGTCGCGGACATGCTCGCGCATCAACATCGCCGCATGGTCGAGGTCGGGCTCGGCCCAGCGCTGCGAAGGCCAGTACGAAGGCCGGTCGGGCGGCCACGCCGGAGCGCCGACCAGCCGGTGTCCGACCGCACCCGGCCAACCCGCGCCCAGCCAGTCGAGGTGCCCGCTCCAGCCGGTCGCGATCACCGGCGTGCCGCGCGCCGCGGCGTCGAACGCGCCCAGCGCCCAGCCCTCGCCGTGCGGCAGCGTGACGTAGGCGTCCGCGAGTTCGTGCAGCAGATCGATCTCGCGGCCGCCCGCCTCGAACGGCAGCACGGCGATCGGCGGCGCGTCGCGGTCGAGCGCGTCGGTCTCGGCGTCGACGGCGGCCTGCGCGAGTTCGAGCGTCGAGGCGCGTTCGTAGTGCGGCGGCGGGCCGAAGCCGATCGGCGCGGTCTTGAGCACGAGCGCGACGCCCTCGTCGTCCCGGAACGCCCGCACGAACGCGCGCAGCAGTCCCGGCACCGCCTTGCGCGGATCCCAGGTCGAAATGGAGAGGAAGACGAATCGCGCGGCGGCGACACCGTGCCGATCGCGCGCCGCCGCGAGGTCGGACGGCGTGAAGTGGTTCCAGGCGTGCCGGCGGACGTGAGGCACGACCCGCACCGGTGTCGGTGTCCCGGACGCCTCGAACGTCGCCCGGTTCATCTCGCAGGGGACGACGATGCGGTCGGCGCGGTCGAACAGCGGCCGCCAGTGCGCCGGTGCGCGGTCGGTCTCCCACACGGTGCAGCCGATGTTGCGCTTGCGCGTCTCGAAGAGCTGCGGCCAGTGCTCCGGTACCGTATGCGCCACCAGCGTGTCGGTCGCGATCGGACGCGCGGTCGCCGCGATCAGCGCCGGCAGATCGGCGAGCGACTCGTCGTCGCGGGCGAGCACGACCAGCGGCAGGGTGTCGCCGGGCGGGCAGCGCACCACCGTGTTCCGGTCGTGGCGCAGCGCCACCCAATGCACCGGGACGCCGGCGTTGACCAGCGCGCGCACGTAACCGACGCCCGCGTGGCCGTAGCCGCTGGACTCGACGAAAGAGCAGTACGTGATCGCGGTAGCCAAGGAAGTCCGGGCCGAGCGGAGCGGAGCCGCGCGAGTCTACCGCAGCGGCGATCGCGCGCCCCGGCCGCGGCGCGCCCGATTCCGCCATTCGTCCGACGTGACAGAATGCGCTCCCGACCCCGGGACGAGCACGATGAATCGAACGATCAATCTGGCCTGGACCGCCGCGCTGGCCTGTGCGCTCGCGACCGGCGCGTACGCGCAGGTGGCGCCCTCGGACCCCGAGGCCGCCGCCTACGCCGGGCTCTTCGCGGCCGCGCGCGACGGCGATGCGGCGGCCGTAAGCCGGCTGGCGGCCGCCGGCGCGAAGATCGACGCGCGCGACGGGTACGGCCGCACGCCGCTGCATGTCGCCGCCTACCGCCGCCGGCACGAAGCGATGCGGGCGCTGGCCGCGGCCGGCGCCGATCCCAACGCGCTCGAACACGACCGCTACGACATCGTCACGATCGCCGCGGTCGCCGATGACCGCGCGACACTCGCGGCGGCGCTCGCGATCGGCGCCAGCGCGAGGAACGTGACCAGCCGCTACGACGGCACCGCGCTGATCGCCGCGGCACACCTGGGGCACGACGGGATCGTCGCCGACCTGATCCGCGCCGGCGCGCCGCTCGACCACGTCAACAACCTGGGCTGGACCGCGCTCATCGAGTCGATCGTGCTGGGCGACGGCGGAACCCGGCACACCGCGACGCTCGCCGCGCTGGTCGCCGCCGGCGCGAACCCGAACCTGCCCGATCGCGGCGGCGCCACGCCACTCGCGCTCGCGCGTTCGCGCGGCTACGCGAACATGGCGACGATCCTCGAGCGTGCCGGCGGGCGCTGACGCAGCGCGCTCAGGGCTTCTCGACGACGTCCTTCTTCAGCGCCGCGATCGCCGCGACGACATCGTCGCGCTCGCGTCTGCCGACCGCGAACCGGTCTAACGTCGCGTTCAGGTGCCGGACCGCCGTCTCCCATTCGCGCTCGGCGATCCCCAGTCCCGCGTGCGCGGTCCTCATGTCCCGGCCGGTGTAGACGCAGGGTCCGCCGGCGGCGGCGCAGAGCTGGTTCACGATGTCCTGGCGGATCCGCTTGACCGAGTCGGTGCCGTGGCCGACGAAGAAGCGGCCGAGGTCCCGATCGCCGGCGAGCCGGCCGAGGAAGTCGTCGGTCACGGCAGCGATCGCGTCGTAGCCGCCGAGTCGCTGATAGAGCGCCGGCGCGGCCGGCGTCTGGGCGTGGGCCGTAGCGGAGAGCGTGGCGGCGACGGCGGCGGCGAGTGCGAGCTGGCGAAACATCGTGTCGACCTTTCGGTGGAGGGGTACGTCCCCTGCTACGAAAGGCCGCCCGCCCCGGATGCACGTCGCGTGCGTCACGCGGCCGGACGCAGGCGATTCAGGCCGGCGGAACCGCCGCGGCCGGAGCGGCCGCCGACAGGCGGTCGCGATGGCGGCTCCACCAGGCGGCGGCATCGGCCGGCGTCCAGGCGAGCCGGCTCGAGAGCCGGTCGATCGCCTCGATGAGCGCGTCCGCCGACTGCGGGCGTTTCGCGCGGTCCTTTTCGAGGCAGGCGGCGATCAGCGCGTCGAGCGCATCGGGAACCTGGACGACCCCGCTCTCGTTGACGCGCGGCGCCGGCCGGTGCATCACCTGGTTGCCGATCTCGAGATTGTCGTCGCCGTCGAAGATCGGCTTGCCGGTGAGCAGGTAGTAGGCGACCGCGCCCAGCGCGTAGATGTCGGAGCGGGCGTCGACGTCGGCCGGATTGACCAGCCTCTCCGGCGCCATGTACCGGGGCGTCCCCAGGATCTTGATCTGCTTGGTCACGTCGCGCGTCTGCGCGCGTTCGAGGTTCTTGACCAGACCGAAGTCGAGCAGCTTGACGACGTCGTCCTCGCCGCGCCGGCAAAGCATGACGTTCTCGGGCTTGACGTCGCGGTGCACCAGTCCGCGCTGGTGCGCCTCGCGCAGCGCCGCCGCGACCTGTCTCAGCACGTGCAGCGCGCGACCCGGCGGCACAGGGCCCGATTCGTCGACCAGCTGCGCGAGCGTGATGCCGTCGAGGTACTCCATCACGTAGTACGGCTGGCCTTCGCGCGTGCGTCCGAAATCGTAGATCTCGACGGTGTTCGGGTGCATGAGCTGGCTCGCGAGCTGCACCTCGCGCTCGAAGCGGTGGATGAACTCGTCGGTCGCGACGTGCTTCTTCAGCACCTTCACCGCGGTCGGACGCTTGAGGAGCGCGTGGCGGGCGAGATAGATCGTCGCCATGCCGCCCTCGCTGATCTGCTTCTCCAGTGTGTAGGCGCCGAGGCGCTGCAGGCGGCCGAACTGGCGCTTGAGGCGCGCGAGCGAGAACGCCGAGTACAGCGCCGCGAGCAGAACGAGCACGATGAATCCGCCGATCACCGAGAACGTGACCAGCAGGTAGCGCAGCGGCGCGAACGCGTCGCTCGCCGGGATCTCGGCGACGACACCCATGTCGTACGCCGACAGCCAGCGCCACGCGCCGACCGTGTCGACGCCGGTGTAGTCCCGGTAGGGGGCGATGACCGCGCCGCCCCGCTCGCTCTCGGCCAGCTTCGCCCTCGCCGCGAGCGCCAGCGCCGCCGGCTCGGTCAAAGGACGCGCGGCCGGCTCGAGGCGCGAACGATGGCCGGCCGCGAGATTGCCGCCGGGATCGCGGACGTGGATCGTGAACGCCTGGTCCGCCGCCGCCTCGTCGGGGATCTCACCAGCCGCCGCGAGCGTCTCGCCGTACCGGCTCGGCGTGATCAGCAGGCCGTCGTCGCCGAACGCGTAGGTATCGACCTGCCCGATCACGTCCGCCGGGGAGAACAGGCGCGCGAATTCCCGATCGGCGTAGACGCCGACCGCGAGCGCGAGCGCCGCCTTTCCGTCCGGGACGCGCAGCGGTGCCACGATCCACAGGAGCGGCCGCGCGCGCCCCTCGGATCCTCCGGCCATGAGTTCCGGGTCCGGATAGGGCCGCACGACCTGCGGCCTGCCGTCGAAGGCGAGATCGAGCTTCTGGCGGAACACGGTCGATCTCAGCCGCCGCCCGCAGGAGCCGCTGTCCTCGGCCGCGACGACGACGCCCGCACGGTCGACCAGTCGCACCGTCGCGGCCTGCGACATCACCGTGTTCGAACGCACCTGCCGGACGATCTCCTCGGCATCGGCGGACCGGCACGCGGTCGCCGCGGACTCCGGCGTGCCGTCTCCCGCCAGCGCCGCGACCCGCAGCGCCGGCCCGGCGACGTCGCGCTCGCGCGCGAGGCGCACGGTCTCGGCGCGATGGTCGCCGACCCAGACATCGACCGCGGCCACGACGGTGCCCAGCAGCCGCTCGAGGCTGCGCGCGCGGTTCTCGCCGATCGCCTGGTACAGGCCCTGGTAGGCCCAGTAGCCCAGGCCGACGAGCAGCGCGCCCATCAGCACCGTCGCGGCGTTGCGCCAGGTCTCGGTCTCGACCAGGTCGGCGAGCAGGTTGGGTATCGCGTTGGCCGACGCACCGATATCGCCGGCGCCGATGTCGAGCACCGGCGGACGATCGGCCCGGCGCTTTCCGGGTTCGGCTTCTTCGTTCATGCGGGGAATCGGCAGGGGGGCCCGTCACCGCCGGCGTCGTTCGCGCGGCGTCGCACCGAGCGCCCAGCGCACGCGGGCGAGCGGGTCGGTCGCGCGTTCGACACCGGCATCGTCCAGGAACGAGAGGATCTCCCGGACGGCCGCGGCCGCGCCGGCGAGCGGAACCTTGACCGAGCACTCGATTCGCCGCGCGCCGTCTTCGCGGCGCCACAGCTCGACGCCGATCGGCCACTGCAGGCCGAGGTCGGCGACCTTCCACCGCCACGCGCGGATCGGCGGGAACCCGACGGTCCGGGCGAAATCGACGCGTACGCCCGCCATGCCGAGCAGGAACATCCGCTGGCCGTCGTCGTACAGGTCGCCGACCGGGTCACGGCCCCGCCCGACGCGCCGGATGACCCCGCGGGCGATCGGCATGGAGAACGACGCGGCCGCGACGATCTCACGTTCGCTCGCGTCGGTCTCGACCTTGAAGCCCCGGAACGCGCGCCACTGCTCGCCGATGGCCGCCGGCGTGACCGGCCGCAGCTTGACGGTGCTGTCGTGCTCGCCGCCGCGGATGCGGCGCGCGCGCGCGACGATGCCGGCGGCGAGCAGGTCTCGTTGCGGCGTGTCGAAGAAGTGCAGCCATCGCCGCGCGCCGTGATCGCGATCGAGCTTCCAGCGCTTGAGCGCGCGCTTGACCGCACGCTCGGGCAGCCCCGCCTTCACCTCGATCTCGTCGACCGCCGCCGCCCGCCGGCCGCCGCGGGCGAGCCCCGTCACGCCACGCGCCATCGTCCGCTCCGCGGGACGCTTCCGAGCGTCCCCTACCGGATGATAGGCGAGCGCGGACGCGAGCGCGAATCCCCGGGCGCTCCCGGGGACCGGGGAGGCGGAGGATAATGGGCCGGACCCGGCGCGGCGGTGCCGCGCCGCCCGAACCCACCGATGAACGATCGCGAATCCGCCCAGCGACGCATCGACGACCTGCGGGCCTACGGGCGAGAAGCCGCCCGGCTCGAAGCCGAGGGCGTGGTCACGCTCTCCTCCGCGGACCGCGAGCGCGTCGCAGGCCACCATGCCGCGCTGATCGCCGCGTACGCGCGCGACTTCGACGTCGACGCCGATCCGCGCGGCATGCGCCTGTCGCTCGGCATGCGCGCCGCCTCGTTCCTCGGCGCGATCGCGTTCGCCGCCAGCGTGTTCTTCGCGCTCCGCCAGTTCTGGGGGCACCTGGGGGACGCCGCGCAGGTCGCGATCCTCGCCGGCGGCTCGCTCGCGTCGCTCGCGGCCACGCTGGCCGTGCGCACGCGCGACACGACCGGCTACTTCACCAACCTGGTCGCGATGGTGGCGTTCGCCTGCTTCGTGCTGAACGTCGCGCTCGTGGGCCGGGCGTTCAACCTGACGCCGTCGGACAGCGCGCTCCTCGTCTGGGCGGTGTACGCGTTCCTGCTCGCCTACGCGTGCGATTCGAGGCTGCTGCTGGCGGCCGGCATCGCGTGCCTGATGGGGTGGATCGCGGCGCGCGCCGGCGCCTGGCGCGGCGTCTACTGGATCGATCTGGGCGAGCGGCCGGAGAATTTCTTCCCCGCCGCCATCGCGCTCCTGTGCGTGCCGGCCTTCGTCGCCGCGGCGCGCCGGCCCGGCTTCGCGCCGGTCTATCGCGTGCTGGGGTTGATCGCGCTGCTCCTGCCGGTGCTCGTGCTCTCGTTCTGGGGCCGTCTGTCCTACATCGACGCGCCGGCGTCGGCGATCGAGTCGGGCTACCAGTTCGCCGGGTTCGCGCTCGCCGCCGCGACCGTGTGGCTGGGCGCGCGGCGCGACTGGTCCGACGTCTTCCACACCGGCGTGACGTTCTTCGTGCTGTTCCTGTACACCAAGTTCTTCACCTGGTGGTGGGACGTCCTGCCCAAGTGGCTCTTCTTCCTGATCGTCGGCGCGTCGGCGCTCGCGGTGCTGTTCGTCCTGCGGCGGTTGCGGCGCGCGCCCCCGACGGCCGCGGCAGCCGGAGGCGGCTCATGACCCCGGCCGCGCGCGTGCTCGGCTGGGCGGGACTCGCGCTGGTCGTCGCCGTCAACGGATGGATGCTCGCGTCGGTCGCGATGAACCGCGCCGGCGCACCCGGTTCGACGCTGGCGATGACCGAGCGCGAGCTATCGCCGCCGTTCGGATGGCCGGCCGCGCGCGAGGACAGCGGTCTCGCGCTGCGGATCGTCTGGCGGATTCCGACCCGCGCGACCGACGGGTCCGTGGCGACGCCCGGCTACCCGGATTTCCACGCGCTGCCCGAGTGGATCGACGAGGCGACGCTCGCGGAGCTCGGCGTTGATATCGCGAGACTCCGGGCGATCGGGCCGGCGCGCGGCGGCATGCCGACCGAACGCGAGGCCTACGTCGCCCTCGAGTTCGACGGTGCCGCCTACGCCGCCACGCTCGCCCGCGCTCGCGCTCGCGCGACCTCGGAGCGCGAGCTCGCGCAGGCCCATCCCGGGAAACCCGAGCTCGCCAGCCGCGCGACCGGGGCGGAAGAGAACGCCCGGAACGAGGAACGCCGCACGAGCCGGCTGTTCGTCGTCGCGGCCGGCTCCGACGCCGCGACCCTGCGCGCGCGCTACCCGGACCGCACCCGGGGCGCGATCGTGCGCGCGGTCCTGCGACCGGTCCGGCTCGCCGACGGGCGCGCCGGCGCGTACCTCGGCCATCTCGCCGTCGGCGAGGTCCTGGTGCCGCTCGACAGGCGGGCGGCGTTCGTGGATCCCTCGCCGGCAGGCACCGTGCGATCGCCCAATGATCCGGTCGGGCGGTACGACGTCACCGTCGCCTGGGGCACCCGCCACGAACCTTGGATCGTCGCCGCCAGGGCGCGTCCCTGAAGCGCGTCCGGGCGCGCGGCGCGCGCCGCCGATCGGGAAGGCGGATGCCGCGTCGCCGGCGGTGTACGCTCGCACCACCGCCCTCCGCCGCCCGACCCGCCCTGCCATGCCGCGTCCGATCCTCGAAGAGTCCCGCCTGCACCCGGCGATCCGCGAGCGGGTCGCAGCCCATCACGCCGGCATCGTCGACGAAGTCCGCCGCGCGATCGGCCAGGACGCGGTGGTCGTCGTCGGCATGCGGCAGAACCCGTTCCCCAGGCGCGCGCGCCGCGCGCTGGCGGCGGCGGGTGTCCCCTGCCGGTACCTGGAATACGGCAGCTACTTCGGCGAGTGGCGCCGGCGCAACGCGCTCAAGATGTGGACCGGGTGGCCGACCTTTCCGATGGTGTTCGTCCACGGGACGCTCGTCGGCGGCGCGCAGGATCTCGAGAAGCTGATCGCGAGCGGCGAGCTCGCGCGGATGCTGGCGCACCCGCCGGCCGGCGGCGGCGCATCCGGGTAGCCGGCCGCCTTCGTCGACACGTCCGGTCCGTGGCAAGATCGCGTGCGCGGTCGGCCCGCGCCGGACGCGGACGCATCGGGAGGGGGAATGCCAGCGGAATCACGACCAGGCGACGGCGAGCCGTTCGAGCGACGGCTCGCGACGATCCTGATGGCCGACATCGTCGGCTACAGCCGGCTGATGGAGACCAACGAGGAGCGCACGCTGCGCGTCTTCCGGGGCCACCGCGAGATCTTCGACGCGCTGCTCGCGCAGCATCGCGGACGGATCTTCAATACCGCCGGTGACGCGGTCCTCGCCGAGTTCCCGAGCGCGGTCGAGGCGGTCCGCTGCGCCACCGAGATCCAGTCGGCGCTCGCCACGCGCAACGACCACCTCGCGCCCGACGAGCGGATGCAGTTCCGCATCGGCGTCAACCTGGGCGACGTGATCGTGCAGGGCACCGATCTCCTCGGCGACGGCGTCAACCTCGCCGCGCGCATCCAGACCGCCGCGCCGCCGGGCGGCGTCTGCGTCGCCGGCAGCGTCTACGACCAGATCCGCAACAAGCTCTCGCTCGAGTTCCACCCGATGGGCGAGCGGACGTTCAAGAACATCTCGCAGCCGGTCCGCGTGTTCTCGATCGGCGACGCCCCCGAGGCCGGCCCGCCGGGTGCCGGCGCAGCCGCGGCGGGCACCACGCCGCCTGCGACCGTCGCGCCGGCGCCCGGCCCCTCGCGCCCGGTCGCCGCGATCGCCGCCGGCGTGGTCGCACTCGCGCTCGCCGCCGGCGGCGGCTGGTGGTACGTGCAGGACCGCGAGTCGAAGGCCGCCGAGGCCGCGCGCGCCGCGGAGGCACGCGCCGCGGAGCAGGTGCGCGCGGCGGTGGCGGCGACTCGCAAGGCCGAGGACGACGCGACGGCGAGAGTCGCCGCCGAGCGCGAGGCGCGTCTGAAATCCGAGCTCGAAGCCGCGCAGCGCGAGGCTGCCGACGCGAAGAAGCGCGCCGAAGCCGCGCGCGTCGCGGCGACGCCCGCGCCGCGCACGGCCGCCGTCGCGCCTGCCGCGAAGGAAGCCCCGGTCGCGTCCGCACCGGCGACCGCGTCCGGCAGCCCGCCGAAAGGCTCCCCGGACGCGGCGGCAGCCAACTCGACGGCAGCGTCCGCTGCACCCGCTGCCGCGCCGCCGTCCACGCCGCCCGCTCGATCGTCCCCGTCGGGCGCCGGCACCGCGAGCGCCGATTTCCCGAACGACGGCATCTATCGGGGGCGCGCCTGCTGGGAGCTGCCGGGCTCGGGCAAGGGGCCGGCGTGCTGGAATCTCGACCTCACCGTGGCGCAGAACCGGATCGACTCGAGCTGGGTCGGCAGCTACGGCGGCGGCAAGCCCAGCACGATCCGCGGCCAGTTGACGTCGGGCGGGCAGGTGAACGCGCTCTTCGAAGGCTACGCCGTCCGGGGCAACTCGGTCAGCGGCGATGTCTCCGGACGCGTCAACGAGGGCCGGATGACGCTTTCGTCGTCACTGCCCAACCGCGCGGTTATCACGGCGACCGCAACGCGCATCCGCTGACCGCCGCGGCGCGACGGCCCAGGCTCGCCGGTCCGTACGCCGGTGCGTTGACGTCGGCGAACGCGAGCATCGCGCCGATCCGGCGGTCGGCGCCGCCTTCGAAACCGACATCGCCCCGGAACTCGCGCGGGTTGCGGAACGTGCCGAACAGCAGGTCCCACCACGGCAGGTCGCCGAAGTTGTAGTCGTGCATCCCCAGGCGGTGGTGTACGCCGTGCGCCTCCGGGCGCTGGATCAGGTAGCCCAGCCACGGCGGCGTCCTCACGTTCCAGTGCTGGAACATGCCGTAGAACGCCGCGACATAGCCGGTCAGCGCGGCGGCGAGCGGGTCGAGGCCCAGCACGATCACCGTCACGAAGAGGTGCATCAGCGCCTGGATCGTCATCTCGACCGGGTGGAACAGCACCGCGCCGGGGATGTCGACGCGGTTGGGGCTGTGGTGGAGCTGATGGGTGAGCCGCCAGAGCACCGGCACCGAATGGACGGTCCGATGGTAGGCGTAGGCGACGCCCGACAGCACGACGTAGCCGATGACCATCCCGCCGGCGACGCCGAGCTTCGTTCCGTCGAGCCAGCGGTGCGCCGCCATCCACTCGACCGACAGCAGCAGCGGCACGAGCGTCGAGACCGTGGCGATCAGCACCAGGAATCCCGCACCGATCCACTGCCAGCCCGGCCGCGGTGGGAATACGCGCGCCGGCCGGAGCCGCTCGGTGACGGCGAAGAACGCGTAGGTGACCGGAACGAGCAGACCGACGATGTCGACGGCTTCCATGGATCCTCCTCCTCAGGCGGCCGGCAGCCTGCCGCGCGGTCCCGCCACGCCCGCGGCCGCCGGCGCATCCGCCGCGGGCGGTCCGCCCGCGCGCTCCCTTACAGCGTAAGTCGATGGCGGATTCTAGGCTTACGATGTAAGATTGCAAGACCATGGGCGACCGTTCGTCAGTTCGCCGGACGACACGGGCGCACGCGCCCCCCGGGCCGGCCGCGGCCCCCGGCGCGCAGGGGAGGCGCCGGCGGCCGCTGACGCGCGAGCGGATCGTCGCCGCCGCGCTCGCCCTCGTCGACGACGGGGGCCTCGCCGGGCTGTCGTTCCGGCGGCTGGGCGCGAAGCTCGGCTGCGAGGCGATGAGCCTCTACCACCACTTCCCGGGCAAGCAGCACCTGCTCGACGCGCTCGTCGACCACGCGATCGCGTCGATAGAGATGCCGCCGGCCGGCCCCGATCCGGTCGAGCGGCTGGTCCGCGCCGCGTACGCCTACCGGGCGATGGCGCGCCGCCATCCGCGGCTGTTTCCGCTGGTCGGGTTGCACCGGCTCAACACGCCGACCGGCGTGCGCTTCATCGAAGCGGTCCTCGCGCTCACCGAGGCCGTGGTCGGCGACCGCGAGCGCTCGGCCCGAGGGTTTCGCGCGCTCGGCTACTACCTGATGGGCGCCGCGCTCGACGAGACGTCCGGCTACGCGCTCGGACCGTCGGCGGCGGAGCCGGTCGACGATGCCTACATCGCCGAGCATTGTCCGCGGCTCGCCGCCGCCGCGCCTTACTTCGGACAGGCCCACTGGGACCGCACGTTCGCGCTCGGACTCGCGGCGCTGATCGACGGCATGCGGAGCGCGCCCCGGTAACATCCTGCGACAGCGGGGCTCCCGCGTCGTCCCGCCGCCGCGGTAGGATGCATGGTCCGCTGCCGCGACCCGCCGCTCGATGACGACGCGCCCGACGACCGACCCGCCCGACCCGCCCGATCCGCGACGACGCTCGCTCCTCGCGCTCGCGCTCGCCGCCGGCGCGGCACCGGCGCTCGTCGGCTGCGGGACGGCATCGATCGCCTGGCGCGCCGATCCGTTTGGGCTGGGCGTCGCCTCCGGTTGCCCGCGCGCCGATCGCGTCGTGCTCTGGACGCGGATCGCGCCGTCCGCCGGACCGTCGGGGCCGGTCGCGGTCGACTGGGAGATCGCCGCCGACGAGGCGTTCGGCTCGGTCGTCGCGCGCGGCCGCGAGACCGCGAGGGCGGAGGACGGCCACAGCGTCCACGTCGAGGTCGCGGGACTCGATCCCGCCCGCTGGTACTGGTATCGCTACACCGCCGGCGGTGAGCGCAGTCCCGTCGGCCGCACGCGCACCGCACCGGCGCCCGGCTCGACCGCGCCGCTCGCCTTCGCGATCGCCTCGTGCCAGCACTGGGAGACCGGACGTTACGCCGCGTGGCGCCACGCCGCCGACGAACCGCTCGACGCGATCGTCTTCCTCGGCGACTACATCTACGAGGGCGCGCCCCGGTCCGGTCGCGTGCGCCGCCACGACGGCGACGGTCCGACGGTCACGCTCGACCAGTACCGCGCGCGCTACGCGCTCTACCGCAGCGATCCCGACCTGCGGCGCGCCCACGCGAATTTCCCCTGGATCCTCACCTGGGACGACCACGAGGTCCAGAACGACTACGCGAACGACCGCGGCGAGAACCTCGCGCCGGATTTCCTCGTCCGCCGCGCCGCCGCCTACCGCGCCTGGTGGGAGAACCAGCCGCTCCCCCCGTCGATGCGGCCGACCGGACCCGACCTGCGCGTGTACGGCGCCTACGACTGGGGCTCGCTCGCGCGTTTCCACGTCCTCGACGACCGGCAGTACCGCGACTGGCACGCGTGTCCGCCGCCGGGTCGCGGCGGCTCGAACACCGTCGACGTCGCCGCATGCCCGGAACTCGTGCTCCCCGCGCGGACGATCCTGGGCCGCGAGCAGGAGCGCTGGCTCTACGACGGCCTCGCGCGCCGCGACGTCCGCTGGAACCTGATCGCGCAGCAGACGCTGATGGCCCCGTTCACCTGGACGAAGGAAGGCCGCGTCTGGACCGACGGCTGGGCCGGTTATCCGGCCGCGCGCGACCGCCTGCTCGACGCGATCGCCGAGCGCCGCGTCGACAACGCCGTCGTGCTCTCCGGCGACGTCCATTGCCACTACGTCTGCGACCTGAAGCGCCGCGTCGACGACCCGCCCGACCGGGTGATCGCGAGCGAGTTCTGCGGCACGTCGATCAGCAGCGAAGGACTGCCGCAATCGCGCGTCGCCGGCGCGCTGCCGCTCAATCCGCACGTCCACTACGGCCGCTCCGACGAGCGCGGCTACGTGAGCCTGCGGTTGACCGCCGACCGCTGCGAGGCGAGCCTGCGGGCGATCTCGGATGCGGGCGATGCGAACGCGACCCTGCGCACGGCGGCGCGCTACGTGGTCGCCGGCGGCCGGCCCGGACCCCAGCGGGCCTAGCGTTCCGTGGCGGGAGTCGATTCGCGCGGTCACCGCGAGCCCACGCCGGAACCCCCCGGCCTCGCGCGCCGCGTCGTCGCGGTGGCACGGGACCAGGGACTGAGGCGCCTCGCCGCCGGGGCGCTCGCACACCTGGGCTACCGGCGCATGATCGTCTTCGAACGGTCGCTGCGCGACCTGCCGCCACCGCGGGTGCCGCCGCCCGGCGCGACGGTCGAGCGCCTCGACGCCGCGGCGGTCGACGACTACCTGCGCCTGCGCCCCGACACCCCGGCGTCGCTGGTCCGGGCCCGACTCGCCGCCGGCTGCGTGTGCCACGCGGTGCGATTCCAGGGCAACCTCGTCGCCGCCGGATGGACGGGCAGCGGACGCGTGCGCGTCGACTATTTCGACGCCGACGTCGATTTTCCCGCCGGCGTCGCCTACTACCACGACATGTACTCGGTCGCGTCGTGGCGATCGCGAGGCATCGGGACGATCCTCGTCAGCCACCAGCTCGCCGCGCTCGCCGCCGCCGGACTCGACCGCATCCACGGTGCGTCGGTCCCGGAGAACCGCGCGTCGATCCGGGTCTGCCTCAAGCTCGGCTACCACGCGCACGAATGGCTGGTCGCGATCGGCTACGCCGGCGCGCGGCGGATCGTCCGTCGTCCCTGGCGCGGTCCGCCGCTGACGCTCGACTCGGCGATCGCGCGCAGGAATGCCTCCGCGCGCGCGGAGCGCTGACACCATGTGCGGCATCACCGGCATCGCGCCGGCCGACCCGGCGCAGGCCCCGGATCCGGCGATGCTCCGGCGCATGGCGGACACGCTGCGCCATCGCGGCCCGGACGGCGAAGGCTTCCACGTCGCCCCCGGCATCGGCCTGGGATTCCGCCGCCTCGCGATCATCGACCTCGCCACCGGCGACCAGCCGATCGCCTCGGAGGACGGCGATGTCGTCGCCGTGTGCAACGGCGAGATCTACAACCACGCGGCGCTGCGCGCGGACCTGACGGCGCGCGGCCACCGCTTCCGGACGAGATCGGACGCCGAAGTCATCGTCCACCTCTACGAGGAGCGCGGCGACGGGTTCGTCCACGCGCTGCGCGGGATGTTCGCGATCGCGCTGTGGGACGCGCGGGCGCACAAGCTGCTGCTGGTCCGCGACCGCATCGGCATCAAGCCGATGCACTACGCGGTCACCGGCGGCGCGCTGGTGTTCGGCTCCGAGCCCAAGGCGATCCTCGCTTCGGGACTCGTCGCGCGCGTGCCCGATGTCCACGCGCTGCGGCAGGTGTTCTCCTACGGCAGCGTCATCACGCCGCGTACGCTGGTCGAAGGCGTCAGACGCCTGCCGCCCGGCCAACGCCTGGTCTGGTCCGGCGGCCGCGCGCGCGTCGAAACCTGGTGGGACCTCGACTTTCCCGACGCCGGCGACTACGACCGGCGCACCTCGGCGGACGAGTGGGCCGAGGGCCTGCGCGCGAAGCTCGACGAGACGGTGCGCATGCACCTCGTCTCCGACGTCCCGCTGGCGGCATGGTTGTCCGGCGGCGTCGATTCGAGCTCGGTCGCCGCGCTGATGTCGGGGATGGTCGACCCGCCGCTGCGCACCTACACGCTCGCGTTCGAGGATCCGGCGTTCGACGAGACGCGCGCAGGCCCGCTGCTCGACGCGTATCCCGGCTTCCGGCTCGATGCGCGGCGCGCCCTGTGCACGAGGGCCGATCTCGACCGGTTCCCCGACGTCGTGTGGCACAACGAGGACATCGTCAACGGCGTCGTGTCGATCGCGATCCAGATCATCGCGGAGGCGACCGCGACCGAGCGCAAGGTGGCGCTCGCCGGCGAAGGTGCCGACGAGGTCTTCGGCGGCTATCGTTGGTACGGCCATCTCAAGCTGCTCGCACCGGTGTTCGCGCTGCCGCTGCCGCTTCGCCGCATGATCGCCGCGTTCCCCGGCATCCGCCGCCGCTGGCCGGGCGGCGCGGGCGTGATCGTGGGGCCGCGCGAGATCGGGTTCGAGCGCTACGTGCGCAGCATCGGCCGGGTCGGCAACGAGTCCCGGGCGCGCGAGGTCCTGTCGGCGGACATCCTCGACCGGATCGACCGCGACGGTCCGATCGACGACGCGCAGCCGGTCCCCGAGCGGTTCTCCCGATGGCACCCGTTCGCGGGGCTCCAGTACCTCGACCTGCGCAACCGGATGGCGAATTCGATCGTCCAGGGACTCGACCGGATGTCGATGTCCCGCTCGATCGAGGCGCGTGTGCCTTTCCTCGACCACGAGCTGGTCGAGTTCGCCGCACGCATACCCCCGTGGGTCAAGATGCGCGGACTGACCGAGAAGCACGTGCTGCGCCGCGCGATGGCCGACACGCTGCCCGCGCCGATCGCCTGGCGGCGCAAGCGCGGGCTGCAGGTGCCGATGGTGTCGTGGATGCGCGGCGAGCTGCCCGGTTTCGCGAACGACCTGCTCGCGCCGCGCGCGATCCGCGACGCGGGGATCTTCCGCCCGGAAGCGGTCGAGCGGCTGCTCGCGCGACACCGGAGCGCCGTCGACGACCACGGCTACCTGATCGCGTCGATCCTCGGTGTGCAGTTGTGGCACGCGCAATTCGTCGCCGGCCGCGACGACCTGCACGGGCCGGCGGCGCGCCCGCCGCTCAGGGTGTCGGCGGTGCCGGGCTGAGCGCGCGGATCGGGCGCAGCTTGCCGCCCGCCGTGCGTTCGAGGGCGTCGACGTAGCGGACGTCCACCGCCGAGCCGGATCCGAACCAGTGTGCGAATCCCTCGCCGATGCGCCGGGCGGCCGCCGCGCGGTCGCAATCGGCCGCCGCCACGACGCGCACGACGAATCGCGCCGGCTCGATCTGGTCGACCTGGTACTGCCAGACGCCGCGCTCGGCGGTGAAGATCGTGCGGATCGCCTGCGGATGGACGACCCCGCCGTCCGGCGCGGGCAGGAACTCGACCGAGCGGCCCTGCGGACGCGTGATCCGGGGCAGCGTGCGCCCGCAGGGGCAGCGGGCGTCGATCGGCGCGACGACGTCGGCGAGCCGGTAGTTCAGCAGCACGGTGGCGCGATTCACCAGGTTGGACACGATGACCGTGCCGTCCGCGTCGAGTCGCAGCGGGTAGAGGTCGATGTTGACGTGCACGCCGTCGTGCGCCTCGCACTCGAAGCCGATCTTGAACATCTCGACCGCCTGGTACGTGCAGAACACCGGGACGCCGAACCCGCCGGCGATGCGCGCACGCGCCGACTCGGACATGCCGTCCGACGAGTAGGTGACGAGCGCGGGCCGGTGGAACGGCGCGCCGGTCGCCTCCACGCGCGCGAACAACGCCTCGAGGAACGATCCGTAGCTGTGGACGATGTGCGGGCGGAAGTCGTCGAGCGCGGCGATCACCTCGTCGATCGGATCGAGCATCGACAGGTAGCGCCGGTCGATGTCGGCGCGGGCCGGCAGCCAGGCGCGCTCGCGGCAGAACCGCTGGACCTCGATCGCTGCGTTGAACGGCGGCACGACGACCGCCTCGCGGTAGCCGAAGCGCGGCACGCGCGATCCGGCCCAGATCGACCGCTCGCGTTCGCCGTGCGCGGCGTTGGCGAGCAGCGATCCGGTGTCATGGCGGACGGTGATCGGCTCGCCGGTGCTGCCGCCGCTGCGCAGCGCGAGGAGATCGGCGTCGCGGAAAGCCGTCGAGCGGAAGCGATCGGGATCGCGCTGCAGGTCCGAGCGCTCGACGACCGGCAGGCGCGCGAGATCGGCTTCGCCGCGGAAGTCCCGCGGTGCGAGACCGCGCTCGCGCATCGCCTCGCGCCAGAACGGCACGGTCCGCCAGGCGTGCTCGACCATCGCGCGTATCCGGCGCGACTGCGCGTGCCGGATTGCCGGGAGGGGGCGGAAAGCGAAGCGGGCCTGGCCGGCGAACTCGCGGGCGAGCGCCGCGGTACCGAAGATACGCCGCAAACGCGGGATTCCCGGCACGCGCGACCGGTCAGCGATGGCGTCGCAATCCGCGCACACCCGGCGCGGCGACCGTGACGGCGGGCGCCGCGAGCGCCGCGCCCCCGGGACAGGGCGGCGCCGCGATCGATCCCCTCTCCCATCGCTTCATCGACTTGCTCCGAATGCCCGCGCCGCGCGGGTGGCCACCGCCGCGCCATCGGCGTCGCGGCCGTGGGTCATTGTAGGGGATCACGGTCCCCGAATCCGCTCAGGCGCGGACCGGATCCGCCCGGGCGGGGACCGATGCCGCGCCGCGCCAGCCGAGCCAAGCGAGGAACGCCGCGTCGGCGATCCACAGCGCGATCTGGCCGTAGCGGTAGCCGATGTTCCAGGGGCTGGGCAGCAGATAGAGCCCTCCGGGTGCGAGCAGCAGCAGCACCGTGGCGACACCCAGCACCCGCGCCGCCACGCGATCGCGATACGCCGCCGATTCGTCGAGGGCGATCCGCGCGAGCGCGACCAGCGGCAGGAGGATCAGGATGTCGTCGTACCAGCGGTGGTAGGTCCAGAAGCGAGCGACGACCGCCGCGACGCCGATCAGGGCCCAGGGTTCGGCCCGGCGGCAACGCACCAGGAACAGCGTGAGCAGCGCGACCGTGGCGATCGACGCGTGCGGCATCCACTCCACGAGGTCCGCGCTCGCGAGCAGCCGATGCAGGTTCGACTCGCCGCCGCGCATCGCCTGCGACCAGCCGCGGGCGAGGAACTGGCCCAGCAGCGAGACGAATTCTTCCTCGCGCACCGCCGACGCCGCGCAGGTGAGGCCGACGTAGCCAACGGCCGTGAGCACGAAGGCGCGCACGCCGCCGGGCAGCACCAGTGCGACCAGCACCAGCGGCCCGGCGAGCGTCGGCTTGGCGAGCGTGAGGAGAAGGAGGCCCGCCACCAACGTGTCGCGTCGCCACGACGGTGCGCGATCGCGCAGCAGCAGCAGCGCGGCCACGATCGCGAGCAGGATGTGCACGCCGATCTGTCCATTGCCGAGCGTCGCGCCGACCGGATAGGTCGCGACCACGACCAGTGCCGCGGCCAGGCGCTCGACGCCGGTCCTCGCGCCGCACTCGCGCGCCAGCCGCGCGATCAGCGCGGCCAACGCGGCGACGAAGGTGGCGAGCCAGACCGTGACGGCGACCGACTCCGGCGACCAGCCGTAGATCGGCGCGAGCGCGATCATGCTCGCTGGCGGGTAATTGTTGAGCGCCGCCCTGGGACCGCTGTAGACCGGTGCGCCTCGCCACCAGTCGACGACCATCTCGCGGAGCATGACGAGGTCGAGCGCGCCCGGATGGATCGCGAGCGGGCCGATGCGAGTCGGACGCGCGAGGAACCGGTAGGCTTCGTAGCTTAGCCAGGCGGTCGCGAGCATCGCGAGCGCGACGATCGCGACTATCAACCACCGTTGCGCCATCGTTCGCACGCGCGGCTCGCTCGCCGCCGCGATGTCCACGCAGGCGCCGTCCCGCGCGCTCGATGCCGATGTCATGCCGTGCGACCGCGGAACCGATCCGCGACCCCCCCGGCCGCGATCCTACTCCCTCGGCGATGCGAAAACTCCGATCGGCGTCAAGTCCGCGCGCGTGCGCGCGTGCGCCCGCGCGCCGTCGACCGAGCGCCCTCGTTCAGGCGCGCGAGCGCGCGATACGACCGGTCGAGCTCGTCGCGCATCCACTCGCGCAGCGAAACGAGCGGTCCCCAGGCGCGCAGCGCCGGCGGAAAGACGAAGTGGTACGGCTGCGCGTCCGGATGCGTGATCGCCACCGGCGAGAGGCGTACGAGGCGAGCGTCGACGAGCGCATCGGCCGCGAGGATCTCCCGCGACAATGTCAGGCCCAGTCCCTGTTCGGCCGCCTGCAGCATCAGCCCGGCGTCGTTGAACACCGCGACCGTTCTGACCGGCAGGTTCACGCCGGCCGCGGCGAACCAGTCGCGCCACAGGTCCGGCTCGCCCAGCAGCGGCTCGCGCGCGAGCGCCTCCGGCTGGGCGCCGGCCAGCCGGCGCGCGGCCTCAGGCGACCCGACGACGATGATCGGCGGCAGGTCGAACAGCCGCTCGGATTCGAGTCCGGGCCAGGGGCCCTTGCCCTGTCGCACCGCCGCGTGGAACCCCTCGCGCACGAGATCGACGGCCCGGATCGACGCGTCGATCTCGAGCGGGAGATCCGGATGCCGCTCGCGCCAGCGCCCGATGCGCGGAAGCAGCCACCGGTTCGCGAACGACGGCAGCACCGTCACGCGCAGTCGCTGTTCGCCTCCGCTCGCGGCCACCGCGGCCGCCTGCACGCCTTCGTCGAGCTGCGCCAGCGCGGATTGCACGCTGCGCAGGAGCGCCTGGCCCGACGCGTTGAGTATGAGTCGCCTGCCGCGCCGATCGAACAACGCGAAGCCCAGCTGCCCTTCGAGCCCGCGGATCTGCTGGCTGACCGCGCTGTGCGTCAGATGGAGGACTTCCGCCGCCTCACGCAGGTTCTGCCGTTCGGCGACCTCGCGGAACGCGGTGATCGCGCCGAGCGGCAGGCGTGGCGGACGGGGCATTGTTGGTCAGTCAGGCTTACCAGAATGGTCGGAACTACGCGCTTCCCAGGCTGACGCTGTGTCACTAATCTTACCAGCATCCCAGGACCCCGGGCCATTCCCGGGGCCAGCCCCCGAGGAGCTTCCCGATGATCCGCTATCCGCATGTCGACGAAGGTTCGCGCCGCTCCCAGGCCGTCGCCTGGTCCGCGGCTGGCGCGGACGCGATCGGAATCTCCCGCTCCCGGCCGCAACGCGGCCGCGCCCCACGAGGAGACTCGCGATGACCACCCATACGATCCGCCACACGCCCGCGTCGGGACTGGCACGGCTCGCCGCCCTGCTGCACGACCTCGCCCATGCGTCGCTCTCGCTCACCCGCGCCTGCGATCGCTGGCTCGCTCATCGGCAGCGGGCCGCGCGGGACAGCGCCGAGCTCCGCGCGATGAGCGACCGCGAACTCGCCGACATCGGCGTACCGCGGGCGAGTGTCGACCCGGCGTCCCGGGGTCTCTGGCGGCGCGACCCGCTGCGATGACGCCGGTCGGCCCCGACCGGAGTGCGGCGTCTCAGCGCACCGGCTTGCAGGTACCCGAGTACACACGCCGGCGCAGGTCGGCCGTGCAGACGACGACTGCACCCCGGAAGCCGTCGCCGACACGCAACGGGACCGACAGCGTCGACTCCTCCCATTGCCCGTCGCACTCGCAGCCTCGGCCGCAGGCCTGGGTCCAGCGGCCGACGTTGAGCGACTCCGCGTGTTCCTCGAGCCGGCGGCGCGCCCCGGGGCTCACCGTCTTGGTCACCGTGATCTCCCGGGTGAACCAGTGGATCGTCCAGGTCTCGAACTTGCGGAGGTTGTCGACTCGCACTTCCTCGTAGCGGCACGGTCCCGAGCACTTGGCCATGGTGTGGGTCTCCTCGTCGGATGCGATGGGGTTCGGGTACGGATCCTCCCGGTTGACAGGCGCGACGCCCAACCGGGCGAGGGCGACCCGGTGGCGGGCGTTCGGCGCGTGCGGCGGTCCCCGCGCCATGGCGAGGAGCCGGGGTCGATCGTGCGCCCTCGCCCGCCTCGCCGCAACCGCCGTGTGACGCTCGTGTGCCGAGATGCCCGGTCGCGGTCGCGTGACGGTTCGCGCGGGCGCCGGTCACGGTCGATTCGCATCCCGACGACCACGATGCATCCCCCGGGCGAGCGTCGATCGGCCGCGGTCGGCGGCCGGACCCGCGCGGACCTCCGCTGAACGGCCGGGCGCGGCCCTGATCAGCCGGAACGACGCAGCCTGCGGATCCCCGCGATCGCCAGCGCCAGGCCGGCGAGCAGCAGGCCGAGCGGTGACAGGGCCGGGATCGGAACCGTGGGCGCCAGATAGGGTGACTCGTAGGCGCCCATGTCGACCCGGAGTTGCCGGATGCGCGGGTTTCCCTCGACATCGGTGGTGATGTCTCCGGGAACCGCGGCGTTGCTGCCTCGATCCACCGCCGGCGACGCCGATGTCAGGTGGAAATCGGTCGACGAGACGAACCGAGGATCGGCGATGATCGTTCCCGGCCCGGGCGTGAACGGGTCGCCCGACGCCGCGGGATCCGGAAACACCAGGTTGTGGTGCTCGCTCACGCTGACGCCCGGGTCGATGGAGAATCGGCCGAAGGCGACGATGTTGTTCGCCACCTCGCCGGAGATCGAGGCGCCCAGGTCGGTGCGCGCGGAGACGAGCAGGCCGATATCGTTGTGCGCGAGCGTGTTGTCGACGATCGTCGCGGTGATCGACTGGAAACCGTCGGCCGAGACCACGATCGCGCCCGGCGCGCCGGCCTCGTTCAACTGCCCGGTGACGACGTTGTTGATCGCGCGCGCGACCAGCACGCTGTTCGGAACCTGCAGGAAATTGCGCAGCAGGATGCCGAGGTTCGTGTTGGTCGCGTCGACCACGTTGCCGATCACGTCGGCGGTCATCGTTTCGCCCGGACCGTTGTAGACTTCGATCCCGCCGCCCTGGCCGCAGCCGATCGCGTTGACACGGTTGTTCGCGATGCGCGCCGTGCTGTTCCCCGAGTCGAAGATCACGCCGACGCGGATCGCCGCGCACTGGTCGCCGACGCCTCCGCCGGTCGCGTTCACCGTGTTGCCTTCGATCGTGACGAAGACGTTGCCGTAGGGCGGGAACGTCCCCGACGACACGTCGACGGCCGAGAACGAGGAGCCGGCCACCGTCACCGTGTTGTTGGTGAAGGTGAACGTCAGGTCCGCCGTGCCCGGCGCCGCGCGGACGCGGCTCGTGAAGGTCAATCCGTCGACGACGATGGTCGCCGCCGAGGCAGTGCTCTGGAAGAACTGGAAGTTGCCGGCGATCGTCGGCGCGAATGTCGCGGCCGCCTTGAGCGTCAGCGACTTGTCGACGGTGAGATCCTCGGCGACCGGCGTGTTGGTCGCGATCTCGACGATGTCGCCGCCGGCCGCGCCGGTGATGCAGGCCTGCAGCGTGCCCACGTTGCACGGCGCGACGGTCGGCCACGTCCTCGTGGCGGCCTGGAGCGGGTCGACGGAGAGGACGAGCGCCGCGATGCCCGCGCCGATCAGCCTGCCCCGCGTGGGGTGCATCCGACGCCCGCCCATACCGACCTCCGGTCCGCCACAGCGATAACCCCCCGAACGACTCAGGATATCAGGGCGGCGCGCCGTTGGCCACCACCGCTGCCCGATCCCGGGACGCCGGGTTCGCGGCGCCTATGACCTTGTCGCGACGCCTTGCGCGCGCCGGCGACGACGCGACCGGCTCCCGTCGCCGGCACTTCCGCGGACCGCAATCCCGAGATCGGGAACGAATCCGCCGCACTCGTCGCGTTTTCCCCGGGGACGCGTCTCGTCCCGGGGGCGGCACGGAGCTTGCGAGATCGGCCACCCGCGGCTCGCGATTCCCATCGGAGGAAATGCGCGCCGGGCGACCCGGGTTCCGCCGACACACCAGTTCGCATGCCTGACGCCGCTCGCCACGGTTCGACCGCCCGCCGGCTGGCCGCGCTGGCCGCAGCGTTGTGGTGCGTCGCGGCCGGCGCACAGCCCGCCGTCACCGTGGCGCTGGCACCGAGCGTCAACCCCGCGGCCCCGGGCGCGAGCGTCACCTTCACCGCGGATCTCACCGGCGTCTCCCCGACCGGCACCGTCGACTTCCTGGTCGACGGCGTACCGTGGTGCAGCGCGGTGCCGGTCGTCCCCAGCTTCGCGACCGGACGCGCCCAGTGCACGACCGCGTCGCTGCCGATCGGCGACCACGTCATCGTCGCCCGGTACGACGGCGACGCCGACGACGGCGCGGCTGCGTCGGCACCCCTCGATTTCTGGGTGTCGTCGACGTGCAGGACCGCGACGACGCCGACGCTCGCGATGCCGGCGGTCACCTGGCTGCGCTCGTGGCGGGCGGGACTCGCGTCGCCGACGCGCGTGGCCGTCGATGCCGCCGGGTCGCTGCTCGTCGCCGACGGCGGCACCGGCGAAGTGCAGAGCCGGACGGTCGGCGGCGCGCTGACCACGCGCATCGCGGGCGGCGCCCGCGCCGTCAGCGTCGCGGCCGGCACGGGCGGCCGGATCTACGTCGGCGACTCGTCCGCCGGCCGGGTGACGTCCTACGACGCCGCCGGGTCGCCCGAATTCGCGTTCGGCATCGGCGACGGCGAGTTCGGCCATCCGGGCGACATCGCGTTCGACGCCGTGGCCGCCGAGGTCTACGTCTCCGACACCGGCCTGCACCGGATCGGCGTGTACGACGCGGGGACCGGCGCACACAAGCGCACGCTCGGCCGCTGGGGGCGATCCGACGGCCAGTTCTTCACGCCGACCGGGCTCGCGCTCGACGGCGGACAGCTCCTCGTCGCCGACCAGTTGAACTACCGGATCCAGGCGGTCGACAAAGAGACCGGCGCGTTCGTCGAGTGCCTGGGCACCTACAGCCAGGGTGGCTTCATCTCCGGGGGTGGCGGGCCGGGCCGCAGCTACGGGATGGCGCAGGGTCTCGCGCTCGACGCCGCCGGACGGCTCTACATCGTCGACTCGTTCCAGGGCGCGGTGCGCGTCGTCGACCGCGCGGCGGCCGCGACACTCGGCACCATCGGCGGCTTCGGCGGCGGCGGCGCACAGCTGCGCGTGCCCACCGACCTCGCGATCGACACCAACGGCCGGCTCTTCGTGGCGGCGGCCGACAGCGGCAAGCTCGAGATCTGGGGCATCGACGCCCATTCCGACCCGGAGGACGCGACGCACGCACGCGTTTCCGTCGAACCGGCGGCGTTCAACCGCTTCCAGCCGCCGCCGACCGTGCGCGTGATCGTCGAACTGGCGAGCGTCGCGCCTTCGTCGATCACGCTCGCCTCGCTGACGGTCAACGGCCTCGCGCCACTCGCCTCCGCCGAAGGCGACGCGGACCTGAACGGCCAGGCCGACCTCGCGATCGACGTCGACGCCGCCGCGCTCGCGGCCACGCTCGGCGGCGTGTCCGGTCCGGTCGTCGTCGAGGGCACGGCCGGCGCACTCGCGTTCGCGGCGCAGGCCGCGCTCTCCCTCTCATCCGAACCGATCGCGACCGTCACGACGCTGTCCGCGCCGGGCGACACGATCGTCGCCGGCGACGCGATCACGCTGACCGCGACGGTCTCCGGGCTCTCGCCGGCCGGCGGCGTGACCTTCGTCGACGGCGCCGTGACGCTGTGCGCGAACGCGCCGCTCGTCGCCGGCGAGGCGACCTGCACGACCGCGGCGCTGCCGGCGGGATTCCGCAGCCTGGTCGCTTCGTACCCAGGCGATGTCGACGACGCACCGAGCGCTTCGGCGCCGTTCGACGTCACCGTGCTGCAGGCGACCCCGTCGATCGTGCTCGCCTCGTCTTCGAATCCCGCCGCGGTCGGCTCGGCGGTCACGCTGACCGCGGACATCGACGGGCTCGCACCGACCGGGTTCGTCGACTTCCTCGATGGCGCCGCCGTGCTCTGCCCGGCCGTCGACCTCAACCCCGTCTCGGCGTCGCTCTCCCGTGCGCAGTGCACCGTGTCCACGCTCGCGCCGGGACCGCACGATCTCACCGCCGCGTACATCGGCGATGTCGACAACGCCGCCGCGACCTCGGCGGTCCTGGTCCAGCAGATCGTCCAGGCGGCCACCACCACATCGCTCGTCTCGTCGCCCAACCCGTCCGCGCCCGGCGCGGCGGTCACGTTGACCGCGACGATCACCGGCAGCGCGCCCACCGGCGGCGTGACCTTCCGCGCAGGCGCGACGGCGCTGTGCACCGCGGTCGTCCCGTCGCCGCAGTCCGCGACGACCTCGACCGCGCAATGCGTGGTCGCGACGCTCGCCGCCGGCCCGCACTCGATCGTCGCCGAATTCGCCGGCGACGCCGCGAACCTGCCGTCGACGTCGGCGCCGCATGTGCACACGGTTTCCGCCAACCCGGCGATCGTCACGCTCGCCTCGTCGGCCAACCCAAGCACGCAGGGCCAGACGGTCACGTACACCGCGACGGTCGCCGGCGCCTCGCCGTCCGGCGCGGTGACGTTCAACGACGGCGCGGCGACGCTGTGCGCCGCGGTCGCACTCGTTCCGTTCGATGCCACGACGAGCCACGCCACCTGCGCGACCGGTGTGCTCGCCACGGGCACGCATTCGATCGTCGCGTCGTACGGTGGCGACGCGGCGAACGGCGCGGCGGCCTCCGCGCCGCTCACGCAGGTCGTCAACCCGGGCGGCGTCACGACCGTGTCCGGACCGTCGGCGACCGGCAGCGGCACGATCACCGCGACGATCACCGGCTGCGCGTTCGAGACCTGGGCGTTCGTCACGGCGCCGCGCCAGGGCATCGGATGGCTCGGTCGGCTCCTGTTCCCGCACGGGCTCTTCGAATTCACCACGACCGCCTGCACGCCGGGCATGGCGATCACGGTCAGCGTCACCTATCCGCAGACGCTGCTGCCGGGCACACGCTACTGGAAGTTCGGTCCGACCGCGGGACTTCCGATCCCGCACTGGTACCTGATCCCGGCGACGATCTCCGGGCGCACCGCGACGTTCACGATCGTCGACGGCGGGCTGGGAGACGACGACCTCGCCGTCAACGGCCGCATCGTCGACCAGGGCGGCCCGAGCGCCGACGACGTCGCGGCGGTCGACGGCGCGTCCGCGATTCCCGCGCTCTCGCCGCCGATGCTGGCGCTGACCGCGCTGCTCGTCGCGGCCCTCGCGCTCGCGCTGCGCCGACGCCGCGCCGTCCTGCGGGATTCGACACGGAGCCTGCGATGATCCGTCGCGTCCTCGCGCCGCTCTTCGCCTTCGTTCTCGCGCTGGGACCCGCGCCAGCCGCGTTCGCGCTCGATCCGCCGCACGATATCCCGACCTCGGGCATCGAGTGCATCACCTGCCACCTGCCGCACGGCGCACCCGGCGGGACGCTCACCGTCGCCGACGGCAACGCCAACGTCTGCATGACCTGCCATGTCCCGGCCGGCCAGGCGTCCGAGCGACCGTTCGCCGCGGTCAACCAGTCGCTCGCGCCGATGCCGGCGGCGACCGGATGGACCTGGTCGACCGCGAGCGGCACCTCGCACCGATGGGATTCCGGGCCGAGCGGCCACGTCAAGCCGGCGGCGTCGAACACGTCCACCGGCCGCGTCGCCTCGAGCGGCACGTACACCGGCCGCATCGAGGAGCAGTACACGATCACGGTCTCGACCGCCGGCCAGACCGGCGTCGCGCGCTTCAACTGGACCAGCCTGCGCGACGGCTCGGGTTCGAGCGTGCTGACCGGCGCGAGCGTCGCGATCGGCAGCAAGGGCCTCTCGCTCAATTTCGCCGACGGCACCGCGTCGCCGTCGTTCGTCGTCGCCAACCAGTGGACCCTCTACGCGCGGACCGACCTGCGCCTGCCCGTGACCACGACCGGCTCGTTCGAGCGCCCGATGGGCCAGCGCGTGATGCGCGAGCGCCTGCCGAACAACACGCCGATCGGCGATCTCAAGGTCGTCTGCTCGACCTGTCACGACCAGCACTCGCAGCAGAACACGCCGTTCGACCCGACCGCGCCGCTGTTCTCCGGCGCGGGCACCGGCTGGCTGTCCACCGGCAACGGCCGCCACTTCCAGCGCGTCAACAACGCGAACGGCGAGATGTGCGAGACCTGCCACTCGGAGCGGCACAAGCAGCAGCTCTCGACGCAGACCGGCAATCTCACCCACCCGGTCAGCGTGCCGATCCCGTCCGGCGATTTCCGCACGCCACCCGACCTGCCGCTGTCGGCCGCCGGGCAGGTCGAGTGCCTGACCTGCCACGCACCGCATTTCTTCCCGACCTCCCCCGCCGGCTACAGCACCGAAGGCTTCCTGCTCCGCCGCGGCGTGAACGAGCTGTGCCAGCAGTGCCACACCAACGCGAACACGACCGCGGGATCGCACTTCAACGCGTCGTCCGGCGCGCTGTGGGGCGGCAACCGGAACCGCGCGGCCAACGCGACGCAGCAGCTCGACGCGTTCACCGCGACCTCGTTCCCCAAGCACACGTCGGCGCAGCGCGGCGCCTGCATCAACTGCCACTGGCCGCACGGCTGGCAGGACGCGGCCACCGGCGCGAACGACTATCCGAAGCTGTGGGTCGAACGCTACGACACGACCAAGGCCGCCGGCGACACGCCGCAGGGCAGCGGCGGCGAGGCGCTGTGCTACGCCTGCCACACCGGCAGCGGCGTCGGCGGCGACACACCGGCGACCTCGAACCTCGAGACCGAGTTCCAGAAGGGCTCGCCACCGCCCACGACGCTGCCGTCGCCGGACAACAGCAGCATCTTCCGTCATCCGGTCAACGACAACGAGCAGCGCAACGGCCCCGGCGGCACGCGGCGCGTCGTCGAGTGCGTCGACTGCCACGATCCGCACAAGGCGACGGCGACCGACCGCCACGCCGGCGTTTCCGGCACCGCGCTCGACAACACGACGATCGCCGCCGGAACGCGGGGCCTGCGCCAGTACGAGGTGTGCCTGAAGTGCCACGGCGGCACGTTCAACTCGACGCGCACCGGCCCCTCGTCGTCCCAGCCCTGGACCACCGACAAGCGCCTGGACTTCCAGACGACGAATTCGGCGTACCACCCGGTCGTCCAGCCGGGCCGCAACAAGTCGGCGAATCTGACCAACCAGCTGTCGGCCGCCGGGCTCGACACCAACGCATCGATTCGCTGCACCGACTGCCATAACAACAACGCCTACTCCGGCACGACCGGTCGCGTGGTCGAGGTCACCGGCACCGGCCCGGTCGGCCCGCACGGGTCGACCAACGCGACGATCCTGCGCGCGCAGTTCGGCAAGAGCTACACGTCGACCGGCTGGAACTCCGCGAACGCCGCGCTGTGTTTCCGTTGCCACGATTCGTCGCAGCTCTTCGGCTCGGGCACCGGCTTCACCGACCGGGGCAGCGTCGGCCAGTACCGGCGCGGCAACCTGCACCAGTACCACCTGACGACCAAGGGCGCGACCAGCTCGTGCATGAGCTGCCACTACGACATCCACTCCAACCGGTCGGCGTCGAACACGCGCTACCGGTGGATGCGCAACGGCGTCGCGGTGAACGATGGCACCGGGCTGGGCAACGGCCTGTACGCGTCGCCGCCGGCGGGGCTCAAGACCAAGCTCGTCAACTTCGCGCCCGACGTCACCGGCAACTCGGCCGGCGGATCGCCGACGACGCTGCCGCTGTGGGAGATCGACGACGTCACGCGGATGCGCAAGTGCTCGATCAACTGCCACAGCAAGAACATGGACTACGACCGGGCCTGGTACCAGCCCACCGCGGCCTCGGACGATCCGTCGCACATCTACCGGACGACGACCACCGCGGTCGTCTCGTCGGTCAATCCGTCGACGGTCGCGCAGTCGGTGACGTTCACGGCCACGATCAGCGGGACGTCGATCACGCCGACCGGTTCGGTCGCCTTCGTCGACGGTCCGGTGACACTCTGCGCGGCGGCCGCGATCAGCGGCTCGGCGCCGTACACCGCGACCTGCACGGCGGCCGGCGGGACGTTCGCCGCCGGAGGGCATGGCGTCGTCGCGATCTACACCGGCGACGCCGATGACGGGGCATCGACCTCCGCGGTGCTGTTGCAGACCGTTAACTGACGCGACCGCGACCGAGCCGGCCGGGGGCTTGCGCCTCCGCCCGGGGCGGCGGACACTCCGGGGCCTCGCGGCCGCCCGCCGATCCCCGACATGCCCCTGCACTCCCTCTGGCGCCCTGCGATCGGGCTGGCGATCGCGATCGCGGCCTCCGTTCCCAGCGCGACCGACACCCGCGCCGCCGAGATCCGCGTCCTGTCCGGCGGAGCGGTCGAGCCGGGATTGCACGCGTTCGCCGACGTCGTCCGACGCGACACCGGCCACACGCTCGCGATCCAGTTCAACACCGGACCGCAGATCGCGAAGCGGCTCAAGGCCGCCGACTCGGTCGTCTACAACACCGCGTCGACCGGCCTTTGACTCGACAAGCTGTTCGAGCGGCTCGGCATCGTCGACACGGTCAAGGCCAAGGCGACGCGCTACGCCGACGGCGCCTCGGTGATGGAGCACGTGATCCGCGGCAAGGGCGCCGAGATCGGCTTCGGCGCGATGACCGAGATCCGGCTCTACGAATCGAAGGGCCTGACGATGATCGGGCCGCTGCCGCCCGACGCGCAGAACTTCACCGCCTACGAAGCGGCGGTGATGACCGGCGCGAAGAACGCCGAGGCTGCTCGCGACGTGCTGCGACTGATCGCCACGCCCGCCGGCAAGGCCGCGTTCGTCTCCGGCGGCGTCGAATAGCCGCGCGCGTACGCGCGCCGGCGCCTCACCGCGACTTCGCCGGCCCGGGCAACGGCCGCAGGATCGCGCTCTCGCGCACGGTCACCGGCAGTAGCGCGAAGATCGCGCGCTCGTCGAGCGTCGTCGCGGCGAGCGCGAGTTCGACGCGCAAGGCTTTCGCCGACGGGGCCGGCGGGCCCGCCAGCGCCGCCGCGTAGCGATCGCCTGGAACGAGGTGGACGAGCGTCGATTCGGTCGGACCCAGCGGCTGCGGGATCGACAGCAGCGGCCGCAGGTCGCCGTCGGGTCCGACCAGCGCCGCGCGCAGCGTGTACCGGTGAGCGTAGCCGCCGGTCGTCCGCACGGTGAGGTCGACGTCGCGGCCGTTGCCGTTGCGCACGATCGACGCGTCGACGACGCGCTGGGGGCTCGGGATGCGCGCGGCTTCGTCGCGGTCGGAGGCGCGGCGCGCGTCGAGCGCCCGTCGGCAGGCGACCGGTGACACGCCCGTGCCGTCGAAGAGCCGGGATTCGCGCTCGACGGCGAATTCGCAGTGGCGCCCGTCACGCAGCGTCGCGGCGAGCGCCTGGAAACACTCGGAGCGTTCCCAGACTGTCTGCCGATCGCGGGGATTGAAGATCATCGCGGTCTGTCCGCGGTCCGGCGCGATCGATTCGCAGCGGGCGACGGCGCGTGCCGCGACGTCGTCGAGCAGGTCGGCGGCGGCCGCGGCGGTCGCGATGCACAGGGCCAGGCAGCCCGTGATCGCGGCGGCCCGCTGCGACGCGGCGGTCGGCGCGCACGCACGATGCCCGCGGCCGTGCACTTCGCGGATCATGTCGGTGTACGACTCCCGGTCGCGCAGGCTCACGGTCGGGTCGGCCGTCACGGAAGCTGGCATCGCCGGTGAATTCCGATGCTTTCGGTCCAGTATCCGCCCGCCCCGGACGCGGGTCAACGAATCCGGCCGGCCGTCGCGACCCATCCAATGTCCGGGGCACGATCGTCGCGAAGTACGGGCGCCGTGTCTTCTCCGTCCTCCCCATGTCCGCGACCCCTCGACTTTCCGCACCCTGGCTGATCCGGCTCGCCGGCGCCTGGTCGCTCACGGTGCTGGCGATCGTGTGCCCGATCGTCTTCCTGTCGGATGCGGTGCCGGCCGACGCCAAGGTCGTCACCCGGATGATGCTCACCGCGCTCGTGCTCTGGGTCGGCGTCGGCGGCGCGCTGATGCTGCGCCACCGGGAGGCGATCGTCCGGTGGTGGCGTGCGGTCCCCGGCCCGGAGTCGCTCAAGTTCGTCGCCGGCGCGACCGCCCTCGCCTGTATCGAGGAGGCGATCACCGTCACGATGACCAACCTGGCGCCGGTCTTCGGCGGCACCCGGGGCG
This sequence comes from Burkholderiales bacterium, assembly GCA_020851255.1. Lineage (GTDB taxonomy): Bacteria > Pseudomonadota > Gammaproteobacteria > Burkholderiales > Casimicrobiaceae > VBCG01. The sequence goes on along the minus strand of JADZDA010000140.1, from coordinate 5,872 downwards.
TCGAGGGCATCACGAACACGACGAACTACCTGCACCTGATCCTGCTCCACAGCGTGATCGTGTTCGTGCCGGCGTTCGTCGTGTGGGGATGGCTGCTGCGCCGCTACGCGTTCGCGCCGGCGCAGGTGTTCCTGCTCTACGGTGTCACCGGCACGCTCGCCGAGGCGCTGTCGGTGCGTCTCGACTCGCTGCTCGCCGGCTACTGGATCTTCGTCTACGGGTTGTTCGTCTGGCTCCCGGCCGAGGCGATGCGACGTCCGCCGGACCTGTGCCCGCCGCGCCTGCGGCACGGGGTCGCGGCGGTCGTGCTGCCGTTCGTCGCGGCGATTCCGGTCGCGTTCGTGGCGATCGGCGTCGACCGTGCGCTCGGTCTCGAGCACGTCGCGATGCACGCGGCGGCCGGAGCGCCGCCGGCCCGCTGAGCGACGAGCCGCGGCCCGGGCGCTGGCCGAATTGCAGCGCACGGCACGCGTGCGGCGGCGCTCGGTTACCATGGGGGCATGACGACCGATCCGAACGCCCTCCCCGACCTGTCGCGTCCGCTCACCGAAGCCGAGATCGACGAGCTCGACCGGGCGCTGGCCGCGCTGCCCGAGGATCGCGACTCGTTCGACATCGCGATGCTCGAGGGTTATCTCGTCGGCGTGCTGCTCCAGCCGGAATCGATCCCGGACGACGACTGGCTGCCGCCGATCTTCGACGCGCCGGACGGCGAGCCGGTGATCCCCGGCGACGAGGCGCAGGTCGCGCGCGTGCTCGAACTCCTGATGCGCCACTTCGCCACGCTCGAAGCGCAAATCGAGGCGCGCGAGCCGTTCGACCCGATCCTCTACGACATCGCGATCGAGGGCCGGGCCCGGCCGAGCCGCGACCAGGCGCTCGCCGCGCTGTGGCCCTGGGCGTCCGGGTTCGCGGCCGCGATGCACGAGTTCCCGGAGGTGCTGGAGATCGCCGACGACGACGAAGCGGTCGACGATGCGATCGCCGAGATCTTCCGGCACGTCCCGGTCGACCCGGACGACGACAGCGAGCATGCGCGCGAGCTGCGCGAGGACCGCGCCCGGCTCGACGAGATGAGTCCGCTCGCCGATCTCGACGACGCGGTCGCGGCGGTCGTCGACGCGGTGATGGACATCGCCGACGTCACCCGCCCGCGCGAGCCGCTGATCCGGGACGGTCCCAAGGTCGGACGCAACGACCCCTGCCCGTGCGGCAGCGGACGCAAGTACAAGCAATGCCACGGACGGAGCGACGACTGACCGGCGACACGCCGGACGGGCCGGGCTACGATGACGCGGCGCCGGCCGGCGGCCCGTTCGGCGGGTTCGTCCGCGCACTCGTCTTCGCCGCGCACAAGCACCGCGCGCAGCGGCGCAAGGACGCCGCCGGGTCGCCCTACATCAACCACCCGATCGCGCTCGCCGACGTGCTGGCGAACGAGGGCGGCGTGACCGACCCGGTCGTGCTGTGCGCGGCCGTGTTGCACGACACGATCGAGGACACCGAGACCTCCGCCGACGAAGTCGCGCGCGAATTCGGCGCGAAGATCGCCTCGGTCGTCGCCGAGGTCACCGACGACAAGCGCCTGCCCAAGGACGAGCGCAAGCGCCGCCAGATCGAACACGCACCCGACCTGTCGCCGGAGGCGAAGCTCGTCAAGCTCGCCGACAAGATCTGCAACCTGCGCGACGTGCTGGACGCGCCGCCGGCCGGCTGGCCGATCGAGCGCAAGCGGGGCTATTTCGACTGGGCGGAGCGGGTCGTCGACGGACTGCGCGGGTCGAACCCGCGGCTCGAGGCCGTGTTCGACGGGTTGCTGGAGCGGCGCGACGAGTTGCGTTGAGCGGTGCGCGCGGCGGGCAGCGAAACCCGCGCGTACGCGACTCAGACCGACTGCCGGCGCCGCCCGGCGATCAGCTTCTCGACCGCCTCGAGGCTGCGCTCGACGCTCTCCATGTTCGGATTGACCGCGAGCGCGCGCTTCCAGTGCTCGACCGCCTTCTCGTATTGCTCGAGCAGGAAGTAGATCTGGCCGTAGCCGGACAGCGCGCCGAAGTGGTGCGGATTGCGCTTGATCACCTCGTCGCAGTCGGCGAGCGAGCGCCTCAACTCGCCGGCCATGAACAGCGCGGTCGCGCGCTTGTTCCACCCTTCCGCGAACTCCGGCCTGCGCCGGATGATCTCGGAGTAGGTCGCGATCGCCTCGGTGAGCTCGCCCGACTGGAGCTGCGCCGCGCCGGCCGACATCAGCTTGTCGACGGCCTCGTCGCCCGAGCGGCTCCACAGCATCCACAGCGCCTGCTCGGCGATGCCGCGCACGAACGGGCTCTCGTCGACCAGGCGCTTGCGCAGCGGCTCGTCGTCGGTGGGCGCACCGTTCGCGGCGAGCCAGACGACCCCCTCGGCGCGGGTCATCGTGTTCGTCGAATCGAGCGCGGCGAGCGCTTCCGCGCGCCCGGCGACGCTGCCCGACTGCGCCTGCGCGTCCGTCGCGGGCAGGACCGAACCCGCCGTGACGACCCACGCGGCCAGGAACGCGGTCATGAACGTGATCGGGCGGTTCATCGTGCGGACCTCGGGGTCTGTGCGGGAACTCGGAGCCGGCGGCGTCGGGCGGGCGTTTGGGCGGTCGCGGGTCACCGACGGTCCGGCCCGGCCGTCGCCCGGGAGAGCGCATCGCCTGCCAGAGCGAACAGCGATCATGCCGGTTCCATCCCATGCCGCCGCTTGATGTCGGCGGTCGCCGGCGAGCGGAGGAACTCGAGGAACCGCCGCGCCTGGTCCGCTCGCGCGGTGTGCGCGCCGACGCCCGCCGAGAACGTGGTCAGGTGCTGGATCGCATCCGGCAGCGGCCCCAGGACGTCGATCCCGGGCAGCGACAGGAGCTCGGAGAGTTGCTGGAAGCCCAGTTCCACTTCGCCGGCGGCGACCAGCGACCCGACCGGCCTGCCCGGCGGAGGCACGACGATGCGCGCGGCGATCTCCGCCGCGATGCCCCAGCGCTCGAACAGACCCGCCAGATAGTCGCCGGAGGGTCCGGTCGAATAGCTGACGCTCTTCGCCCGGCGCACCGCCTCCTTCACCGCCGCCTCGCTGCCGACGTCGGGCCGCGACGCACCCGCGCGCACCGCGACCGCGATGCCCGAACGCACGACATCGACGCGCGGCGCGGCCAGATGTCCTTCGGCGATCAACTGGTCGACCGGCTTCGAGGCGAGGACGACCAGGTCGTAACGCTCGCCCGCTCGCACGCGCCTGGCCGCATCGACACCGCCGACCGATTCGATCGCCACCTCGGCGCCCCCGGACCGCGTGAACGCGGCGGCGAGGTCGGCCAGGACCGCCTTGGTGGCCATCGAGGAGATGCCGGTGAGTGGGGACATGGATGCGCGATCGGGTACGGGGAAGGCCTCGTTGTAGCGAGCGCGCACCGGCCCGTCAAGCCGCCGAAAATTCCCGTCACGAGGACCGGCCGGCGCGGGTAGCATCCGGACGGTACGATCCTGCGCGGAGGATTCGATGTCGAATGGCGTCTTGAACGTGGCGTGCAGAACCGGACGCGCGCAGCGGCACGCGGTCGGTGTCGCAGCGGTGCTGTTGATCGCGATCTGCGCGCCGGCGCGCGCCGCCGACCCGGTCACCGGCGACGGCGAATTCACCAGCCGCGGATTCACGATGCCGGTCGCCTCGTCGGTGGCGTTTCGCGGCAAGTCGCTGCTCGACAAGCAGGACGTGATCATCGTCGCGATCAGCAACGGTCATTTCGAATCGTCCTGGATGCAGCTCTTCCACGACCGCAGTCGCCTGATCGGGAAGCGCTTCGCCAGCCAGGAAACCGCTGTTGTCTACCTCGAGTTCAAGCCGGACGGCGCCTACAAGGCCCACCATTTCCATTTCAAGTCCGGCAACAACTGCGGCTACTGCGCCGGCAACATGGGCGTGACGTCGAACGTGAAGATCGCCGGCGGCAGGATCGCCGGCACGATCACGATCAAGGACACCGAGAAGGACGCCAAGGTCAAGATCGATACGCCGATCCTCTCCGACGACCATGGCCCGGCGCTGCCGGCCGGGGGCGGCGAGCCCGGCAAGGCCTACATGGCCTACCACCAGGCGATGGCGACCGGCGACCCCGCGAAAGTCGTGCCGCACCTGTCGAAGGAGAACGGCCAGTACATCACCGACGCCGTGAAGAAGGGCAAGGGCGCACAGATCATGAAGGTCTACACCAGGGAGCACCCGGACAAGTCGGTGACGATCGTGCGCGGCTGGTCGAAAGGCGACACCGCGCTCATCCTGTGGGACGGCGAGACCAGCATCCTTAAACTCACCGGCGAGGCGGTGATGGTGCGCGAGGGCGGCAAGTGGGTGGTCGACGAGGAACTCGCGGATGTGAAGATGCCGTAGCGACGTCGCTACGGCGACGCGGCTGCGGCGCGAGGCGGCAGCGCGACCAACCGCAACGAGGCCACCCTGCCGCGCACAGGTACACGTTCGTGCCCCAGCGTGTCTCGTATTGCCTGATATGTGCTCACGCCCACACCGGGAGACATTCACTATCTAGCGCGTGGTTTCAAGGTACCTGGATTGCAGAAATACGTACTCCCTGTGGTACTGCAGGTACTGGGCCTGCCGATCGCGGAAGCCACCGACATTTCCCGGGTTCCGCGGGTCAAGTCCCATGCGACGCAGTGATTCTCCATGAGCAACCGGAGACACCAGAACGTCGCCGTTGTCCCTGAATGTCAAGAACCCACGGTCGAACAGGTGATCGGCGTTGGGCGTGAGCAGCAGCCCGTTCTCGCCGTCCAGACGCTCCTCGTTCGAAGCATCCCGCCATGGCTTGCAATGACTGGCCCTGAGGTGCTCGATTCGATCGACGCCCGTCAGGCGACAGGTCTTCTCGAAGTCGAGGACGCGCTGCTTGAACAACCCTTGCCCTCGCCTTGCCAGAACGATCGCCTCCTTGACGGTCTCCCGCAGGCTTTCGTCGGACCGGACGCCTTGAATCTGGTGCTCCTCCCACTCGACCAATCCAACGGCATTGGCCGACGGCCCAGGTTGACTCGCGATGCGATGCAGCACGATGTCTCGCGCTTCCGCACCCATCAAGTCGATCAGCATCGCTGCCAGCTGCTCAGGCAAGCAGGTGAGATAGAGATTCTGCAGGCCCCTCCCCTCCGACGTCAGCGGAGCGTATTTCGGCGGCAGCAGCGGCGCGAGAATTGCCATGCTGTCCGATGGCCGTAGCGGCAGTCGAAGTTCGACAAATTGGACGTCGACACGCCATCCGATGTTGTTCCAGTAGGCTCCCGCACTCCCGAACTCAAGTGGCTTCGGCGCCTCGTAAGCATGCGACGAGGCAATTCCGATCGCTCGAATGTGTGCGTTGGCAAACGAGAATATGACGTCGCCCGGGGCTACTTCCCTCATGAAATCGTAGTAGGGGTTGCGCTGTCCCCCGACCTTGCGCTTGGGTGACCAAAGGTATCCGCCCGGCACCTCGTGCCGATACGTCTGCTTCTGATTGACCCACCAATATCTCATCTACATCGAGCGCCGGTACTGCCCCCCCACCTCGAACAGCGCGTTGGTGATCTGCCCGAGGCTGCACACCCGCACCGCGTTCATCAGCTCGGCGAACACGTTGCCGTCCTGAATCGCGGCCTGCTTCAACTTCGCCAGCGCGGCCGTCGCCTCGTTCGCGTGGCGCGCGTGGAAGTCCGCGAGCCGGCGTAGCTGCGACTCCTTCTCGTCGCCGGTCGAGCGCGCGAGCTCGATCTTCTGCGGCGGCAGGTCGGCCTGGGGGTTGCGGAAGGTGTTCACGCCGATGATCGGATACGAGCCGTCGTGCTTGCGGTGCTCGTAGTAG
>JADZDA010000139.1 GCA_020851255.1 Burkholderiales bacterium | reverse complement strand
GGGATAGCCGTAAGGACGGCCGCGCGCATCGCGGTACAGGTACTGGAACTCGGCGACCGCGCCGTAACCCGCCTTGAGCATCTCGACGTAGAGCTGCGTGGCGATCGCCTCGTAGGCGTCCGGATCGAGCCGGTCGATGAACCGGTACATCGACTGGCGCCACGTCCAGAACGAGTCCTCGCAGCTCGCGCCGGCGTGACCGGTCCGGCCGGCGACGGCGCGCTGGAACGCGTGCGAATGGAGGTTGGGCATCGCCGGGATCACCGGGCCGCCGGCGTCCTCGCAGCCCGAGCGCCCGGCGCCGACTTCCAGTCCCGCGATCCGGCCGTCCGCGGCGATCGTGATCGCGACATCGCGTTCCCAGCCGCCCGGCAACAGCGCCCAGCCGGCGTGCAGACGCACGTTCACGATGCGCTCCGCGTCGCGACGATCGCGCGCGCGGACCGCGACTCCGGCTCGACCGTGAACGAGGCCGGGGCGCCTTCGGCGTCGACGACCAGCGCTTCCCCCGCGTCGATCGCGCCGGACGACTCGGCACCGTAGCGGCAGCGGCTGCGGCCCTCGACCGCGTAACAGACCGCCGCCACCGCGTCGCCGACCTCGCGCGGAGCGCCGTGCACGCGGTACACGCGGCCCACCGCACGGCCGCGCCGGACCATCAGGTTGAGCGCACGCGCCGCGCCGTTCGGAAGACGGCAATCCACGGCCGCGCCGCCGTCGAACGTCCAGGGCTCGTCGTCGGGGCCGAGCGTGCGCGTCCCGACCGGGCTCGAGAGCACGACGATCCCGTCGATCACGGCGAAGGTCCGGTCGACGCCGTGCCATCCGGAGAACGGACCGTCGCGCTCGATCGATGCGATAGACACGCGCCAGTCGAAGTCCGCGGCGCCGGACGGCCGGCTCGCGATCTCCCGGGTGACGCCGCCGCCGTTCTTCCACGCCATCGCGCGGAAATCGGCCGGCCTCATCAGGCGCGTTGCGGTCATCGACGGCTCACCGGGATAGGGACAGGGGCTGGCCCCGCACCCGCAGGCATTGTATGACATCCCGGAGGGGACTCGCCGGTCCGGTCCGTCCCCGGGCTCCCGACGCGCCCTTCCCCCAGGCGGATCCGGCACGCGCCGCACCCGGGCCCGGCGGCCGGCGCGAGCGGTCCGGCGGACCGGTCGAGTATGATTCGGCGACCGCGCGGCGCGCCGCGCGAGGCCATGGGGACTCCGATGACGCACCCGCACGGCATGCCGGCCCGCACCCGACGCGCCCGGCGCCCGCCCGACGAACACGACCGAGCCGGCGCCGTGCGCCGCGGATCGCAGGACCGCGGATCGTGAGCGCGCGACGGATCATCGTCGGCATCAGCGGGGCGTCGGGCATCGTCTACGGTGTCCGGATGCTGGAGGCGCTGCGCGGCGCGGGCGTGCAGACGCATCTGGTGATGACGCGCTCGGCGCAGCTCACGCTGGGCTACGAGCTGGCGATGAAGCTCTCGGAGCTGCAGGCGCTCGCCGACGTCGTCCACCGCAACGAGAACGTCGGCGCGTCGATCGCGAGCGGGTCGTTCGCGACGCTCGGCATGGTCGTCGCGCCCTGCTCGATCCGCAGCCTCTCGGAGATCGCGACCGGCGTCACCTCGGGCCTGCTGACGCGCGCGGCCGACGTCGTGCTGAAGGAGCGACGCCGGCTCGTGCTGCTCGTGCGCGAGACCCCGCTGCACCTGGGACACCTGCGCACCATGACCGCGGTCACCGAGATGGGCGCGATCGTGATGCCGCCGGTGCCCGCGTTCTACACGCGGCCGGCGAGCGTCGGCGACATCGTCGACCACACGGTGGGCCGCGCGCTGGACCTCTTCGGAATCGACAACACGCTGGTGCGCCGCTGGCAGGAGTCGCCGCCGTCCGGCGATCCGGCCGCGAAGGCCTGACACCCCCGACGACGGACATGACCGCACGCACGATCCGCGCGCCACGAGGCACGACGCTCTCGGCGAAGAGCTGGCTCACCGAGGCGCCGCTGCGCATGCTGATGAACAACCTCGACCCCGAGGTCGCCGAGCGGCCGGAGGACCTCGTCGTCTACGGGGGCATCGGCAAGGCGGCGCGCAACTGGGACTGCTACGACCGGATCGTCGATGCGCTGACGACGCTGGAGGCCGACGAGTCGCTGCTGGTCCAGTCGGGGAAGCCGGTCGGCGTCTTCCGCACGCACGCCGACGCGCCGCGCGTGCTGATCGCCAATTCCAACCTGGTGCCGCACTGGGCGACCTGGAAGCACTTCAACGAGCTCGACCGCAAGGGCCTGATGATGTACGGCCAGATGACGGCGGGTTCGTGGATCTACATCGGCAGCCAGGGCATCGTCCAGGGCACGTACGAGACCTTCGCCGAGGCGGGACGGCAGCACTACGGCGGCGACTGGTCGGGCCGTTGGATCCTCACCGCGGGCCTCGGGGGCATGGGGGGGGCGCAGCCGCTCGCGGCGACGATGGCGGGCGCGTCGATGCTCGCGATCGAGTGCGATCCGACGCGCATCGACATGCGGCTTTCGACCGGCTACCTCGACCGCAAGGCGGCGACGATCGAGGAGGCGATGAAGATCCTCGCCGGGGCGAAGTCGCCGGTGTCGGTGGGACTCGCCGGCAACGCGGCCGAGCTCATGCCGAAGCTCCTCAAACTCGCGCGGACCACGTCGTTCCGCCCCGCGCTCGTCACCGACCAGACCTCGGCGCACGATCCGGCGAACGGCTACCTGCCCGAACACTGGTCGCTCGAGCAATGGCGCGATTTGCGCAGGCGCGCACCCGACGAGGTCGCGACCTCGGCGCGCGAATCGATCGCGAACCACGTGCGCGCGATCCTCGGATTCCGCGCGATGGGGATCCCCTGCGTCGACTACGGCAACAACATCCGCCAGGAGGCGATGGACGTCGGCGTGAAGGACGCCTTCGACTTCCCCGGCTTCGTGCCCGCCTACGTCCGGCCGCTGTTCTGCGTGGGCAAGGGGCCGTTCCGGTGGGTGGCGCTGTCGGGCGACCCCGAGGACATCCGCCGCACCGACGCGAAGATGCGCGAGCTCTTCCCGGACGACGCGGGCCTCCAGCGCTGGCTCGACATGGCCGGCACGCGCATCCGGTTCCAGGGCCTGCCGGCGCGCATCTGCTGGATCGGTCTGGGCCAGCGGCATCGCGCGGGCCTCGCGTTCAACGAGATGGTGCGCAACGGCGAGCTCAGGGCGCCGATCGTCATCGGCCGGGACCACCTGGACGCGGGGTCGGTCGCGAGCCCCAATCGCGAGACCGAGGCGATGCGCGACGGCTCCGACGCGGTGTCCGACTGGGCGCTGCTCAATTGTCTGCTCAACACCGCGTCGGGCGCGACCTGGGTGTCGTTCCACCACGGCGGTGGCGTCGGCATGGGCTACTCGCAGCACGCCGGCATGGTGATCGTGTGCGACGGCACCGACGCGGCGGCGAGACGCATCGAGCGGGTGCTCTGGAACGACCCGGCGACCGGGGTGATGCGACACGCGGACGCCGGCTATCCCGAGGCGATCGACTGCGCGAGAACGCACGGACTCGCGCTCCCGATGCTCGACACGTGACCCGCCGGCTCGCCCTGCGCCCCGCCGGGCTCACGATCGCCGACCTGCGCGCCGTCCTCGGCGGCGGCGTCGCGCTCGACCTGCCGGCCGAGGCCCGCGGCGCGCTCCGCGCGAGCGCCGACGTCATCGCACAGGCTGCGCGCGGCGATACGCCGGTCTACGGCGTGAACACCGGATTCGGCAAGCTCGCCAACACCCACATCCGGGCGCCTGAACTCGCGGCGCTCCAGCAGAACCTCATCCGGTCGCACTGCGTGGGCGTGGGCGCACCGCTCGCCCCGCGCGTGGTGCGGCTGGTCCTCGCGCTCAAGGCTGCGAGCCTCGCGCGCGGCCACTCCGGCGTGCGCGAGACGGTCGTCGACGCGCTCATCGCCGCGCACAACGCGGGGCTCGTCCCCTGCATCCCGGCGCAGGGTTCGGTAGGCGCCTCCGGCGATCTCGCGCCGCTCGCGCACATGACGGCGGCGCTGATGGGCGAAGGCGAGTTCGTCGACGACGCCGGCGGTCGCGTGCCGGCGGCGGCGTCGCTCGCGCGGGCCGGAATCGTCCCGCTGGCGCTCGGGCCCAAGGAGGGGCTGGCGCTCATCACCGGGACGCAGGTGTCCACCGCGCTCGCGCTGGACGCGCTGCTGCGTTTCGAGCACCTGTTCTGCGCGGCGATCGTCTCGGGAGCGCTCACCGTCGACGCGGTGCGCGGCAGCGACGTCCCGTTCGACGAGCGCATCCACGCGGTTCGCGGACATCCCGGCCAGATCGATGCGGCGCGCGCGTATCGGATGCTGCTCGGCGGCAGCGCGATCCGGCGCTCGCATCTCGACGGGGACGACCGCGTCCAGGACCCGTACAGCATCCGCTGTCAGCCGCAGGTGATGGGCGCCTGCCTCGACCAGGCGCGCTACGTCGCGCAGGTCCTGCTGCGCGAGGCGAACGCGGTGACCGACAACCCGCTGGTGTTCGCCGGCGGAGCCGATGCCGCGCTGCTGTCCGGCGGGAACTTCCACGCCGAGCCGGTCGCGCTCGCGGCCGATGCGCTCGCGGTGGCGATCGCCGAGATCGGCGCCATCGCCGAGCGGCGCATCGCGATGTTGATCGACACGACGGTGTCGCGGCTTCCCCCGTTCCTCACCGCCGACGCCGGCCTCAACTCGGGGTTCATGATCGCGCACGTGACCGCCGCGGCGCTGGCGTCCGAGAACAAGTCGCTCGCGCACCCGGCGAGCGTCGACAGCCTGCCGACGTCGGCGAACCAGGAGGACCACGTGAGCATGGCCACGTTCGCGGCGCGCCGCCTCGGCCCGATGATCGACAACACCGCGCACATCGTCGGCATCGAGTTGCTGGTCGCCGCCCAGGGCATCGAGTTCCTGCGCCCGCTGCGGACCTCGGCGCCGCTCGAACAGGTCCACGGGCTGCTCCGGGAACTGTGCCCGTCGATCGACACCGACCGGCTGCTCGCGCCGGAGATCGCGCGCGCGACCGAGCTCGGGCGGAGCGGCCGGCTCACGGCGATCGCGAGTTCCGCCGGGGGCCTCGACGTCTTCCCGGAATGATGGCATCGTAAGCGGTTTGGGGGGCGTCTCCTCGCCGGTCCCCCAAGGCCCCGGGGCGGGCACGCGCCCCGATCAACGTCGAAGGATGTTCGCCATGAAGCGCTTCGTCACGCTGGCCGCCGGGCTCGCGCTCGCGTCGTCGGCCCTCGCCCAGGAAACCAAGGTCGCGATCGGGCTGTCCGGATGGACCGGATTCGCGCCGCTCACCCTGGCCAAGGAGGCGGGGCTCTTCAAGAAGCACGGCCTCGACGTCACGCTCAGGAAGATCCCGCAGAAGGACCGACACCTGGCGATCGCGTCGGGAGACATCCAGTGCGCCGCGACGACCGTGGAGACCTGGATCGTCTGGAACGCCAACGGGGTGGCGACGACACAGATCTTCCAGATGGACAAGAGCTACGGCGCCGACGGGATGGCGGTTCGCTCGAACGTACAGAAGATCGCCGACTTGAAGGGCAAGACGGTCGCCGCCTCGGCGCCGGGGACCGCGCCGTACTTCACGCTCGCCTGGTTCCTGAAAAAGAACGGCCTCTCGGTCAAGGACGTCACCGTGGTCAACCTCGAGCCCGGCCCCGCCGCGCAGGCGTTCGTCGCCGGCCAGAACGACGCCGCGATGACCTACGAGCCCTACCTCTCCACCGTCCGGTCGAATCCCCAGGCCGGCAAGATCATCGCCACGACGCTCGACTATCCGATGATCATGGACACGTTCGGCTGCACGCCCAAGTTCCTGGCCGAAAACCCGAAAGCCGCGAAGGCGCTCGCCGACGCCTACTTCGACGCGATCGACATGATCCAGAAGGAACCGAAGAGGAGCTTCGAGATCATGGGCGCCGACGTGAAACAGTCCGGCGAGCAGTTCGAGGCCTCGCAGAAGTACCTGCGCTGGCAGGACCGCGCCGCGAACAAGGCGTTCTTCGCCGGCCCGCACGCACAGTTCAGCAAGGAAGCCGCCGACCTGCTGCTCGAAGTCGGGATCATCAGGCAGATCCCCGACCTGTCGAAGCTCGCGGACACGCGGTTCATCCAGTAGGCGCCGCCGGCCGCGTCGGGGCAGCCGCCGCGACCGTCGCGGCGGCGTCCGGACGCGGCGCGGTTCGCCCGCCGGAAGGCGTCGTGCCGCGACCCGCGGACGACACGCCGATCGCCGCGCTCCCGCCACCCGAGCCTTCGACCCGGGACCCCCGCGGATGAAACCACTGGTCCCGGTCGCCCGGTCGCGTCGCGTCGCGCTCGGGATCGCCTTCTTCGTCCTGTTCGTCGCGGCATGGGCGTTCGCGACGCTGGGCGGATTCGTCTCTCGCACGTTCCTCGCCGACCCGCTGACGATGCTCGCCGAGGGTTGGACGCTGTTCACGCGCCACGACTTCGCGCTCGACGTCGGCATCACGGTCTGGCGCGTGCTCGGCGGTTTCGTGCTCGCCGCGATCCTCGGCGTGCCGCTCGGCATCGCGATGGGCGCCTACAAGCCGGTCGAGGCGTTCTTCGAGCCGTTCGTCTCGTTCGCGCGCTACCTGCCCGCGTCCGCCTTCATCCCGCTGCTGATCCTGTGGGCCGGGATCGGGGAGACGCAGAAGCTCCTCGTCATCTTCATCGGCGTGTTCTTCCAGATCGTGCTGATGGTCGCGGTGACCGTCGGCTCGACGCGCCGCGACCTGGTCGAGGCCGCCTACACGCTGGGCGCCGGCGCCGGCGGGATCGTGCGGCGCGTCCTGCTGCCGAGCGCCGCCCCGCAGATCGCCGAGACGCTGCGCCTGGTGCTGGGCTGGGCGTGGACCTACGTGATCGTCGCCGAGCTGATCGGCGCGTCGTCCGGCATCGGGCACATGATCACCGACAGCCAGGCCCTGCTCAACACCGGGCAGATCATCTTCGGCATCATCATGATCGGGCTGATCGGACTCGTCTCCGACTTCGCGTTCAAGGCGCTCAATCAGCGCCTCTATCCGTGGAGCCTCGCTTGAGGCCGCGCAGCGAGCTACGGGGGGAACACCCCGCGCCCGACGGGCCGCCCCGAGGGCGCGGCCGCCCCCTGGGTGGAGGCTCGCGCAGCGAGCTACGGGGGGAGTCTTGAGCAAGCTGGTGATCGACGGCGTCGGCCGGACCTTCCCCGGCGTGCGCGGGGGCGCGCCGACGGTGGCACTGACCCCGGTCTCGCTCACGGTCGCCGACAACGATTTCATCACGATCCTGGGCCCGTCGGGCTGCGGCAAGAGCACGCTGCTGCGGATCGTCGCCGGACTGGACGAGCCGACCGTCGGCCGGGTGCTGCTCGACGGCGTTCCGGTCGCTGGCCCCGGCGCCGACCGGGGCATGGTGTTCCAGAGCTACACGCTGTTCCCCTGGCTCACCGTCGAGGAAAACGTGCGCTTCGGCCTGCGCGAGAAGGGCGTGCCCGCGGCCCGGCAGGCCGAGGTCGCGCGGCACTGGATCGACAAGGTCGGGCTCGCCGGATTCGAGCGGCACCATCCGCGCATGCTCTCGGGCGGCATGCAGCAGCGCACGGCGATCGCGCGCGCGCTCGCGAACGCTCCGAAGATCCTCTTGCTCGACGAACCGTTCGGCGCGCTCGACCACCAGACGCGCGGACTGATGCAGGAACTGCTGCTGTCGATCTGGGAGTCCGAGAAGACCACCGTGCTCTTCGTCACGCACGACATCGAGGAGGCGATCTTCATGGCGAGCCGCGTGGTGGTCATGAGCGCGCGTCCCGGACGGATCAAGGCCGACGTGGTCGTGCCGATCCCGCATCCGCGCCTGTACACGGTGAAGACGACCCCGGAGTTCTCGAACCTCAAGGCGAGACTCACCGAGGAGATCCGCGCCGAGGCGCTCAAGGTCGTCGCGTCGGCGGCCGCCGGTGACTGACATGCCGGCGTACGGCCGCCGCCGCACTCGCCGTGCGTCCGGCACGCTGACGGCGTTCGCGATGGTCGCCGCGCTCGCGGCCTGTGCGACCGTGCCCGACCAGGACCGCGCTCGGACCACCGAGGCGAGCGCGCCGCACGAACGCCGCTGTCAGGACGTCCCGCGGACCGGTGTCTCCGATGCCCGATCCGGCGAGTTCGAGTCAGGATCGCCGCTGCTGGTCGTTTCGTGGAACATCCACAAGAACGCGCGTCCGGGCTGGGATCGCGACCTCGCGCGCTTCCTCGCCGCGGGCGGACTCGTGCTCCTGCAGGAGTCCCTGCTCGAGCCGGCGATGCGCGTCACGCTGGATGCCGCACGCGCCCGCTGGGTCCAGGCCGAGGCCGGGTCCGCCCCGCTCGGCCCCACCGGAGCGCTCGTCGCCGCGCCGATCGCGCCGATCGACTACTGCGTCCTGCGCGAGCCCGAACCTGCCGGGGTCCCGCCCAAGTCGTCCGTGGTCGCCTGGTTCCGCATCGCCGGCCGCTCGGACACGCTGGCGGTCGCCAGCGTGCATTCGGTGAATTTCTCCCCGGCGCTCGCCGGCTACCGGCGCCAGCTCGAAGCGCTCGCGCGAACGCTGGCCGCGCACCGTGGTCCGATCGTCGTGGGCGGCGATTTCAATACCTGGAGTCCGGTGCGCGCGGCTTCGCTCGACGAGATCCTCGGCCGGATCGGCCTGGCCGCCGTCGTTCCCGACCGCGACGGTCGCTCGCGGTTCCTCGGCCTGCCGGCGGACCACCTCTACATCCGCGGCATGACACCGATCGAGTCCGGTGTCGCGCGAGTCGATTCCTCGGATCACGCGCCGATCGTCGCGGCGCTCGTGTTCACGGCGCCATGAAACGCCGCACCGCGGTCAGCCGGGTCGCGGCGATCGTGCTCGCGTGCGCCACGGCGTCCGCCGCTCCGGTCGCGCGCGGCGCGCCGGAACGGGCCGATCGCGAGATCCAGGCGCTGCTCGCGTTCGTCGCCGGCTCGCCCTGCCTCTTCGTACGCGGAGGCGTCGAGTATCCCGGCCCCGATGCGCGCGATCACCTGGCCCGCAAGCTCGAGGTCTCGCGTCCGATGATCGGCAGCGCCGACGCGTTCGTCGACTACGTCGCGAGCGCGAGCAGCGCCAGCGGCGAGCCGTACCTCGTCCGCTGCGGGGGCCGCGAGTCGCGCGCGCGGGACTGGTTGCGCGAGGAGCTCGCGCGCCTGCGCCGGACCGGCCGGCCTCAGTAGCGTCCGCCGGCCTGCTGCCAGCGCCAGGCGTCGGCGCAGATCGTGGCGAGGTCGCGTGACGCGCGCCAGCCGAGCAGCCGGTTCGCCGCCGAGGGATCGGCGTAGTAGCGGGCGACGTCACCCGGACGCCGCGCCGCGAACACGCGCGCGATGCGACGACCGCAGGCGCGCTCGAACGCGTGGACGACTTCGAGCACCGACGACCCCCGGCCCATGCCGAGGTTGAGCGTGACGGCCCCGGCGTTCTCCGACAGGAAGCCCAGCGCGGCGACGTGTCCCTCGGCGAGGTCCTGCACATGCAGGTAGTCGCGCACCCCGGTTCCGTCGCTCGTCGGCCAGTCGCTGCCGTAGATCGCGAGCTGCGGCGCCTCGCCGGCGGCGATCCGGCACAGCAGCGGCACGAGATTCTGCGGTCGCGCGGTCGGCGCCTCGCCGATGCGCGCCGAAGGATGGGCGCCGGCCGGATTGAAATAGCGCAGGATCGCGATCCGCCAGTTCGGGTTGGCTCGGGTCAGGTCGCGCAGGAAGTCCTCGGCGGTGCGCTTGGTGCGGCCGTAGACGCTCTGGGGCCTGAGCGGCGCCGTCTCGGGCACCGGCAGCACGTCCGGCTGGCCGTACACGGTCGCCGAACTCGAGAAGACCAGGCGCGCCACACCGGCTTCGCCCATGATCTCGGCGAGCGCGATCGTGCCGCCGACGTTCACGTCCCAGTAGGCGAGCGGACGCTCCTCGCCCTCGCCCACCGACTTGAGGCCCGCGCAATGGACGACCCCGGCGATCGGATGGTCGTGGAAGGTCCTGCGCAGCGCGACCATGTCGCGCACGTCGGCGACGATCAGGGGGATCGGGCGTCCGCCGAGCGCCTCGAGGCGCGGCATCACGTCGAGCGCGCTGTTCGAGAAATCGTCGAGCACGATCGGCGTGTGCCCGGCCTGAGCCAGGGCGACGACGATGTGAGAGCCGATGTATCCGGCGCCTCCGGTGACGAGTATCGCTCCGTCCATCCCGCGATCGTACAACGCCGGACGCGCAGCCGAGAAATCGTCGGACCCGCAAAGGTGTGCACCACAAGAACGAAGGCCGGGCACCCGCGCCCGGCCTCCGCTGGAAACCGCCTGCGATCAGCCTTCGGACTTCGCGCCCTCGGCCGGCACCGGCCGGTCTACCAGTTCGACGTAGGCCATCGGTGCGGCGTCGCCCTGCCGGAATCCGAACTTGAGGATCCGGAGGTAGCCGCCCGGCCGCGCCTTGTAGCGCGGGCCGAGCTCGTTGAAGAGCTTGGTGACCACGGCACGGTCGCGCAGGCGGTCGAACGCGAGGCGGCGGTGTGCGAGCGTCGGCTCCTTGCCGAGCGTGATCAGCGGCTCGGCGACCCGGCGCAGTTCCTTCGCCTTGGGCAATGTCGTGCGGATCGCCTCGTGCGTGAACAGCGAGTTGGTCATGTTGCGCAGCATCGCGACGCGATGGCTGCTCGTCCGGTTGAGCTTGCGTTGTCCGTGGCGGTGTCGCATGGGGCTTGTCCTTTCGATCCAGCGGCGCCGATTCCCACGGCGCTCGGTTCTTCTTCTTTGATTCCGTCGTCGTATCCGTTCCGGCTCGGCGTCGGGCCGATTCCACCGCCGTCGTCGCGTCCGAAGCCCGCGGCGGCGTCGGCGGGAGCGCGCGTCAGGGCCGGTCGAGTCCCGCCGGCGGCCAGTTCTCGAGCTTCATCCCGAGCGACAGGCCGCGCGACGCCAGCACTTCCTTGATCTCGTTGAGCGACTTGCGTCCGAGGTTCGGCGTCTTGAGGAGCTCCGTCTCGGTGCGCTGGATCAGATCGCCGATGTAGTAGATGTTCTCCGCCTTGAGGCAATTCGCCGAGCGGACCGTGAGTTCGAGGTCGTCGACCGGCCGCAGCAGGATCGGGTCGACCTGCGGCGAGCTGCGTTCGGCGACCGGCACGTCGGTGCCCTTCAGGTCGGCGAAGACCGAGAGCTGCTCGACCAGCACGCTCGCGGCGTAGCGCACCGCCTGCTCCGGTTCGACCACGCCGTTGGTCTCGATGTCGAGCACGAGCTTGTCGAGGTCGGTGCGCTGCTCGACGCGCGCGCTCTCGACCGCGTAGCTCACCCGCCGGACCGGCGAGAACGACGCGTCGAGCAGGATGCTGCCGATCGTGCGTCCGCCCTCGGGCTTGAGCCGCGCGGTCGCGGGCTGGTAGCCG